>JAITEL010000081.1 GCA_031282065.1 Treponema sp.
CCCAGACTTTCCTTCAGCCGGTCCGCTTCTTCCTTCGTGATCTCCATGTGTCCCCTCCCTTGGGTACTTCATAGTATCACACCTTTGCGTGGAGAGGTTTTTAAATGACGTTGCCCTGCAAGAGACATGGCGAAATCTCAGGGGCTTTCTCCCCCGCTGCTTTCCTGTGCCGCTCTATGGGCTTGTATATCCTGGTATACGGACTCTTGCCGTTTTCCCAGTCCTTTTAATCGTATTGTTTGCCCGCTGTGCAAGGTTAGGATGAGTCCTTTGGGGAGCATATCTAGGGTTTGTATATCTTCATAAGCTATGAAATCAGGATCATAAAAGCACGTTTTTATGGTGCGTATATAAAAGCCCCTTGCATTACTTTCATACAGGATATGTACTTTTCGTATACCTATGCTCCAGTACGCGTAGATAGACCAGCCCATAGCGCCTGCAAGGCCCTGTATGAGGCCGCTGCGGTTTCCTTGCATGATCTGATACCCTATCCAAAGCACCTGAAGAACCAGGCCGCTCAGGATCACCTGTCGTGCGGGGCTTGTAATGAGCAGCCCGTTCTTCATGGGGCGTGCGGTGAAGCTTCTATACATTGGACTTTACCCCGTTTGGGAGATAAACATTAAGCGGCTCTCCCTGAGTGAAACCCATGAGCCGCCAAATAGTCAAGTAACGAATGTATATGAATCCGCTTATACTATGCCTCAAGGTACATACACACCAATTTTACCCCTCCCGTAGCATCGCTGCCCTCCGGGGTTTCCACCTCCCCTTTCAGCGTTTTGAAACATGCTTCGGCCCCTGCAAAGGCCTGAGCATGTCCCTTTCCGGCTCAGCGTCCGCTTCCCTCCGCCTCGGGGATACCCCGTCTTTTATCCAGGGGAGGGAGGGAGAACGGGGCGATTGAGGAGACGAAGCGTGAGATGGAGCATAAGAAACGGGAAGAGACGGCTCCGCCGGCTCTTCCCCAAACAGCGCGGGGCGGATTACCGGGGGAGGCGGCCGATACGCAGTGTGCCGTTGGTGTACCTTGCCTTGCGGGGATCGCCCCTCACGGCCGGCCATATCCGTACCTCGACGCCGCCTTACGTCGTACCTCGACGCCGCCTTACGTCGCGCCTCGACGCCGCCCTGCGTCGCGCCTCGACGCCGGGGGACTCTATGCCCCCGGACTGTACGAGGCTTCACTCGTTCCCTTTTTTACTAAAGTTCCGGCACTTGGGCATCTTCGTTCCTTTTTTAACGGCTCTAAGATCAGCTGAGTTTCCGGGCCACTTCTACCATCTCAAAAACCTCAAGCTGATCTTGCACCTGGATATCGTCAAAGCCCTCAATCCCCATACCACATTCATACCCTGCAGCAACTTCCCGTACATCGTCCTTAAAGCGTCGCAGGGAAGATATCTTCCCGGTATAAATCACTATGGCATCCCGGATGATATGGACACTGGCATTCCGTTTGACCGTCCCGGTAAGGACATAACAGCCGGCAATAGTCCCGAATTTCGGGGTCTTGAAGGTATCCCGGACCTCCACAGTGGCGATGATCTCTTCCTTGGTATCTGGTTTGAGCATCCCCTCCATAGCCTGCTGTATCTCCTCCACTGCCTTGTAGATGATGTTGTACTTGCGGATGTCTACTTTTTCCTGATCCGCTAAGAGCTTTGCCTTGGGAACCGGCCGCACGTTAAAGCCGATGATGATGGCGTTGGACGCAATAGCCAGGTCCACGTCCCCTTCGTTGATGGCACCGGGAAGCGCCTGAATCACGTTAAGCCGTACTTCTTGGGTGGACAGTTTTTCCAGGCTTGAGCGCAGGGCTTCTGCAGAACCTTGCACATCCGCCTTGATGATAACCTTGAGCTCCTGAATCGTCCCGTTGCTTATGGTATCGTACAGGTTATCCAAGGTGATTTTCTTGACATTCTTAGCGTCTTCAAAACGCTTGAGCTCCTGCCGTTTGCCCGATATGCTCCGGGCTTGCTTCTCCTCTTCCACCACTTGCAGGGGGTCTCCCGCATTGGGAATGCCCTCAAAACCCAGTACCTCTATAGGCATGGAGGGAGTGGCCTTTTCAAGCTTTTCACCCTTGTCGCTAAAGAGGGCCCGCACCTTTCCCGGCCAAATCCCCGCCACAAAGGAGTCTCCTATTTTCAGGGTTCCCTTCTCTACCATAACCGTGGCCACAATACCCCGGCCATGGTCAATTCTGGATTCCAGAATCTTGCCTTCTGCCGCCCGGTTGTAATTGGCCTTGAGATCCAGGATTTCTGCTTCCAGCAGTATGGAATCAATGAGCTTATCTATCCCTTCTTTACGCAAAGCGGAAAGCTCCACAAACATGGTCTGACCGCCCCACTCTTCAGGTTGAAGGCCCAATTCAGAAAGCTGACTCTTCACCCGATCCGGATTAGCCTCAGGTTTGTCGATTTTATTAACCGCCACGATAATGGGAACATCCGCTTCCTTGGCATGGTTAATGGCTTCCACAGTCTGAGGCATGACCCCGTCATCTGCGGCAACCACCAGTACCACAATATCCGTTATCTGGGCGCCCCGGGCCCGCATACGGGTAAATGCCTCGTGCCCAGGGGTGTCTAAGAAGGTGATCCGCCCGTTGGGGGTATCCACCGTATAGGCACCAATGTGCTGGGTGATGCCCCCGAATTCCCCGGAAACGACATCCGCACTGCGAATAGCATCCAGCAACTTCGTCTTGCCATGATCCACATGACCCATGACCGTAACAACCGGCGGCCTTTGGCTCATAGAAAGCTCATCGTCCACTTCGGTTTCAATCAAGGTTTCCTCATAGAGGCTTATGATCCGTACATCCGCTCCGAATTCCGCAGCCAGGAGCATAGCGGTTTCCGCATCGATCTGCTGGTTGATGGTAACCAACATCCCCATGCTCATAAGCTTCTGAATCAAATCCGAAGCCTTGAGGTTCATCTTCCGGGCCAACTCAGACACGGATACCACTTCCATGATATCAATGGATTTAGGTACGGGATTCGCTATATGGGATATCTTCTTTTTCGTCTGGAGGAGCTTTTCCTCCATTTCCAGCTCTTTTTCCCGCCGGATGTACATGGGCTTCTTGGATTTGAAGGTCTTTTTAACAGGCCCCTTGTTTTCCATTGGAGGGCTCTGAGGAGAACCCCCTGCCCCAGGACGAGGAGGACCGCCTACTCTGCCCATGCCAGGACGCTGCACCCCAAAGCCGCCTGGCCGCTGGGTTCCTCCCGGAGTAAAGCCGGGTCTGCCCGGTACTCGGGGCCGCTGACCGCCTCCGAATCTCCCATTTGGACGGGAAGCGCTTGGACCGCTGAAACGGTTGCTGTGCTGACCGGCCTCAGGAGCGCGGGGACCCACCGGCTTCCCCCCTACCCTGCCGGCTACTCCTGCAGGCCTTGGGCGAAAGGGAGCTTGCCCGGAACGGTTCTGGGTATCTTCCCGTGTATGCCTGGGGCCCACCGGTTTCCCCCCTACCCTGCCGGCTGCTGCCGCGGGCCGCTGTGTAACCGGGAAAGAACTGACCACATTCCGAGGCGTGGCAGGACGCTCGTGTCCTTGGGGTTTTGCTTCCTTGGCAGCGGGCCCCTTAGCAGGCACCGGTTCCCGGGAGGATTTGGGAGCTGCGGCTTGAGGCACTCGATCTTTTTCCAAGACCTGCCTGGCGGCTTCTCCAGGGGTATCTTTAGGCGCCTCATGAACCGTTTCTTCCTCAGCAGCAGGTTTTGGAGTAGCAAGCACCCTAGTCTGGGTTTTCTTAACCGGACTGGCTGATTTTGGATGAGGAAGCGAAGAAACAGACCCCTTCGCTTTGACGACAATTTTCTTGCGGCCTGAAGCAGGGGTATGTTTTACCCCGCCATTTGAAGATACAGGCTCATTCACCACCCGTTTAATGAGTTCTGCCTTTGGTTTCTGGGTATTATCTAATTCCTCAGCCATAATCCACCTTACATTATACTATCCGATGCCTTACCTGGAATAGGTTATTCATCTTCATATTCAAAACTTAACCCGATGCCGCATTTCGGACAACTGGTCATATCTACCGTTATATGAGCGCCGCATTCAGGACATTCATAGGTTTCAAGCTCTGGGACTGCCTCCTCATGAGTACCCTGCCCATCTTCAGAAGCCTTTTCAGGGTCCTTAAGCACCACTTCAGAGGGAGCGTCTTTCTCATCCTCTTCGACAATCTCTACATTCTCTTCGATCAAGGCACGTAAGGCTTCAAGCTGTTCCTCGGTGATAGCCTTGAGATCCAAGAGTTCTTTAGGGGAGAGGGCAAGAAAATCTTCGATGAAATCAACGCCTTTGTCTTGAAGCGACTTAACAACCTGGGCATCCACACCAGGAAGCTCAGCAATCCGGGAAAGTTCCTCCCCATAGTCTTCAGCATCTCCAAACAATTCAGAAACCGCGCGGCGGGATTCTGCGGCAATATCCATTTCCTCAAACTGGGCATCGGTTTTCACATCGATATTCCAGTCCACCAACCGATTTGCCAATCGAACGTTAAGCCCTTGCTTACCTATGGCAAGGGAGAGCTGGGACTCACTCACCACGGCGAGGGCCTGATGTTTCCCCTCGTCCATGGTAATCACCTCCCGTACCTCTGCCGGGGAAAGCGCATTTTTGATGAAACGCCGAGGATCCGGATCGTACTTGAGAATGTCAATTTTTTCCCCTTCCAGCTCCTTGATGATCGCCTGAATCCGCACCCCTTTGAGTCCCACACAGGCCCCCACGGGATCCACATCCTCCCGATTGGAATAGACCGCTAGTTTAGTACGGTACCCTGGTTCCCGGACGAGCTTATGGATTTCCACGGTTTTATCGTAAATTTCAGGAACCTCAAGCTCAAAAATCGCCCTGACAAAATCCGTATGGGTTCGGGAGAGGACCACCTGAAGCCCTGCGGGGGTCTTATTGACTTCGATAATCAGGGCTTTGATCCTATCATTGACATGGTAGGCTTCCCGGGGAGACTGGTACTTTTTGGGAAGGAGCCCTTCAATTTTCCCCAGATCCACGTAGATCGTACCGTTGCGTTCCCGCTGGTAATAACCGATAACGATCTCCCCCACCTTGTTCTTATATTCGGAATACAGGGTATCCTTCTGGATTTCCCGGATGGATTGATGGGCGGTTTGTTTGGCGCTCTGAACCGAAATACGGTCAAATTCCTTGGGATTCACTTCAATGAGGATCTCATCCCCTATATCCGCCTCAGGATTCAGGGTCCGGGCTTCTTCCAAATCTATCTCTGAAACCGGATCATACACCCCGTCAACAATCTGTTTTTTCGCATATACCGAGACTTCCTGATCCTCGCTTATCCGGACAATGAGGTTATCTGCATTCCCATACCGGCGTTTATAAGCCGCAAGGATGGTATTCTCGATGGTCCTGAGTATGAGTTCCTCTGACATACCCCGGTCTCGAATAAGCTGATGGATTGCTTCCGATATATCTATTGCCACAAGCCTACACCTCCTGTGAATAATCTAACTTTGCCTTTGCGATATGCTCATAAGCTATATCGATCATTCCATCCTTTCCTTCAAGCACCAGGTGGGTCTCATCCGCTGTCTTAAGAATACCGGCAGACCAATCGGAAATATCCCTTCTGAAGCATTTTATGCCCCGTCCAATATAATGTACCAATTCGGAGCCATCCTTAATAAGCCTATCGATCCCAGGAGAAGAGACCTCTACCAGGATATCTTGACCGGGAAAGGCCAATTCCAAGCGGGGCAGTATGGCTTTATGTACCTGGGAACAATCCTCCACTCCCACGGTCCCGACTTTATAGATCACCGCCCTGACCTGTACGCTTCTTTTGTGCCGGGACACCGATACATCCACCAGTGCCATTCCCAAGCCCTGCACTACTGGTTTAATCGAATCAAATACGGGATCCCCTTCCCTGGGCGTGAACCGCATCGGATCATCTCCTTAAAGTAATCTGAAATCACCTTGAATCAAGCCTGTCCCTTCATCGGAACACCAGTCTTCATAAAAAAAGAGTCGCCGAACGACCCTTTTTGTAATATGAATCTATTCATTGAATCTCCGACTATTGATCTACAATATCGCCATCGAAAAATTTTGTCAAGATAGCGCATTGCCTCAAAAGTAATCTAGCCGAAATCAGACCGCTACGGCCTGACCGGCCCCCTGTCAGGAAGGGCTGTTTCACAAAGTAACCGATGCGTTTGGGGAAGCCGCTGACTGGTGGATGAAGGGTTTTGGCAAAAGAGGGGTTTGGTTTGAGAAATGAGCGCGCGCGAAGCTAAGGACGGTGCATGAAATCCTCCAGAAAGAGGCGGCCCTCTTCGCCGCAGGGGAAGCTCAGGAAGTGTAGCGGTGGGCGAAATACGGGGTGCCAGGGAGGGGGAAACCCTGGAGGGCAACCATACCGAGGGGGAGCTTCGGCAATCGGTGTTCAGGTATCTTGAGGCATAGCATAAGGGGATTCGCCTGCATTTGGTACGTGGCTATGTGGCGCCACATGAGTTTACCTGAAGGGGAGTTGTTTAACGGTGTCTACCTAACGGGGTAAAGTCCAAAGGTCTTCCGTACATGTATTAAGGTCCTCCGTACATGTATTGAGGTCCTCCGTACATGTATTGAGGTCTTCCGTACATGTATTAAGGTCTTCCGTACATGTATTGAGGTCTTCATCTGTGCACATGGCGTTTCCCCCGGACCTGCCCTTCCCAAGGCCATACTGCTGCCCCTGCAAGTGCAGTACCAAGCCCTTGGGCCTTCCCTCACGCTAGACCTCCTGCGGCTGCCTGGATATGCTTGAGGTGATGAGTACCACCTTTATTCGTTCTTTCCCGGGGGATCCCCCATCGAGTCTGCGATACGGGTATGATTTTATCCCCCCTGCCTATCTTCCTCCGGGGGAAGATGAGTATTACCTGCGCAACCGGCAGCTCGAAGCCCTATATACGCCTCCCGGCAGTTCCTCGCCGCAGCCCCGGCAAGACCTCTTTCGTCCCCTCACCTGCGAAGAAATCCGCATCCTTGAAGCCCAGGGCAATACCTGCGCAGCCTGGCAGGATGTACGGGTGAAAGAGGGATTTACCCCCCAGTTGGTCAAGCACTGTGTCTTTGCCGGGCTTGTCCGTATCGGCTCCCTGGATGCGGGCTTCTTGCGCTACCACGATTACCTGCTGCCCGTGGGCATCACCCATAGCCGCATTATTGCCTGCGACATTGGGGACCGTCCTGCCATCCACGACTGCCACTACCTCTCCCATTACCTCATCGGCGATGAGGTAATGCTGAGCTCTATTGATGAAATGGACACCACCAATCACGCAAAGTTCGGCGAAGGGCTTATCAAGGACGGGGAAGATGAAGCTGTCCGGGTCTGGATAGACCCCTTAAACGAAGCAGGGGGGCGCAGCGTGCTTCCCTTTCTCTCCATGATCTGCGCGGATGCCTACCTCTGGACCGTGTACCGGGAAGATACTCGGCTCATGGAGGCTTTTAAACGGATAACCCAGGGGTCCGTCGATTCCCGCCGGGGTTATTACGGCACTGTGGGCCACGGAACAGTGATCAAACACTGCCATACGATTAAAGATGTCCGTATTGGAGAAGGGGCCTACATCAAAGGCGCTCATAAGCTTAAGAATCTCTCTATCCGATCAGACCCCCGCGACCCCACCCAGATAGGCGAAGGGGTTGAACTGGTAAACGGTATCATAGGCTACGGCTGCCGGATCTTTTACGGCTGCAAGGCCGTGCGTTTTGTGCTGGGGAACAACAGTAACCTGAAATACGGCGCACGCCTCATTCATTCCATCCTGGGGGATAATTCCACGGTCTCCTGCTGTGAGGTGCTCAATACCCTGGTCTTTCCTGCCCATGAACAGCACCACAACAACTCCTTCCTCATAGCCGCTATGATCCTGGGCCAGTCAAATATGGCTGCCGGCGCTACGGTGGGCTCCAACCACAACAGCCGGGGTAATGACGGCGAAATCATCGCGGGCCGGGGCTTTTGGCCGGGGCTTTCCAGCACCCTCAAACACAACAGCCGCTTTGCCAGTTACACCCTGATTGCCAAGGGCAATTACCCTGCCGAACTGCATATACCCCTGCCCTTCAGCCTCATTACCCATACTACGGCGCAGCTATGGGTAATGCCCGGCTACTGGTGGCTGTACAATATGTACGCCCTGGAACGGAACAGTTGGAAGTGCCGGATCCGGGATAAACGGCGCTTCCCGGTCCAGCATATCGAAACCGCCTACCTCGCCCCTGATACGGCGGCGGAAATCATCCGGGCCATTGGGCTTATGGAAGGCTGGGCGCGGGAGGCAGGATACCAGCGCCTTAAAGACCTGCCTCCCCGGGCTCACTTATGGGCGGCGAAACGGACCTTGGAGCGGTCAGACCGGCCGGTTAAAATCATCAAGGCCTGGCAGGGGCTCAGGGCCTATAGGGAAATGCTCCTGTACTATGGGGTGAAAACCCTGGTAGACTTCTTTTCCCTGCCCCAGGGGGATAGAGTGGGCCTTGATAGGGCTTGCGGGGATGTGCTGAGCCTTCAGGCAGCCTTCCCCCAAGCCCTGCCCCTGGACTGGGTCAACCTTGGGGGACAGCTCGTGATGGAAACGAAGGTGGATGCCCTGAGAACGGCTATCCGGGAAGGGGAACTTACTTCTTGGGACCAGATACACCAGGCCTATGATCGCTTCTTGCAGGAATACCCCTTGGACAGGGCTTTGCATGCCTTGCAGGTGCTGCGCTTTCTCCACGGGGGCAATCCTGCTGCCTCGGCCTCAGAGACGAGTATCACCAAAGAGCGCTGGAACGAGCTGCTGGATGAAGGGGTGCGGATCCGTTCCTTCATCGAAGACCAGGTGTATAAAACCAAGCTTAAGGATTACCTGGATCCCTTCCGCCAGAGCACCTACCGCAACAAGGCTGAACAGGATGCGGTGCTCGGTCCGCTAGAGGCAAACCCCTTTGTACAGGAGCTACGGGCAGAAAGCCGGCTCTTCCTTGAGCGTGTGGCAGCTTCCCGGCTTTGAACCTAGGATCTGCGTATACATCGTATAATTATACGGGAAATTGCAAAAAAATGAGAAAAGGAGCATATAAAACGTATAAACATGCTTGATTGTTCCATTGCTTCTGGGTATGCTTGCTCCTAAGTTCAAGAAGCGACTAAGGGAGAGTAGTACCATGACCGCGCCGCACAACACAGCCCCGAGCCGGGAAGCGAGGGACCGCATAATGCAGAAGGGGGCTGAAGAAGCATCCCGTATACCCCTTCTCATCCTGAGCCTGGGGCTCATGCTCTTTATAGGGATACTGGCATCTTTGGGGCTGATAAACCAATATGTCCAGAGTGTGCTCATGTCCATAGGTATTAATATCATCTTTGCCTCAAGCCTTAACATCGTTAACGGCTCTATGGGGGAATTTTCCTGTGGCCATGCGGGATTTATGGCGGTAGGGGCCTATACCTCTTCGGTCCTGTCCCTGATCTTATTCACAGATAATAAATTCTTCGGGGCCCCGCTGCTTCCTCCCCAGAGCGCGCTCTTCCTGTTCCCCCTGGTCATCATCACCGGGGGGCTCATCGCCTCTTGTACAGGGCTCCTTGTGGCCATCCCTTCCTTCAAAACCCGGGACGATTACCTGGCCATTATCACGATAGCCGCGAATTACATCATCATGACCCTCATCAATAACCTGGAAATCCTGGGGGCAAGCCGGGGGCTCATGGGGATGAAGGCCACGGTGTTTGCCATGAGCGATCTCCTTCCCCTGCCTTGGATGCTTCTTTGGATCATGGCGTTTGTGGTCCTCTGTGTGGGCGCGATAAAGCGCCTCATGGGTTCGGTCTTAGGCAAGGGTATTGCCGCGATCCGCTATGATGAGATCTCCGCAGAGATCATGAGTGTGGACACCAACCGGATAAAGCTCCTGGCTTTCATGTTTTCATCGGGCCTTGCCGGGGTTGCGGGGGGGCTTTTCGCCCATCTCCTGGGCTTCATCAACCCCAGTTCCTTTAACATCATGAAGTCCACCGAAGGCATGGTCATGGTCTATCTGGGAGGCATGGGTTCCCTTTCAGGGTCTGTGCTGTCTGCGGTGTTCTTTACCTTCCTCTTGGAACTCTTGCGGCCCCTGCAAATCCTCAAGTGGGTGTTTATTCCCCTGCTCTTGATTCTGCTCATGCAATTTAGGCCGGAAGGTATCTTGGGGCACCGGGAACTTTCGGAGGTATTCCCTCAGCTTAAGCGCTTTACCCTGCGCCGCAGCAAGGCAGGGAAATAATCACTGTTCATAGAAGAAAAAAGAGGAGGATAGGGAAGAAACCTATGGATACCCATGTGGAAATCAAGCATCTCACCCACCGTTTCGGCGGACTCCAGGCCCTGACGGATCTCAACCTGAGCCTTAAGAAAGGGGAGATTGCCGGTTTAATCGGACCCAATGGGGCAGGCAAGACCACGGTTTTTAATCTGGTGAGCGGCTTCTATGTGCCTTCTGAGGGGCATATCATGGTCGGCGGGGTACGGATCAACGCCAAAAAGCCCCACGAGATAGCAGCCATGAAAATAGGCAGGACCTTTCAGAACATACGGCTCTGGAGCGAGATGACCGTGTTGGATAATATCCGCATCTCCCAGCACTATCACCTGGGCTACACCGTAGCGGATGTGTTCTTTCGGACTAAGCGCTACCTTGAGCGGGAACAGGAGATCACCAAAACCGCCCGGGAACTTTTGGAGGTCTTTAAGCTTGCGGATCTAGCCGATGAATACCCGAAAAACCTCCCCTACGGCATACAGCGGCGGGTAGAAATCGTGCGGGCCCTTTCCCTGGGGCCCTCCCTGCTCATGCTGGATGAACCTGCCGCAGGGCTCAGCACTGCAGATACCCTTGAGCTTATCGAGTATATCCACTGGATCCACGAGACCTTTAAGCTCACGATATGGATGATAGAACACCAGATGGAGGTTATCATGAGCCTTTGCCAGCGTATTTCGGTGATTGATTTTGGCCGGGAAATAGCCTTTGGCAGCCCTGAGCAGATCCGGAGTAACCCTGAGGTGATTAAAGCCTACCTGGGGGATGGGGCTATATAATGGGTCAAGGGAGGCGGAATGTTACTGGAAGTTAAGAACCTAAAGGTGGCCTATGGCAATATTGAGGCCCTGCACGGTATTTCCTTTACGATAGATAGCGGGGAAATCGTTACCCTGATAGGCGCTAATGGGGCAGGCAAGACCTCCACCCTCCTGAGCCTTGCCCGGCTGCCCCGGCCTGAGGGCCCTTCAATTACCGGAGGGGACCTTGTGTATGAGGGGCTGAGCATCCTTAAACGTGAAGCCCATACCCTTATCCAGAACAAGATGCTGGTCCTGGTCCCCGAGGGGCGGCATATCTTTGGGAACCTCAGCGTGGAGGAGAACCTGCAGATAGCCAGCTACCCTCACCGCAAGGATATTAACAAGGCGGTGATTACCGGGGAGATCCTGGAAATGGTCTACTCCTTGTTTCCCCGGCTCTATGAGCGGAGGAAACAACGGGGGGAGCTCCTAAGCGGTGGTGAACAGCAGATGTTGGCCGTAGGCCGGGCCCTCATGACCGGCAGCAAGGTGATCATGTTGGATGAACCTTCTATGGGGCTTGCCCCTAAGCTCATGTATGAGATGTTCCGGGCTTTAAAGCAGCTTAATTTTGTCAAACACATTACCATCTTGGTAGTGGAACAAAACGCCAAGGTTGCCCTGGACTTTGCCCATCGTGGGTATGTGCTTAAGACTGGAGAGATCATCGCTGCCGGTTCATCAGCAGAGCTGGCCGCAAACCCGGATGTGAAGAAGGCCTATCTAGGCGGCTAGAAAGCAGGCTCGCGGGCAGTATCGCATACAGACCTGTTACTTCACACCTTTTTCGAGCATACTGTTTCCATGAAGCTCTCTATTCTAGGCTCTGGTACGTCTCATGGCATTCCCGTAATAGGGTGCCGCTGCCCGGTGTGTACTTCCGAGGATCCCCGGGACAAGCGTATGCGATCTTCCCTGTATATAGAAGGCCGTGCAGGGGAGCGGATGGTGATTGATACCGGGCCTGAGTTCCGGCTTCAGGCTCTTCGGGCAGGGATCACCCGGTTGGATGCGGTATTTTTGACTCATGCCCATGCGGATCATGTGCATGGGCTTGATGACCTGCGTCCCCTGTGCTGGCACACCCATGAAAAACCCATACCAGTGTACAGTAATCACCAGACTATAGAAGAACTTAAGGAGCGCTTCTCCTATGCCTTTAGACCTACCCAACAAGGAGGGGGAAAACCCCGAATCGCTCCCCAGGTTATTCACGAGCCCCTGTGGATAGGCGCGCTGTGCTTTACCCCCATACCGGTAAAGCACGGCATCCTGGATATAGTGGGCTGGAAAATAGCAGAGACAAAGCAGGAAGAGCCGGGGAGGGTGCGGGAGGCCCTGTACCTAACCGATACGAGCAGGGTACCGTATCCTTCTTTGACCCTCATTGGTTCCCCTCACATGCTCATCATAGGGGGGCTGAGAGTTCGTCCCCATGAGACCCATTTCAGCTTTGAAGAAGCCCTGGACCTGGCCCTCCAGATACACAGCCAGAGGATGTACTTAACCCATATTTGCCATGATCATTCCCATAAGGATATTGAGGCCTATTGTCGAGCCTTTCAAGCTGCCCGTGGGTGGAAGGGGAGCACTATGGGCCCTGCCTACGACGGTCTAGAACTTGAAGTCTAGCATACCTACCGTGGTCATAGCGGGGAGATCGTGGCGTATGTATGGGGAACCGGGAGATCAAGACGGCGGAAAAGCTGAAGGAAAGGATACACGAGCTGGGGATAAATCCGGTTCACCTTGTCCCCAAAAGGCCCTTCCGAAGGCGGCGCCTGAGGACGGCGGGCTTTGCCGCGGCAAGCGCGGGCGCGTTGCCCCACCCTCAAGGCCGGGCGGACTTTTTATATAAAAACTCTTGTATATGGAACGAACCAGCAATTCCAAATTCAAAAAAAGATGCCTAAAATAAGGCATGGGACGGAGAATACTTAAACCCTTTATCGGGTATCTTGATAAGGCGGCGGAGAAACTGCCTGAGTGTCGGGAGG
>JAITEL010000084.1 GCA_031282065.1 Treponema sp.
AGGAAAGGGCTTTGATTCTCAAAGACAGAGCTTATGCACAAAATTGTTGTCGCCCTTGCTATAAACGTCTGGTTTTTTGGGAGAGTATGTTTGTTCCAATAATTATAGAACATTACCGGGAATGCCCCAGAGAGCGGCTTTGACGAGGAAAACCAGGAGCCAGGTTTCCACGAGATGCAACTGAGCGTCCCGGGAACCGGGATACCAATCTCTACCCATAGTAATACCTCCGAAACAATGAACAGATATAAACGAAAAAGGGACTTCCCTTTCCGATTCCTAAGTTTGCAGCGCCGGGGTTCTAACCCGTAGCCCTGGGGGGTCAGAACGGGGACTTCCCTGTCTGGATTGCTTCGGGGCTGCGCTCTCGCAATGACGGGTTCACTGCGCTCCCGGCAATGACGAAAGCCCCCGCCACCCCCCACTTGCGGGAGACCCTTGCCCCGTCATTGCGAGCGAAGCGAAGCAATCCACTCCCGTAGCACCGGCAACCGGACTCACCGCGCCGGGGTTCTAACCCGCAGCCCTGGGGGGTCAGAACGGGGACGTTCCTGTCTGGATTGCTTCGGGGCTGCGCCCCTCGCAATGACGGGTTCACTGCGCTCCTGGCAATGACGAAAGTCCCTGCCACCCTCCACATTCGCGGGAGCCACGCCCCGTCATTGCGAGCAAAGCGAAGCAATCCACTCCCGCAGCGCCGGCAATCGGACTCCCAGCTCCGGCAATCGGACTTCCAGCGCCGGCAACCGAACTTCCAGCGTCGGCAACCAGACTTCCAGCGCCGGCAATCGGACTTCCAGCGCCGACAACCGGACTCGCAGCGCTGGGGTTCTGACTCGCCGCTCGTACACCGGAACTTCCCCGCACTCCGGGTGAGCGCAGAGCCTGGACTCGTCCTGCGGCTGCCTTAGATTCCAAGACACCCTGCAGAGGAGACACAAAAAAGGAGTTGACAATTAAAGCTGGAAAAGACTCACCTGGAAACGGGGGGGTATAATAGGTATACGCCGTACTAGGTCCATAAGAATTAGTATAGCACATATTTTAAAAATATCAAGGTATTTTACGATTTTTTTATTTTTTTAAGGGGAGAGGGGAGGGAAAAGGGGAAGGAAGAGAGGAGGGAAGTATAGTATCAAACACACGGCTTGTCAATGCCTTAATCTCACTCTTTTTATAGCCCTTAGCCTTTTTCCCAGGCTGTCCTCAAGCGGCTTGATGCGCTTCCCATCATCAGGGTACACTCCTTTCTATCCATGACTGGAAATCCCCGTTTTCAAAGACTTGCCCTGCTCACCGGTGCTGCTGCCCTTGAAGCCTTGGCCCATACCAAGGTCATGGTGGTCGGCCTGGGCGGGGTGGGAAGCTGGTGCGCCGAAGCCTTGGCCCGTTCAGGCATAGGGCACCTGTCTATCGTTGATTCCGACAGGGTCTGCATTACCAATATAAACCGCCAGGTCCAGGCCACCAGCGCTACGCTTGGCCGGTCCAAAGTGGAGGCCCTAACCAGGCGGCTCTTAGAGATAAACCCCGACTGCACGGTCGAAGCCTTTGACCAGGTCTTCTCCCGTGCCAGCTTTGAGCGCTTTGCCGTGGAAAGCGCGGACTACGTGATAGATGCGATTGACAGCCTCACCCACAAGCTCGATCTTATTGAAGGGGTTACCCGGCGGGGCATTCCCCTGTACGCCTCTATGGGCATGGCGCAGAAGCTGGATCCCACCCAACTGAGAACCGCCGATATTTGGGAGACCCAGGGCTGTCCCCTGGCAAAGCTGGTCCGCTCGGGTCTGCGCAAACGGGGCTTTCAGGGGCATGTTACCGTGGTGTACAGCCCTGAGCGCCTGCCCCTCCACAGGGAGCTTCCCCGTTCCTGCGGTTCCGCCCATTGCCTGTGCCCCAGGCCGGCTTGCGCTGAGGCTGCGGCAGCGCAGCCTTCGGTGGAATGGTGCAGTTCTAAAAAGGTGATCAACGGCAGCGCAGTACCGGTTACCGCTGCCGCGGGGATGATCCTCGCCAGTTTGGTGATCCGGGATATCTATGACCGCTACGCCCGGGCACCTCAGGCAGATTCTCCCGGAGAGGCTGCCCGGCTATGAGTAACCGCTGTCTCCGCAGAAGCCAGGCAAGTAAGGTGGTGCAAAAATTGCTCGTCAAAGCCATTCTGGAGCAAAACCTCATCCGTAAGGGGGACCGGATCCTCATTGCGGTTTCCGGCGGGAAAGACTCAAGCGTCCTGGCCTGGGCCCTGCACCAGGCGCGGCGGGCCCTTAAAATCGACTACGAACTGGCAGCCCTCCACATCTCCAGCGACTTCTGCAGCTGTTGTAAAAAGTCCGTCCTTGCACAGAACCTGGAATCCTGGGACATTCCCTTTACGGACCTCTTCGTCCCCATCATAGGCAGGCTCAAGGCAGGGGAGAAAATGAACTGTTATTGGTGCTCCACCCAGCGACGGACCGAACTCTTGCGCTATGCCCTGGCCCATCACTTCAGCGGGATCGCCTTAGGGCATCACCTGGACGACATCATCGAAACATTTTTTATGAACATGACCGCCAAGGGGGAACTTTCCACTATGCCTATGGTCCTTTCCTACCGCAAGTACCCGGTACGGCTCATTCGTCCCCTGGGCTATGTGGAGGAACAGCAGATTATCGCCTGTGCAGCAGAACAGGGTATCCTCAAGGCAAGCTGTACCTGTCCCTACGGCATACATTCTCAACGCCGGGACATACGAAAAAGTATCGCTTACTTTACGGGTAATGCGAGTGCCGTAAAACGGCGCATCTTTAAGGCCCTTTGCTCAGGGCCGCTCAAAGTGCTGGAGGAAAAAGGTGAGGGAGAAGCAAGAGGCCGGAAAGACCCTTAGCCCTGGCCCTTGACAATAGCGCAGATCCGCTGGGCCATGTGCTCCAGGGGAACCTGTTCCATCACATGACCGAGCTCATAGGCAACTCGGGGCATACCGTACACCACCGAGCTTGCCTCGTCTTGTCCCAGGGTAATGCCCCCTTCCTGGTAAATAGTACCCAACTGTTCCGCACCGTCCCGGCCCATGCCGGTCATGATGATCCCCAGTACCTGGTTACTGTAGATTTTGGCCACCGAAGCGAAGAGTACATCCACAGAAGGCCGGTGCCCGCTTACCAGGGGGGCATCTGAAAGATGGGCTATTACAGACAAGGCTTTCCGTTCCAGCTCCAGATGCTTATCCCCTTGGGCTATTAAGATGCGTCCCGGCTTGATGATGTCCCCTTCTGCCGCTTCTTTCACCTCCAAAGGACAAACCCGGTCTAGGCTTTTGGCAAACTCATTGGTAAATCCCGGCGGCATGTGCTGGACTACCACTATAGGTACGGCTAAATCCGGATCAAGCCGGGCACAGAGGAAGCGCAAGGCATCAGGGCCGCCCGTGGATACACCGATGGCAATGATCTCCGTCTTACCCGGCTTGCGCGTCCGCTCGGGGGGCTTGGCCGGAACTGCCGGACTGGCTATGCCTAAGGTCGATCGTACATGGTGCAGAAAGGCATCCTGCGAATGCAGGGGGGCTACGTCGGGGAACGCGGGCTTTTTGAACTCATACTGACTGGCATCTATGGAGATAGGCTTCTTCCCCGCGGAGCGCCGGTATTTGCTGCCATAGGCTAAGAGCATATTGGTGAGCAGGTCCTTAACCGTGTAGAGATCTTCACCCCCGATGTCCGATGGCTTTTGGATAAAATCATTAGCCCCCAAAGCCAGGGCTTCCATGGTGAGCTCTGCACCCCGGCGGGCCAGGGCAGAAAGAATCACCACCGGTATCTCAATACCCAGCTTTTTACGCTCTTTGAGAAATTCAATGCCGTTCATTTCCGGCATTTCCAGGTCAAGGACGATAATGTCAGGGTTGACCCGGGGGATTTTGCGCAGGGCAAAGAGCCCATTCATGGCTTTTTCAGCTACCACAAGCCCAGGGGTTGATTCCACCATTTTACCTATGAGGTTACGCATCAACGCAGAATCATCTACAATTAACACACCAATTTCGTCAGCCACAAGCATCTCCTTGCTTCCACTTGTTATTTAAAGGACAAAACACTCAAATAAATTTTCTATACAAAGTAGCCCAGGGGGTTTTTACAAACTCAAAGGGGGTGTCCATCCCAAAAAGGGACTCAGAATGACCGATAAACAGGAAAGACTTAGAAGCCATAGAATCCCAGAACCGTTTTATGACCCCGGTCTGGGCTGCTTCATCAAAATAGATAATGACATTTCGGCAAAACACGATATCCATATTTCTCAAACCCGAATCATTTTTCAGGTTATGATAATCAAACCGGACTTTCGCCATGATTTCCGGTTTAACCTTATAGCCCCCGGTCATCCTATCAAAATACTTATGGAGATAGACAGAGGGGATGCCCTCAAGGTGGTTATCCGCATAAAACCCTTCTTTCCCGCTCAGAAGGCACTTGAGGCTAATATCACTGGCCACGATTTCATATTTCCAGGGATGGGGCAGGGCTTCACTCATGAGCATGGCAATACTAAAGGGTTCTTCCCCGGTGGAACAACCGGCACTCCAAATTTTCAAGACCGTACTACCGGTATGCTTCTTTATGTTAAGCAGTTCAGGAATTACAAATTTTTCTAAGGTGTCAAACTGGGGCTGATTACGAAAGAATCGGGTGAGATTGGTGGTAATGGAATCAAGAAAATTTTTGAGCTCTTCCTTATCCTGGGTAATCATCGTAAAATAGGTCTTGGGTGAATCCAAACCTTTTGCTCTGAGCCGCTCTTTGAGCCTACTTTCTAAAATAGAACGGTTAGTTAGGGTAAAATGGATACCACTTTCGTTATAGACGAGGCTTCGATACCGTTCAAAGTCAGTATCGGTAAAGAACTCAGCTTCTATCATGTCTATAACTCTAAGAAATGAAGGATATGCTGTCAATGCCTCAGTAGCCACTTACCCTATGTAAAGTTTTGCCTGCTTGGAGCGGGCCTGGGCACGGCACCATATCCCCTGCACGGCCCTAGGGGGCAGCGCCCCCTAAAGGCCTTTCTCCCGGCGGCCTACACGCCCAAACGGTCGCGGCGCAACAGGTCGAGGGTGGTCTGTACGGTCAGGGGCCGGTGATTCTTGAGGGGGAGGATCCGCTCATGGATGGTGTCAATGATCCAGTCCGCCTGGGGGAAGTAGAGCTGCTCCAGTTCCGCTGCCGGAGTTATCCAGTTCCGGCTTCCCACCACAGCCACCGGCGCATCCAGGTAATCAAAGGCAAAGGTCTGGACCTTACTCGCCAGGGTATGAAGGAAAGAACCCCGCTCCGCTGCATCACTGGCCAAAAGCAGCCTGCCGGTCTTCTTGACCGAATCAATGAGGGGCTGGTAATGCAAGGGATTGATGAACCGCAGGTCTATCAGCTCCACCTGCAAACCATAGGCCGCTTCCAGTTTCGCGGCCGCTTCCAGGGCCCGGTATAAGGTCGCCCCCAAGGTGGCGATGGTGAGGTCCTTCCCCTGCTTCCTTATGACCGGCTCCCCTAAAGGCACTTCGTAATAGCCTTCCGGGACGCCCTCTTTTACAAAGTGCTCACTCATATCATAGAGAAGCTGGCTCTCAAAGAAGATAACCGGATCCGTTCCCCTCAGGGCCAGGTTAAGCATGCCCTTGGCATCATAGGGAGTGGCCGGGAACATGACCTTGAGCCCAGGGATGTGGGCCACCAGGGCAGACCAGTCCTGGCTATGCTGCGCGCCGTACTTGTTCCCCACGGAAACCCGGACCACCAAGGGCATCCTCAGGAGCCCTGCGGACATGGCCTGCCATTTAGCGGCTTGATTGAAGATCTCATCCCCCGCACGGCCGAGAAAATCGCAGTACATGAGTTCCACCACCGCCCTGCCCCCGGACAAGGCATAGCCTACCCCCGCTCCTACTATGGCCCCTTCGGAAATGGGGCTGTTGAAAAGCCGCGGATAGGGCAGCAGTTCCGTAAGCCCCCGGTACACCGCAAAAGCCCCGCCCCAGTCCCGGTTCTCTTCCCCCCAAGCCGCCATAGTGGGGTCTATGCTGAAGCGGTGCGCCAGAGCCTCAAAGAGGGCATCCCGGTACTGGAAGGTCTTGTTCTTAGGCAGGGCCTTGCCTTCATGGTCAAAGCCATAGCGGGCCTTACCTGAGAGGGCCTTTACCCGGGGGTTTTCCGCAAGGCTCTGGGACAAGCGCACTTCCCCGGCTTCGAGCTTTTCCTCGCTGCCCTGGGAGAACATCACCGATTCGATGAAGGCCCCGCTTACCCGGGGAGAGATCTCCTCATCAGCGGCAAGTTTCACCACGGCCCTCAATGTGGCCCTCACCTGCTCGTGCAGTGCCTCTAGGCCCTCTCGGGAGATAAGCCGATGGTCCACCAGGTAGTCCCCGTAACTTTCTAGGGAGTCTGCTTCCTGCCAGAGCTTTATCTCTTCAGGGGTACGGTAACTGGAAGCATCCGAGGGGGAATGACCGGAGATCCGGTAGGTCAAGGTATCCAGGAGCACCGGCCCCTTACCCGCCAAGAGGATCTCCTTTTTCCGGGCCACAGCATCCGCCACTGCCAGGGGATTGTACCCGTCTACCCGCTCTGCATGCATGTTTTCCCCGTTCACCCCTGCGCCTACCCGGGCCAGCACCGCATAGCCCATGGTTTCTCCGGCAGTCTGTCCGCCCATGCCGTAGAAGTTATTAAAGAAGTTGAAGAGTATGGGCGGCGCAGCCCCTGCGTCCTTCGGCCAAAGGGTTCGGTACTGGTCCATGGCAGCAAACATCATGGCCTCCCATACCGGACCGCAGCCTAAGGAAGCGTCCCCGATATTGGCGATGACGATACCGGGTTTGCGGTTAATCCGCTTGTAGAGGGCCGCACCCAGGGCAATGTCCGCGGAAGCTCCCACAATGGCGTTATTGGGCATGGACCCAAAGGGGCTAAAGAAGGCGTGCATGGAACCGCCCAGCCCGCGGTTAAACCCGGCCTTACGCGCGAAAATTTCCGCTAAGGTACCGTAGAGGACGAAATGCTCCCCCAGGTCCCGGATGCCGGTATAGGGGATCCTTTCCACCACGGCTAAGGTCTCCCCTTGGAGAAAGCCCTTCATGATGGCTTCAAGCTGCTGTTCCCCTTGAGGATTAGGGCCTGCTGCAGAGCTGGTAAGCTGCCATAAGGCGGAATAGCCCTTGGCCAGGATCTCCCCATGGCTGCGGTGGCTCCCGAAGATACAGTCCTCCAGGCCCAGATTGATGCACTGCCCCACCGAGGAAGCCTCTTGCCCCATAGAAAGATGGGCCGGCCCTTTGTGGTTATACTCGATACCGTTCCAGGCCCCTTGGGTCTTAAAGGTATTCAGCATGGTTTCGAATTCCCGGATGGTGAGCATATCGTACCATATACGGATGAGCCGTTCTTTTCCGTACCGGGCGAGTTCTTTTTCAAAGTCCCCAACATACTGATTCAGGGGTATGTCCTTAATAGTAAGGACACCGGGTTTGCGTACCTCTTGGGGATGTACCATAAGTGATTTAGGCATGTTTTCCTTATTTCCTTGACCTTGTCTGGCGCGGCCTTGCTATGCGCCGCGGTCTCTTGTACTAGGGCTACTTCGCTTAGGTGGGGCGTGTGCTACTGCGCCTAAGCGATCCGATCCTATGCAGGGCCCATAGGGCTTTTTCCCGGACTAGCTCGCAGCTATCCTCCTGTGCTTTGAGCAGAGCGGGGACCGCGGCTTCTTGAAAGTCATTGACCAGGGCATTGATGGCGTTCAGCTTCCAGCGCCACAAGGATCCCTCCTGTATATAGAAGAACTTCTCTGATAAGCGCTTTCGGATATCCTCATAATCCAGGGAAAGCAGCTGTTCCGGCAAGAGCCAAGAAGCCAGGTCCTCCAGGCCGGGAAAGCGATCCCGATCTTTCCAGGTTCCTTTATTCATGGGACAGCTATTCTGGCAGGCATCGCAGCCGTATATCCAGCGCCCCATCATACGGTTGATCTCATCGCTGTAGGAGCAGACCTCGTTAGCGGTAGAGAGTCGGCTGACACAGGTGGCCATGTTCATGGTATACGGCGCGGAAAGAGAGGCTGTGGGACAGGAGCGGATGCAGCACGTACAGGCGGGAGGACAGGCCGGTACCTGGGGACTGTGGATGAGTTCCAGTTCCCGGTCAATAAGCCAGGCGTTTAAGGCAAACCAGGAACCTTCCTCAGTATAGAAGAAGTTGTTTTGCCTTATGCACCCCAGCCCTGCTTTGAACGCGGCCCAGCGAAGCGCGGTAAGGCCGTACTTTTCTTCGGTGGCGGTCCGCAAGCCCAGCTCGTGCAGATAGGCTTCAAAGGCCCTCAGGGCCTGGGCCTCAGCAGATGCAGGGTTGAGCCGCATATCCACCAGGTAGTATTTTCCGTAATGAGGCAGCAGGGCCTGGGGGATATGGTAATGCCCATAGAAACAGGCGCTTATGATGATGGACTTGGCCCAGGGGAAGGCTTCACGAGGATCCGCAAAGCCCCGAAAGCGCCCATAGAGGGCCGGTCCCTGGGGGATCCTATCCATGCGTTCCTGGAGCCGCGCTCCATAATCAAGCATGGCCTGGGCTTTGATGATACCGCATTTCCCTATACCCAGTTCCCGGGCCTTTTGCAGGATCCGCTCTTCCACCGTCATGGCTTATGAAAGCTCCCACAGGGCATCCCGTATCAGTTCAGCCACCGTAGGATGGGGGAAGATGAGCTGTTTTACCTCCTCAACCGAAAGTTCCTGTTCGATGAGGACCGCTGCGCCCCAGATAAACTCCGATGCGTAGGCCCCCACCGCGTGAAGCCCCAGGATCCGTTGGGAAGCTGCATCTGCGATGACCTTGACCGCGCCCTGGCCTGCGAAGGTGTTTTCCGCCACGAAACGGCCGGAGAGCCGCATGGGGAGGGAGGCCTTGAGAATGGGAATCCCCCTGGCTGCGGCCTCCTGTTCGGTGAGGCCCACTCCTGCGGCTTCGGTAACGCCGTATACGGCCCAGGGAACGGCATCATAGCGCATCCGGTTAGTCCCCGCCGGAGTTCCATCCAGAAACGCAAGGATGTCTGCCACCGCCACCTCAGCCATACGGTACGCGCAGTGGGCAAGGAGGCTCCTACCGGTTACATCCCCGGCAGCCCAAATCCCGGGGATATTGGTCTGCATACGCTCATTCACCGTAAGTCCCTTAGGCCCCAGATCGACTCCCGCATCCTGGGCCCCCCAGGTATCCAAGACCGCCCGCCGGCCCACGGCCATGAGCACGGTATCCGCCTCCAGCTTCTCCTGTTTCCCTTCCTTCGTGACTAGCTGTACCGTGCCCTGGTGGATTGCTTCAAGCCGGCATCCGAGCTTAAACTGCACCGGTTTCATCGCCCGGCGGAGCAAAGGGGCCAGGTCCTTATCCATGAAGGGGATGATCTCCTCGGTCATTTCAATGACCGTAACTTGGGTTCCCAGGCTTGCGAAGAGTCCGGCGAATTCCACCCCAATGACCCCGCCACCTATAACCACTAAGCGCCGGGGCACCGCTGCAATGGCCAAAAGCCCGGCAGCATCCACCACTGCGGGGTTATCCGTAATCCCCGGTATAGGGGGCCGTACCGGAGCCGACCCTGTGCAGACCAGGATGGTCCGGCAGCTCTGTTCTTCCCGATCTCCCCCGTTCAAGGCAAGCCTGATGGTTCCGGGCCGGTCTCCCTGAGGGGCCTCCAGAATCTCCCCGCGGCCGGGGGCCAGGCTTACGCCGTAGCGTTTCATCCGGTTCTCAAGACCGCCTCGCAGTTTTTCCACCACTTCCCTTTTCCAGCTTTGTATCCCGGCCCAGTCAAAGGAAAGGCCCGTAAAGTTCAGGCCGTACTTGTGGGCCTCCTGAGCATGGGCGTAGCGTTTGGCCGCGTTAAGCAGGGTTTTGGTAGGGATACAGCCCGCATTAAGGCAGGTCCCGCCAAGGCAGGCTTCTTCTGCCAAGAGGACCTTTTTCTTTGCCTGAGCTAAGCGTTCCGCGGCGAGGTAGCCGCCGGGACCTCCGCCGATGATGATGGTATCGTACATAGTCAATCTCCTTGTCCGGCTTTTTTAAAGCAGCCATAGATCTATATCCGCCACGGCTTCCCCAAGGGCTTTGAGGAAGCGTGCGGCCGGAGCGCCGTCCACCACCTGGTGATTAAAGGTGAGGCTAAAGCCAATGGCCGGTTCAAAGCGGACCTCAGCCCCCAGGGAGAGGGGTTTCAGCTCTATCCCGCAGACCCCCAAGACGGCCACTTCCGGCGCGTTGAGGATGGGCGTAAAGCTGCTTATACCCAGGCTGCCCAGGTTACTCACCGTAAAGGTGGACCCTGAGAGGGCCTGGGGCGCTATACCCCCCTGTTGACAGGCCGCGGCCAGCCTTTTGGCTTCCGCGGAAATCTGCCGCAGCGACAGGAGGTTTGCGTTCCGAATAACCGGCACCATGAGTCCCCGGGGCGTATCCACGGCCACCCCCAGGTGGACCCGCTCAAAGGTACGGATAAGCTCTTCCCCGGTTCGAGGGTCCTGGATGGTATGGGCGTTCATAAAGGGGAAGCGGGGGAGAACCCGGGAAACCGCCACAAGTATGAGGTCGTTGATGCTGATGTGCTCAAGTCCCAGGCTTGCATCCGCAGCCTTCAGTCGTTCCCGCATTGCTTTGAGCCGTACCGCAGATGCGCTGCTATGAAGGGTGCATTGGGCGCTTTCCCTAAGGGAGCCGAGCATACGATCCGCGATGACTTTGCGTATCCCCTTAAGCGGGGTCTCGGTGCTTTTTCCGTCCGCTTCCAGGCTGGGTGCTTGCGGGGGTGAGATCGGGGCCGGGGCTGGACCCGGCCCCGTTGCCAGGTCAGCCAGGGTAAGCCGTCCGGCCAGCCCGGCTCCCGGTCCATTGGGTATGGCCGCTCCTGGGCTGAGCGCGGCCCGGGCAGCGGCGGTGAAGCGGGGATGCTTCTGTAAGGCCTGTTCCACGTCCCTTGCTATGATACGCCCTCCGGGGCCTGAGCCTATAAGCCCCTTCATGGGCAGTCCTTCTTTTTCCGCAAGGCGACGGGCCCGGGGCGACACTGCTTCGGGCACGCCTGCGGCGGGCGTATAGGCTGCCGCAGGCATATAGACTGCGGCAGGCCCGGCCGTACCCAGAGCAGCCTTCCAATCCTCCCCTGGGGCGCCAATCACCGCGATAGGCTGTAAGACGGGAACATCATCCCCTTCTGCACCGAGGAGCTTCAAAACCCTGCCTTCGGCTCCTGCGGGAACTTCAAAGGTGGCCTTGTCGGTTTCCACATCGCACAGGGGGCTGTCGGCTGCGACCATATCCCCTTCCTGGACCTTCCAATGCACGATGATGCAGGATTCCACCGTGTTCCCCTGCCGGGGCATGATCACTATATGCGCCATAGCTCGGCTTTACTCCTTATACGTTTAATTCCAATATGCTTAGTTCCTTGACCGCCTCATCAGCTAAACCGCCATCCGGACTGTCCTTTAAGGAGACAGCAGTAAGCAGCTTGCCCTGAGTTAAGCATATTAGGCGACACCTAGGCAAGTACCCGCAGCAATTCCAAATTCAAAAAAAGATGCCTAAAATAAGGCATGGGACGGAGAATACTTAAACCCTTTATCGGGTATCTTGATAAGGCGGCGGAGAAACTGCCTGAGTGTCGGGAG
>JAITEL010000088.1 GCA_031282065.1 Treponema sp.
CACGCAACTAGGGTGTGTCCCCCACACGCAATTAGGGTGTGTCCCCCACACCTTAGGGACAGAAACATTCACGTATAGGTGAGAGAGTATCCCATACGCAGCATAGCTGGAACGCAGCCCTCCTTCTTTGCTCTTGTTTTGTTTCTCTTATCATTGGTACTGTAAGCTATGAGTATATTTCAGGCTATAATCCTGGGCGCGGTCCAGGGGATCACCGAATTTTTACCGGTCAGCAGTTCAGGTCATCTGGTTCTGCTCCAGAAGCTCTTCCGCATAGCAGAACCTGCCCTTTTATTCGATACCATGGTCCATGTAGGCACCTTGGGGGCGGTTTTTATCGTCTTATGGCCGGATATCTGGCATATCCTGAGTCACCCCATACAGAGACTCACCGGCCTTCTCATAGCGGCCACGCTGCCCACGGTCCTGGTGGCCCTTCTTTTTAAGGACCTTATCGAGGAAGCCTTTGCATCTGCGGCCTTTCTGGGCTTTGCCTTTTTGGGTACTGCGCTGCTCCTCAGCATTGCCGAAAAACGGTCCAGAAGACCGGGCATACGCAAAACAGAGCGGACCATAGAGTGGAAGGACGCCCTCATCATCGGGCTTCTTCAGGGAGTGGCGATCATTCCAGGGGTGTCCCGCTCGGGGGCCACGATTTCCGCTGCCCTTTCCCGGAAAGTGGACCGCTCTCTTGCCGCCCGCTTCTCCTTCCTCCTTTCTATCCCCGCCATCCTGGGCGCCCTGGTTTTGCAGATTCCTGATGTGCTGGGAAACGCCCCAGAGGATATAGGGATTGGCAGCGCCCCCATCATAGCGGGGACGATAAGCGCGGGGGTGGTGGGATTCTTCTCGATCCAGGGTATGCTCAAACTGGTTCGTAAAGGATCCCTGTGGGGCTTTGCCTTGTATGTAGCGGTGCTGGGGGTGCTGATCTTAGTCGATCAATATGGGATCCATTTCTTCTTTTAATCTCCTGGAGCGGCTTTGCGGTTGACCAGGCTAGCCATGAAGCCGCTTAGCCTGAGGGCGAACCCAGCGGGCCATAGCGCTAAACAAGAGGGTATGATCAATGGGCTTGGTGATATGATCGTTCATCCCTGCCTCAAGACTCTTTTCACGATCTTCGGCTAAGGTATGGGCGGTCAAGCCAAGGATGGGAATGGGATTCGCATTTTGCCGGATGATGCGGGTCGCGGTGAGCCCGTCCATTTCAGGCATCTGAATATCCATAAGCACAATATCGTAGTCATGCTGGGCTACCATTTCAACGGCTTCCTGGCCATTGGAAGCAAGATCCACCTTAAACCCTTCCATGGTAAGGAGTTCACTGGCCATGATCTGGTTAATCTCGTTGTCTTCTGCCAAGAGTACATAGGCGCCCCGGATCCTGTCGGGAATTACCGGCATAAGAGCCTCTTTTGGGCGCGGAGCTTTCTCCTCATACACAAGGGGCACGCTCAAGAGGGCCTCTATATGACTGTACAGAGAGGCGATACGGACCGGTTTATATAAGACCTGGCAGGATGCCTCCAAAGCACTGATAAGGGCCTGCTCCTCCTGATTCTTCACGAGAATCAGGAGACCGGGCCTTGGGCTTCCTGAGGCCTGGGGCAAAGCCTTCCAGCGTTCCAGGGCATCTTTGATATGCAGCGGGAGTTCTGCCCAGGAAATCAGGAGCACATCCAGCGCCAGGGGAAGGCTCTGCTCCCACTGCTCCTTTTCCGTGGTATACCCCAAAAGCTCACAGCCCAGGATCTGACATTGCAGGCTCAACCCTGCATAGGCCTGGGTATCATCCAGCAAGGCAAACACGCGCTTTCCCGCAACCCGATGATAGACCGGCGCTTCCTGAGGAGCGGCTTTGCCGAAACAGCCGGTACAGGTAAGGGTCGTCCCCTGGCCCACCGTACTTTCACAGCTAATTGAGCCGCCCATGAGGGTAACCAGGTTTTTACAGATCGTAAGCCCCAGGCCCGTTCCGCCATACCTGCGGGTAAGGGAGGAATCGACCTGGGAGAAGGGAATAAACACCCCGGCTATTTGCTCGGCAGTCATACCGATACCGGTATCGCTTATGGAAAAGCCGAGCTTCACCTGGCTGCGCTCCAGGGTCTTCTCCTGATAGACCCGTAAGGAGATACCGCCCTGTTTGGTAAACTTGATCCCATTATTCAGGAGATTCACCAGAACTTGGGTGAGCCGCAGGGAGTCTCCGATAAGGGTATCCGGAATACCCGGTTCTTGAAGAAAGGTCATGGTAAGGCTTCGGAGGTCCGGCAATACCGAGTCAATCACCTCCCCCAGAACCTCTTGCAAAGAGAAGGGGCCCTGCTCAAAGGAAAGCTTCCCCTCGTTAAGCATAGAGAAATCAAGAATGTCGTTGATGATACGCAATAATTGCCGGGCCGACTGGTCAATCGTGGTGCTGTAAAAGCGCTGCCGTTCCGTAAGCTCGCTCTGGAGCAGCAGCTTAGTCATACCCAGAATCCCGTTCATGGGGGTACGCAGCTCATGGCTCATATTAGCCAGGAATTCGCTTTTAGCCCGGTCGCTTTCCTCTGCCCGGTTACGAGCGGCGATCAGTTTTTTCTGGGTCTGTTCAATGGTGGTGAGGTACTGCTTGAATTGGCGAAGGTCCCGAATATGGTTGGCGATACAGTAGCCCCCGTCCCAGAATACCCGCACCAGGGTAACCTCCACAGGCAGATCTTCCCCCGTATGGAGCCGGTACCACCAATCGTATACTTCCATGCCTGATTCCATAGCTTTACGCAGATAGGCAATCTGTTTTTCACTGCTTTTGCTGCCGTCAGGCTGATATTCTGGAGAAAACCCGGGGAAACGCTGGTATAAGGCCTCTTTTGAGCTGCATTGGAATAGTTCAATGGCCTGGTTATTACAATTAACAAGCTGATACCGATCATTCCAGAACATACATGCCGTGGGGGTTATATTCAAGATACTACGGACCTGCTTGTTAACCTCTGCACGGATGCTATCCCACCGTTCAAATCCCGTGCTCTCCTGTATATCTTGCAGACAGCCGCACAGCATGAGCCCCTGTCCGGTATCACGGAAGAGACCCAGGGCGTGAATCATCCGAAAGGTTCCCAGGCGCTGGTTGAGAATAGGGTGGATATGGTCGTACCCGGATCGGTTTGCCATAGCCCGTTTGAGCTCGTCCGCCATAGTGGGACTAAGGTCATCCGGGCAGAAGGTTTCATTGTATACGGCCAAATCGTATTCCATATAAGAAGCATCAAAACCATAGACATCTGTAATAAAGGAACGACCATAGACACACAGACGGTTTGTATCCTGATAGTACTCCCAGAATGCGCCCTGCCCTTTACCGGACAACAGGGCTGGAGTATATGAAAAAGCAGCATCTCGGAATTGCTTTTGGCCCTCTAGCATCATCGCACCCTTTTTTGAACTCTCCTCTATTTTTATCAATAATAGAATGTTGTCGGTATATTGTCGAGTAACTTGATAGTATCCAGGCCTTGGCCTGGATACTATCCGTTCTATCTCATGCTCTGGCCTCCCGGCTTCTCCCCTGGCTCTGTCAATGCTAACGCCTCGTAAGATCCTCATCACGGTAGAGCATATATATACAACAGCATAGGAGATCCTTTCAGCGATAATTTGAAAGCAGGGAAACGCGGTAGGATCCCTGTTTTGAACTATGGTTTTTTCTGAACAGCTTTTGTGCGAGGTCTTCTCGTTTTCCTATAATGCTCAGCGGTACAGAGGGCCGTCAAAGCATAAGCTAAGCCAGCATCTTAGACAGGGCCCCGCTTATGAGCATATACACCCCGGTACCCCCGCAGATGCTCAGGAGGGAATTGCGTTTCCACAGATGCACCAGGGCGGTGAAGCCTGCGGCAATGAGCGCGGAAAGACCCTGGGAGACATCCACGGTAAAGGGGACGCTCATGGCATTGAAGGCCAGGACCGTCATAGCCACCGGAGGAACGAGCTTTTCCACAAATTCCCGCAAGGAGGCGAGCCCTGCCCCTGGACTGGGGGAAAGCTCCTGCCTGTCCCGGAACAAGAGGAAGGGAAGCACCCGGCAAAAAAAAATAACCCCTCCCATGAGGACCGTTAAGAGCAGGGCCTGAGCTATGCTGAGCATCAGGGGGCCTCCCGCAAGGGCTCTAAAACTTTACCCAGGCCAAGGGAAAGCCCCAGAGCCGATAGGAGCGAAAGCCTGGAGGGAAGCAGGAAAACCGCCAGCACCGCTACCAGGGCGGCAAGCATGAAGATCCGGGCCTGCCTGACCCGGAGGATCTGTTCGATCATCAGGACCACAAAGAGGGCCGTCAAAGCAAAGCCGATTCCTTCCATAGGAAAGGGCAACAAAGAACCCGCGAGGGCACCGATCACCGAACCTATGACCCAATACCCTTGATCCAACAGGGCCACCAAGAACATAAAGCGCCCGCGCTCTTCCTGGGTATGGGCCTCAAGGAGCACCCCCTTGCCTGGCCCCTGGGCTTCAGGCAGGGAAGAGAGCAGGGCAAAGGTTTCATCGGTCAGGGCAAAGATAAGGTAATACCTGAAAGGCCCCGCTGCCTTGAAGCGCTGGTACATGGAAAACCCATAGGCTATATGCCGGGCATTCACCACGAGCTGTACCAGGAGCGCCTCCATAAGGCTGGTCCCTGCGGCAAAAAGCCCCACTGCCAGGTATTGACCGGCCCCGGCATACATCACAAGGCTCATCACCAAGGAGAGCCACCAGGGGTAGCCTGCATCCACTAAGAGCAGCCCAAAGGCTATGCCTATGGCTACATACCCAAGTAAAACCGGCACTGAATAGCGCAGGGCCTGTCTTAATAAGGAAGAATAAAACCAGCGATTCATAAGTTATTAAGTATACGGTCAAGCCCAGGGCTTGTCCATATTCCCAGGGATTCCGGCAGCAATTCCAAATTCAAAAAAAGATGCCTAAAATAAGGCATGGGACGGAGAATACTTAAACCCTTTATCGGGTATCTTGATAAGGCGGCGGAGAAACTGCCTGAGTGTCGGGAGG
>JAITEL010000150.1 GCA_031282065.1 Treponema sp.
CGCCGGGGGTCTGCTATCCCTTCCAGTTTTTCTTTCAGTCTTGCTATGTCCATACTCCTTTCTTTGGACTATGATCCCTCCCACTTCATCTGTTCTTAAAACTAAATGCAGAAGCCCTGATTAGGAACCTTGACGAACTTGACCATACCTTATGAACAGGTTATCGGTCTTCCGGTGGAGATACGATAGCTTTTTTGGAATAGTCCCGCAGGTTTCCTCTGTTTTCGATCCCGGCCGATTTTGCCTTTGAGGGAAGGAGTAGGTTTGGGTAGGAAGATCAAAACGACACGAGCTGAATAGAAACAACGTCCCCGACTGAAGCGGCCTTTTCCCTGGGAATGACCCCACGCCTATTCGATTATCATAAAATCATGGAAATACAAGACCTCTATGCGTCCCAGATGCAGTATGGCATTATACCGGCGAAGCATTTCCGCCTTTATAAGGCTTTCGTTGGCTTGACGCAATTCTTCCGCGGTATGGGCGCTGAAATACGCAGCGGCGATATTCCTGAAATCCCGGACCTTGGAGTCCAGTTCTTCGGCAAAAGCCCGATCTTCGCTCTGATAGGGAAAGGCAATGGAAATAACGATGGTCATAGGCGGGGTATCCGCAGTAACCACTCGAAACCGGCCGATACCGGTAAACATCCCGTCTGTAGCACGGAGTTCCGGCTTTTCCTTACGGGAAAAAGCCGGAATCACCCGGCTCGGCAGGGTATACAAAGGAGGGGCCTCAGGATTCCGTAAAACCAAGGCATACACCGTTACGCCTGCAAGCACTAGGATTAAAAGCAAGACCAAGACCCACAGGGCCCGGTAGAGGAGCTTTCCAAATGTAGATACAAGGCCCCTCAAGGGCTTTGCTTGGGCTGGTTTTTCCGATGGCAAGACTGCTTTGTCCCTACCGGACTTATGAAGGCGCTGCACGGCTTAGCCTAACACTACCCCCGCTTCCTCAAAACGCTGGAGTACTGCGAGGTTTACCGCATTAAGGGTGGCCATATAATCCGCATCTTTCGCTATATGAAAGGTAAACGTAATCTGGCAAGTGCTTCCGCTGACCATAGTCAGCCCTGCCAAAGGAGCCCCATCGGTCCCCTCGATAGTAGAACCGATTTCCCGCAGCAGTACCAGGGCCGCTTCGATTTTTTCCAAACCGCTGCTGGTCTTTACCGCCAGGGTTTGGCTTACCTTCCTGTTCGGCGCAGCGCTGATGTTTTCAATAGGGCTGGACGCAAAGATGCTATTGGGAATGATCACCGTGCAGTTTTCCAAGGTTCGCAGCCTACTGGTCCTGAGGCCCATATCGGTAATCACCCCGTCATAACCGGCAATCTTGATCCTATCATTGATGGCAAAGGGCCTATCCACAAAGACCGTGATGGAACCGAAACAGTTGGAGAGGGTGTCCTTGGAGGCCAGGGCTAAGGCAGCGCCACCCAATCCTAAACCGGCCATGAGGGCGCTGACATTATAGCCCAAGGTCCGCAGGATAAGCACCCCGGCAATGACCCATACCAGTATACCGGAGAGCTTCCTGAGCAGGGGCTGCATATCGGTTTCTTTTTTCGAGAGAGGGCCCGGGGCCTTTACCGGAACATAACGGCTTATTAAGAGGTCAAGCAGGGCTGCCACGCCCCTGGCAAGGACCACGATAATCAGAGAGGCCACGACCCGGTTCAACCACAGCCGTGGGGTTTCATGCAGATCCAGCACGCTTAGGCCATAGGCAATAGCCCCTATAGTAACCAGCCAGGTCAGGGGCGGTTTTGCGGTTTCTACCATACGATCATCCAAGGAACTGGATGTTTTACGGTAGATATGTTTCACCACACCGGAGAGGATCCGAGTGCACAGCTTTCCCGCAAGAAAGCCCCCTCCCATGAAAGCCAGGGCGCACAGCCATTGCTGTACCTGATTACCGCCAATGCGTACCTGTAAGAATTCGTCCATGCTGCTTCACACTCCGTAGTCTCGCATAAAGGTCCTCTTACAGCTCGACTCGCCGGGATATAACCCGCGAAATAAGACCGTAGCGGACCGCTTCTTCCGCATTCATCCAATAGTCCCGGTCGGTGTCCTGTTCCACCTGCTTAAAGGGAGCGCCCGTCTCTTCGGCGATGAGGAGATTGATCTTCTCCCGCAGCTTATCCAGTTCCCGCGCATGGATTTCAATATCTGTAGCAACCCCTCGAATTCCTGAAAGAGGCTGATGGATGAGGTAGTGACTATTAGGGAGCCCCACCCTCTGGTTCCGGGGGCTGGCAAGCTGAATGATGGCTGCGGCGCTGGCCACTAGTCCCATGCCAATGGTCCATACCGAAGGCTTAATAAAGCGGATCATGTCGAAGATCGCGAACCCTGCGTCCGTTTCCCCTCCAGGGGAATCAATAAAGATACGGATAGGCTCTTCCCCCATATCCTCCAAAAGGAGGAGCTGCCTTATGGTTCGCTCGGCGAGGTCTTTTTTTATATCTCCGGACAACAAGATGGTCCGGGTTTTAAGCATCTTAGATAACAGAGGGTCTGGTCCTGGGCCTGAGGATTTTTCCTCAGCTTCTTCATCGGGTTCCTCGGCATATCGATTCTTGTGGTAGTCTTGGGGTTTATACCTGGTTTGCATGGTGCATCTCCTCGTAATGTTTTTCTTTTTCCTACTTTATAAAGAAAAGTAAGAACACTATACTCGTAACCTGAGGAGATAATCAACCAGCTTCCTAAGCAGCCATCCGGAACCTATGACCGCAACGCATTTCTCGAAGGCATATACTGAAAGCGGCCTTAGACTCAAACCCATTTTGGACAAGTCCCGAATCATTGGGGACTTGTCCCGAACTATACGGATTAGACCGGACATAAGGATAATCAGGCAGATGGCGCCTCAATGCATATACGGGACCTCTCGGCCCTCCATATGCCGTCCGGCTTTGGTACTTACCGGGCGTACTCAATGATGCGGGTTTCCCTGATGATGGTTACCTTGATCCTCCCTGGATATCGGAGATCCGTTTCGATCCGCTTGGCTATCTGCTTGGCCAGTTCCCGGGATTGTTCATCGCTCATCACTTCGTTGTTGACAATGATCCGTAGCTCCCGGCCTGCCTGAATCGCAAAGGCCTTTTCCACGCCGGTAAAGCCTGCGGCGATATTTTCCAGATTTTCCAGCCGTTTGATATAATTGTCCAGGGTTTCCCGCCGGGCTCCAGGTCGGGATGCGGAAATCGCGTCTGCAATCTGTACCAGCACGGATTCAATACAGGAAGGCTCCAGGTCGTTGTGATGGCTCCCAATGGCATTGACGATCCGAGGATCTTCGCCCATCTTCCGGGCCATGTCCATACCTAGTTCCGCGTGGTTTAAATCCGAATCCGATTCTACCCCTTTACCGATGTCATGCAACAGCGCTGCCCGCTTGGCCAGTTCCCGGTTAGCGCCTATTTCTGCGGCGAGAATTCCCGTAAGAATGGCCACTTCCTTGGAATGGTAGAGCACGTTCTGCCCGTAACTGGTACGGAAATAGAGCCGTCCCAAAGCCCGAATCGTATCGGATTTGATGTTGTGGATCCCCAGATCAAAGAGAACCTTCTCTCCTTCTTCAAATATCTTCTGAGAAATGTCCTTGGTAATCTTGTTTACGATTTCCTCTATCCGGGCAGGATGGATCCTGCCGTCAATGATGAGCCGCTCCAGGGCAACCTTGGCGATTTCCCGTCGCACCGGATCAAAACAGGAAATAACCACTGCCTCCGGGGTATCATCAATGATGATATCCACCCCGGTGAGGGTCTCCAGGGTACGAATATTCCGCCCCTCCCGGCCTATGATACGGCCCTTCATCTCGTCATTGGGTAAAGTAACGGTAGCCACGGTTACCTCCCCGGTTACTTCTGTAGATAAGCGCTGAATAGTGGCAACTAAAATGTTTCGTGCCTTTTTTTCCGCCTGAACCGTTGCATCCTGTTCAATCTTGTTGATCAAACCCTGCGCATCATGCCGGGCCTCATTCTCCAAGTTCCGAATAATGAGGGCCTTTGCGGCTTCCACACTTAACCCGGAAATACGTTTCAATTCTTCCCGGTACCGTTCTTCTTCTTTCTCCAAAGCTCCTTCCCGTTCCCGGACTTTTTTTTCCTTTTCGGCAAGTCCTTGTTCCACCCGCTCTAACTGATTCGTCTTTTTATCTATGGTCTCTTCTTTCTGCACGACACGCCGCTCGTATCGTTGCAATTCGGCCCTACGTTCCCGAGTCTCCCTCTCCTGCTGGTTTTTTTCACGAATAATTTGTTCTTTTGCTTCAAGAAGAATCTCCTTCTTTTTAGCCTCAGCTTCTTTTATCGCATCCTGTTTAATACGCTCGGCTTGTTGCTCCGACGTGGTTAATTGGAATCTGGCGTATAGCCATCTCATAGTCCAGCCTAAGGTTAACCCAGCAAGAGGGAGGATTATCCACCATATCCAATACATCACTCCACCCCTTACCGTTTTTCAACGTTAATAAAATTCACGCTAGCATACTATAAAAGACTGCTTTCTGTCAAGATTACGCATTACCTCAAAATTAATCTAGCCGAAAAGGGGCCGGTCCTCAAAACTAAAACCTAGCCGAAATCAGACCCCTTCGGCCTGCCCTGCCTCCTGCCAGCAGGGCTTCTGCATTTAGTTTTAAGAACAGATGAAGTGGGAGGGATCATAGTCCAAAGAAAGGAGTATGGACATAGCAAGACTGAAAGAAAAACTGGAAGGGATAGCAGACCCCCGGCG
>JAITEL010000116.1 GCA_031282065.1 Treponema sp.
TAAAGGGATACCGCCGGGTTTGTACCCGTTATGACAAACTTGACATCATGTTCACTGCGGTTATTTATGTGGCGCTCACAGTTATCACTTTACGTCGTGTGAACACGCCCTAGGAGAAATAAGGGACGCTTCCTGGAAGGGATAAGAGGCGCTCCCTAGAAGGGATAAGGAGCGCTTCCTAGAAGGGATAAGGGACGCTCCCTGGAAGGGATAAGGGGCGCTCCCTAGAAGGGATAAGGGACGCTCCCTAGTAGGGATAAGGGATCGAAGCGCCCCTTGCCTGAAGCTTGGGGTGATCATGACGCACATCCGAAGGGAGGCGGGGGCTTTCGTCATTGCGAGGGCGAAGCCCGAAGCAATCCAGACAGGGCAGTCCGCGCCGTGGATTGCTTTGCTGCGCTGGCAATGACGGGGCATGGCCCCTCATATAAAAAAGCCGAAGGCCCGCCAGCGGGTTTAACGCCCATGACTGGCAGTGGTGGTAAGGGATCGAAGCGCCCCTTGCCTCTGGAAGAGCGATGGTCTGGACAAAATTCCGGGGGGTTTGGGGGGCCCATCGGCCCTCCATATAAAAAAGCCGAAGACCCCTTCCAGTCCAGCTCATTCCGAAGGAACCACCGGTCATGGAGGAGGTGCTGTTCCCGTTTAGGAAGAAAAGGCATTCATTTGGGTAAAGCGCAGGGTATACGCAAAATCGTGGTGGCTTTGGTTAGTAACATTTGGTTTTTGCAGAGAATTAAAAAGTATGCCGGAGACGGGAGTTGAACCCGTACCCCCTTGCGGGGAGGGGATTTTAAGTCCCCGGTGTCTACCATTCCACCACTCCGGCATATAAAAGCCAAGCACCGCCTGCCTACCAATAGAATTACCCGGTTTTCTTAATAAAGTCAAGAGGACGCTTCATCGGAACTTGCCGATCAAACAGAACCTTCAGTACCTGTTCCAGGAGGATTTCATGCTCTTTGTTATCGGTGCTGAAGATGATGGGTACATGTTAAATGGCTGAGCCCTGAACGCAAATGCTTGACATTTTTTTTATTTTTAGCTACTGTATAAACATCCGGGCCGCTAGCTCAGTAGGTAGAGCAACGCCCTTTTAAGGCGTGGGTCGATGGTTCGAATCCAGCGCGGCTCAAATAGCATGTGCTTATAATACCCTGCTTTCATAGGCCGTAATGAGGGTCAGAACATATGGTACATATTGCTTTTACCGGAGGCGGAACAGGAGGACATATATACCCTGGTCTCGCAGTGGCAGCTTATATACAAAAACAGGGTAATTATCGTATCTTCTGGATAGGTTCGGACAGGGGGATGGATAAAGCCATTGTGGAACATACGGGATTTGAATTTTTCGGTGTTCCTGCAGGTAAATTGCGGCGTCAGGTATCCCTCAAGCATGGACTTGAGGCATTGAAAGTGGGAGTAGGTTTTTTTGCTGCCCGAGCCATCCTGCAAAAAGAACAGCCTCGCCTGCTCTTTTCTAAGGGAGGTTTTGTGAGTGTGCCTCCCTGTCTTGCTGCGGCATCTCTGGGAGTGCCGGTATGGACCCATGAATCGGATCTGAGCCCTGGACTTGCTACAAGAATTAATGCCCGTTTTGCCCAAACCATTTTTACCACCTATGAGGAAACCGCAACTTTTTTCCCTTTATCTTATTATGACCGAATCAGTCTGGCAGGTAACCCAGTACGTCCTGAATTCCGCTGTGCAGATCCTCGACAGGGCAGGACCTTTCTGGGGATCAAAGAAGGGGAACCCATACTGCTGGTCCTCGGTGGAAGCCAAGGATCCCAACAAATAAACGAACTGGTCCGGGAAACCTTGGATGAGCTTACCCGGTGGTATACGGTGGTACATCAGACTGGGCTTGAACGGGGGTGGGATCTGGAGCCCTGTGAAAAATATCGGCCTTACCCATTTTTCCGGGAAGAAATGCCCCAGGTCCTTGCGGCGGCGGCGCTGGTCTTAAGCCGTAGTGGGGCCGGTACCCTCTGGGAATGTGCCGCGGCAGGACGGCCTCTGGTGCTTATTCCCCTGAGCGGTTCAGGTACCAGGGGGGATCAGGTGGAAAATGCCCGGGTGTTTGCGAAGGCCGGGGCTGCGGTGGTGTTGGGAAAGCCCTTTGGAATTGAGGCAAGCCCAGAGGCATTACGAGCAACGATTGCCGCCATTGCCGAAGATAAAGGGCAGCAAAACGCTATGGCCGCTGCATGCGCCCGGATCGGAAGGCTCGACGGGGTACGGATCATTGCCGAAAGGATCCTACAGTACTTAGACACCGCAAAAGGAGAATCATGCAGCATATAGTACCGATGGATATCATATTTGCCGTTTTCGTCATGCTTTTTGCCATCCGAGGCGCTCTCCGGGGATTTCTGGATGAACTGTTCTCTATAGCATTCCTGGTAATGGGTCTTTTGGGAGCGGTTCTTTTCTATAAAAAAGGAGCAGATCTGATCCGGACAAAAATTCCTGAAGATATACGGTTTCTTCCAGAAATGCTTGCCTTTGGCGCGGTGTTTTGTCTTATTTTCGTGGGAGTTAAGGTACTGGGATTACTGGTGAAAGATATCCTCATGCAGGTTAAGCTCGGCGGGGTGGATCGGGTCTTGGGTGTCTTTTTTGGTTTGATTGAAGGCTTAGTCCTGGTAACCTTGATGCTTTTTCTGTTGAACATACAGCCTTTTTTTGATACCCAGTCCATTCTCAATGAAAGTATCTTTGCTGAATTACTCATGCCGGTTATTACCCACTATTTCCCCGCCACTGTGGAGTTTCCTTCCATCCTCCAGCGAGATAGCTAGCAGCCATGTTTGAACATATCTTGGGACAAACAGCGGTCAGCCAATTAAGGATCGATATAGAAACAGGTATGTTGGCCCCTTCAATGTTGTTTTCCGGCCCTCCTGCCTCAGGGAAGGGAAGTGCTGGTCTTGAATTGGCTCGGCTCCTTTCCTGTGAAGATCCCGCAGGTCCAGAGGATTGTCCTTGTCAGGCCTGCTCCCGGCATCGGCTGCTTACCCACCCGGACTTACTGAGCCTGGGGCCTCGTCCCTTTTTTGCGGAAATCAGCGCTGCCGGGGCCTGCTGCTTACAGGAGCCGGATCCTGCAGGCCGGCTCCTATTTATCCGGTCGGTTCGGAAACTCCTAGCCCGGTTTTCACCGGTTTTTTGGGAGGAAGATCCACGGTTTAAAAAGATAAGCGAAGGGGTCTTTGCTTTAGAGGAAGCCTTGGATGAGTTTTCGACCATCCAGGCAGAGGATCTCAAAAAATCAGTGGATAATATCCTTAAAAATGCCGTGAAACTCGAATCCGAAGGCATGAGTGAGCTTATTCCGATTGGGCATATCCGGCGGGCCGCTGCCTGGAGTCATCTGAGTCCAACAGGAAAACGGAAAATGCTCCTCATCGAAAATGCCGACCGGATGCAAGAAGGTGCCCGGAATTCGCTGTTAAAAATACTGGAGGAACCTCCTCCGTCGATAAGCATCGTGTTAACCAGTTCCCGGGAGCAAGCCCTGCTTCCTACCATACTATCCCGGGTCCGGCCCTATCGGTTTATCCGGCGTTCTCCAGAGGTGGAAGCTGCGGTGATCCGCCAGGTGTTTAGAGATGCCCTCCCGGATTCCCTAGGATCCAAGGGGGCCACAGGGATCAATACCTATCTGAGTTCCTTTCTCCCGGTATCCGAGGATTCCCTACGTCCTTTGGCTGCGTTTTTTGCCGCCTTCATTGCCCGGGGAAGCCTCATCCTGTTGAAGCGCAAGGGAGTCTCCCCCTTCCCGGATACCCTGGTAGCCCTAGGCAAGTACGCCACTGCCTTAACTGAAGCAAGTCTGGGCAAGCCCGGAACAGATACCCAGAGCGTCATTGCCACGATTCTGGCAGGAGCGGAAAAGTTTGAAGTCCGAGGGCTTTTTGCTCAATTTTTACAGATGCTCCTCCGGGTAGTTACGGAAAGCCGGGCTTCTCTTGGGCAAGCCCGGAGTCCTGCACTCATAAGGGAGCCGGATATATGGCGCAGGTGCACTGCGGAGGCTGCACTTGCAGTGGGTACCTACAACCAAAGCCCGGTACTTGCCTTAGAACGGCTCAGTACAGAACTCATACGCGGGTTGGCGGAACGCTGGTCCTAGCCCACTTCGTCCTTTTTAGGCCATGGATAGAGAAGGAGAGGAAGATACCGAATGAGACAATTTATTAAACGAGCCTTACAAAAGCTGGGCAAGATGACCGGCGAACAGATTCGGGACATTTTAGTATCTGCGGCAGCTGAAATCGAACGGCTTGAGACCGTACTGGATTCCTTGGCAGACGGAATATTGGTGTGCGATACCGAGCATAACCTCATCCTGGCCAATAAGTACGCTGAACGGTTTCTTCCCTTGGGGTATGATGAACAGGGAAATGGTCCTATATGGACCCTGATCCGGGATGAACCCGTGGCTGAATTTTTTGAAACCACCTTGCTGCATGGCGACCGGGTAGAGGAACGGGAATTCGATGTGGAAACCAAGGGCAAACAGCGGCTTTTAAGTTTTAGTGTGCTTCCTTTAGTCCAGGATCATCAGGTGTCCGGTTCCCTTATCCATGTGGAGGATATCACCGAAAAACGGGGCAAAGAGGCCCGTTTACGGCGTATGGAAAGCCTGGCCAGTCTTACCACCTTAGCGGCAGGGGTGGCTCATGAGATCAAAAACCCCTTAGGCTCCCTTTCTATCCATATTCAGCTCATCCAAAAAGCCATGGCCGCGAATCGAGAGCGGTATTTCACCTCCCATCCGGTAGGACAAGAGGATTGCAGCCAGGAATCAATGGACTATTTCAAGCTTATGGATACCTACATCGGGGTAGTCAACGAAGAGATAGACCGGCTCAACGGTATAGTCGTGGATTTTCTGTTTGCGGTCCGTCCGATGAATATGGATTTTCGGGAAGGAAACATCAATACCCTCATCGCAGAACTCACCGATTTTGTGGGCTTTGAACTGGAGGAAGCGCAGATAGGCTGCATCCTGGACCTTGCCGAGGAGCTTCCCTTGATCGATTTTGATGAGCGGTTTATGAAACAGGTCCTCCTTAACCTCATCAAGAATGCCATTGCGGCCATGCCGGGAGGAGGCACCTTGCGGGTCATCACCGAGACGGGGGATGGGGAGATTATCATTAAGGTATGCGATACAGGTATCGGGATTCCCGAAGCAAACCTCTCAAAGATTTTTGAGCCCTATTTTACTACCAAGGAAACCGGATCCGGTCTGGGGCTTACCTTGGCCTTCAAGATAATTCGAGAACATCAGGGAGAGATTACGGTAAAGTCTAAAAGCGGAGAAGGAACCTGTTTCATCATTACCCTGCCTATCCCGCAAAAAGAGCGCAGGCTTATCAGTTACGAAGGTGATGCGGAGGCGATCTATGAAGTTTAAGCTCCTGGTGGTGGATGATGAAAAAAATATCCGGGAAGGACTGGCAGCTTCCCTGGAAATGGACGGACATGAAGTGGTAACCGCTGCACAAGGAGACGAGGGCTGGAAGCGTTTTCAAAAAGGGGACCTGGACTTAGTGATCACCGATCTTCGTATGGCCGGCTTGAGCGGCGAGGACTTGCTTAAGCGCATCACTGCGGAAAGTCCGGGGATTCCGGTGATCGTTCTTACCGGGCACGGCACGGTGGAAACCGCAGTGGCGGCTATGCGTAATGGGGCCTATGATTTCCTTACCAAACCGGTCAACCTGGACCGGCTCTCCCTCTTGGTAAAGCGGGCCCTCCAGAACCGAGAACTGGTGCTCAAGCACCGGCGCATGGAAGAAGAACTGGAACGGCACAAACAGTTTGAGACCATCATTGGTACCTCAGGTTCCATACGACGGGTCTTTGACACCATAAGCCGGGTAGCCCCTGCTAAGGCTTCGGTGCTTATCACCGGCGAGTCTGGGGTGGGCAAAGAGCTTGTGGCCGATGCCATCCACAAGCTTTCTCCGCGCAAGGGAAAGCCCTTGATTAAGGTCCACTGTGCGGCCCTGGCCGCAAGCCTCTTGGAAAGCGAACTCTTCGGCCATGAGAAGGGGAGCTTTACCGGGGCTACTACCCGCAAGCGGGGCCGCTTCGAACTTGCCCATGAGGGGACCCTCTTTCTTGATGAAATTGGGGAAATCGACCAGAACATCCAGATCAAGCTCCTGCGGGTACTGCAGGAAAAGCAATTTGAGCGGGTGGGGGGAGAGGAGACTATTGAGACGGATGTCAGGATCGTGGCTGCCACGAACAAGGATCTCAAAGAGGAGATCGAGAAGGGTACGTTCCGGGAGGACCTCTACTTCCGGCTTAATGTGGTGAACATCATGATTCCCCCTTTACGGGAACGGAAAGACGATCTGCCCCTGTTGATTACCTCTTTTCTCAAGGAGTTTGCCCGAGAAAACGGTAAAGCCGTGGACAGCATTGACGAGAAAGCCCGGTCAGCGATCTATGCCTATGATTGGCCGGGGAATGTGAGGGAACTGCGGAACTGTATGGAAAGCGCCGTGGTCATGGCTAAGGGGCAAGTCATCACCGTGGATGACCTGCCCCCGACCCTACGGAGAAAAAGCGAGGAAGGCTGGATCCGCATCCCTCTGGGTACAAGCCTTGAGGATGCAGAGAAGATCATCATCCGGGATACCCTTACCTTTCTTCGAGGAAATAAGAGCAAGACTGCGGAAGTCCTGGCCATTGGCCGTAAGACCTTGCACCGCAAGTTGGCTGAGAGGAGCGGCTCGTAACCGCTTTAGGGCGTGTTCACACTAATGAAATATGATATACTGGAGACATGGAACTCAGCCAAAAACAATTCAAACAGGTAACTCCCCTGTTACCGAAGCAGCGAGGGCATGTAAAAATAGACA
>JAITEL010000010.1 GCA_031282065.1 Treponema sp.
GAAGCAATCCAGACAGGGCTCTCCGCTCAGTGGATTGCTTCGCTGCGCTCGCAATGACGGAGACTCCGCCGCAATGACGGGGCGGGGCCCCCTTCATATAAAAAAGCCGAAGGCCAGAAGCGGTCCACCTCGTTCCCCCCACCAGCGCGTTTACGGGGGCTTTCCTCATTGCCAAGGCGTAGCCAGAAGCAATCCAGACAGGGCTCTCCGCTCGCCATGACGGGGTGGGGCCCCCTTCATACACAAAAGCCGAAGGCCAGAAGCGGTCCACCGCGTTCCCCCAGCCAGCGCGTTTACGGGGGCTTTCCTCATTGCCAGGGCGTAGCCAGAAGCAATCCAGACAGGGCTCTCCGCGCAGTGGATTGCTTCGCTGCGCTCGCAATGACGGAGACTCCGCCGCAATGACGGGGCGGGGCCCCCTTCATATAAAAAAGCCGAAGGTCCGCCTCGTTCCGCCAGCCCCCCAGGGGGTTTAACGCCCATAACTGGCAGTGGCGATGAGGAAGCGAAGCGCCCTTTGCCTGAAGCTGCGGCCCAAAAAGTTTTTCATCCAGCCCAAAAGGTTTCTCATCCGGCTAAGAAAGTTTTCTAGCCGGCTAAGAAGGTTTTCTAGCCAGCCCAGAAAGTTTCTCATCCGGCTAAGAAGGTTTTCTAGCCGGCCAAGAAGGTTTCTCATCCAGCCCAAAAGGTTTCTCATCCGGCTAAGAAGGTTTTCTAGCCAGCCCAGAAAGTTTTTCATCCGGCCCAGAAAGTTTTTTACTTGACCAAGAATGATTTATAGCCGACTATAGAACCGGGTATAGTTGGCTATACCGGTTTTACCGGGGCCCGGCAGGGGCTGGACACCGGGGTATAAAATTCATCATACAATAAGGGAGAGAACATGGCAGGTAGTAATGATTGGCTGAACGGGCGGGAGAAGGACTTCGTGGTATTGTGCAGAAAGTGGAAGACCGGGCTGGGAAACCCGGCGAATGTAACGGCTTTCGACTGGAAACAGCCTGAGGTCGATGAGGCTTCGGGTAAAATCGGCGATTTTCTGGATGCATACACAGCCTACGAAGAAAACAATTCCACGAAAAACCGTCTGGCCAAGGACGCGGCGAAGACAGAGGCGAAAAAAATCATGAGGGATTTTGCCAACACTTCCATCCGCTACAATAAGCTGATGAAGATCGAGGACAAGCTGGTTTACGGCATCCGGCCGGCCGACTCCAGCTCCACCCCTGCCGGGGAGCCCAAGACCTACCCCGAGGCAGAAGCGGACACCTCTGTTATCCGGCAGGTTACGATCCGGTTTTGGGACAGCGCCACGAAGAAGCGGGCCAAGCCCCACGGGGTCCACGGCGCGGAGATCCGCTGGGCCATCCTTGAGCAGGAGCCGGCTTCGGAGAAAGATCTGACGAATTCCGACTTTGACACGGCAAGCCCTCTCACGATGCGCTTTGACGAGACCCAGCGGGGGCAGCGGCTGTATTACTGCCTGCGCTGGGAATCGACCACGAATCTGAAGGGGCCTTTTGGGGAGATCTATTCGACGGTTATTCCCTAACCGGGGGAGGGCTTGCTGAAGGGAGCGGCAGTAAGCGCGATGGCGTTAAGGGAAGAGCAGGGGCTGCGGATGCAGGAGGAACCCCGGAACAGGTGCTTATGGGATCCCTGTGGCAGGGAGCAGGAGCACTCTGAACGGGGCCGGGCAGATGAACGGGCAGAAGCGGAAGAGGCGCGGGCCAAGACCCCGGAGGAGAAGCGGGAAAGCGCTCTGGAGTTGAAGGCTGCGGGCGTGGGGCCTGAACAGCTCGCGGAAATCAGCGGTCCTGACCTTGCAACCCTTGCTTGCTTGTAGGGGAAAATAAAGGAGAAGTTAATGAAGAGAGCGAAGGAAGATACCGGAAAGAAGGAACCGGCAGTATCGAATCAGTGCGGCCTGGAGCAGGAGCACTATGAACATGGCCGGGCAGCAGGACAGGCCAAGGCAAAGCGGGCTAAAGCGAAGACGGTTTTTGAAGAGGAATGTTCCAGGGTAGAGCAGGTTTTGAAAGAGGTGCTGGCCTTGCACAAAGAACGGGCCAGGGTTGAGCGTGCCCAGGAGAAGCTGGAGGCCAAGACAGAGCAGGCTATGGAAGAGGCTCGTGTTTTGAAAGAGGTGCGTCCTTTGAAAGAAATGCGGGCCAAGGCCCTGGAAATGCGGGCACAAGAGGAACAGGCTCTGGAGGAGGCGCGGGCCAAGGCTCTGGAGAAGAAGGTGGAAAGCGCCCGGAAGCTGAAGGCTATGGGCATTGAGCTTGAGCAGATCGCGGAAATCAGCGGTCTGGACCCTGAAACCCTTGCGTATTTGTAGGGCCGGGGCCGGACAGGCGCGCCGGGGAGGGGAAAGAGAGGGTTTTGTGAATTTTCAGTTAGCCCTCTTGATTTATTATTGACAGTTCAATGAAAGCCATAGTATTATCATTTATAAGATTCTTAGTTTTCTGAGGACGGATAACAGGTAATGGAAGTACCTACTGTATATCAGATGTATATAAGTTCTCACAGACTGTTCTTTTCATAAGCTTGAGAAATTGGAGGGTTCCGATCTATCCGTGCCGTGGATGAGGTTCCCTCTTTTTTATTATTAGGAAGGTTCAGACGGCCGTCGGCCGTTTCCTTCCGGTAAGTTTTAAGGAGGAACTATGAAAAAGCTCATTGTTCTTTTAGCTGTACTCATGGTTTTAGCAGGGGCCGTATTTGCGGAGGTTACCGTAAGCGGCAAGGTCGATACGGTGGTCATGCCGCTTCAGGTTATCGCTCCGAAAGAGGGGGATCCGCTGATAGGAGCCGCCGTGGGGAGGAACGGCAGTACCGATGCGACTCGTGCGCGAATCGGCATAGTCGCAGGCACCGAGAATGTGGGGATTAACTTTATGGTCCAGTTTAATCCTAATCTCGGTGCTGCTGACAGAATCGGTTTGGACGATTTTGCCGAAGTGTGGTGGAAGCCCATAAGCCCCCTCAAGATCGAAGCGGGCAAGTTCGTGAACGATACCCTCCGGGGGAAGATCGGAGACGACAACTGGAACAAATATACCATGCCGATGAAGGATGCGGACGGTATTTTCAGCCGCTTCAAATCTACTAACTGGGCTGGTGGTGATGTTTCTGAGGTCGGCTTTATGCTGGGCATCACCCCCATTGAGCCCCTCTTCATCGGCGTTTCGGTTCCCAGCGTTGACCAACTTGTTAGCGCTACTCCTGATCGTACCAAGAGCTATCCCTATTATGAAAAGGAGAACAACACTTGGAAGGCCAAACAAACAACAACAGGAAATGTGCTGACTACCTACGAGAAAATCCAGGCTGGACTGGGCTTTACCATTGAGAATATCGGTTTGATCCGGGCCCAGTACGTGGGAGCCAGTTATATTTTTGATATGAAGACCTTCAATGCTGGAACATTCTGGCAAGATCCTTTAAAGGTTCGCCGTATTGAGGCAGCCTTCGCGTTTACCGGTATGCAAGGGCTGGTGATCGATCTGGGCGGCAAGATTCCTCTCGGTTTTAAGACCTATGAAATAACGGACTTCGAGATCGAGTCAGCTACGGATCCAATTTACACTATCGATAATTCTACTACTCCTACTCCTACGGTGAAGGTTACACCTGGCACTCTTGCGGAAACTGGGCGGGTATTAATTGAGGATGATACTACCTACCAGGCGCCCTACCAGATTTCTCTGGGCGCGGGCTTTACCGCAGACGCCCTGGATATTAAGGGACGGGTGGACGCCCTGGTTGGAGGCAACGCAAAAACCGATAACTGGGAATACAACCTTGGTCCCCAGATCAATGTCCACCTGTGGCCTTCCTACAACCTGGGCTTTGCCACCGCCGGTTTGGATGTGGGCTTTAATTTCATCGGAGATTCCGAGGTGAAGTCTGGGACTACCACCACCACGAAAGGTGGATACCAGTTTGGTATCGGCGCCTGGCTCAAGAAGACCTACGGTGCCTCCTCCATCAAGGGCGGCCTGGCATTGAGTCTGGGTGAAGTGAATGAAGTAAAACAGAGTACGGTCTTCTCCATTCCCATCATCTTTGACTACTCCTTCTAATCCCCGCTGAAGTTCAGCTCAAAAGGGTCATGCGCTGCATGGCCCTTTTTTATTCCCGGCCTGCCCTGCGGCCGCTCCGAAAGCACCCGCCTCCACCATAAAGGCGTATCAGAAACACTTATGCGCCATGTTCCCCCAATAGTGCAAAACCGTATAGAAAAAGATATAAAACGTCAGAACATACCCGGACATTTAATACGTCTTGACATTTGAAACAATATCATTGATAATGAAAACAGGAGCATCAAAATGGGAGATAAAGTCAAGTTTTTATTACCAGAGACTAATGGGCAGTCCACTGAAACCACTGGAGAAAGTATGGAGATCATTGAAGCCAAAGAACCCTGGGCGGAATATATCCTGGAGGATGGGGCTAAGATCAGGGCAAAACAAGTTGTTATGAAGATAGTGAAATTGAATCAAAAAAATCCTGATGGGACGCCTGTTTACATACTTCAGGGACATCCGATGATGTTTGTTATACCTAAATTATAAAATGTTAAACTTAAATAGTTCAGTTGAATTAATATGTGTATCTAATTCTTTTAGCAATGTCTTTTTTTCAGACAACAAAAAAGATATATTGTTTAATAATAGATTTGTTTTTCCTTCTATGCCGTTACTGGAAAGCGGGGATTACATAAATACAGAAAATTATAGTAACAAGTATTTTAAGGGTCCGTTTTCATTTTTCCAACTTATCGAAACAGCGCCGGTTGTAATAAACAGGATACAAGTATTATTTAATTATTATTATGAAGAATGGAACAAGGAAATAAAATATCAATCTTCCACTGATGTTATAACAAACAACTCCTTTTTTAAAAGCATAATCGATCTTGGAAGTGAAGTTATTCCTTATATTATCGAAGTTTTAAGGGATACACCCAGTTTTTTGATTATCGCATTATATAAGATAACCGGTGAGAATCCGGTGAAGCCGGACCATTGTGGCAAGATTAAAGAGATGACAAAAGATTGGATTGAATGGTGGGATAAAAGATATTCTGCAATAGGTTAGTGTTGTGAATAATGTAGATGCATTTCCTAATATGACTGCCCATAACAATAAAAGTACAAGCTGTGCTACAAAAGATTATAATTGTATTGCATGGGCATTAGAAAAAGATGATGTTTGGTGTTGGCCAGATCGAGAGGGATATTCTTTTTGGCCGATAAAAAACCGTAAAGCAACGCAAGATGTATTTATAGAAATGTTTTCAAGTTTTGGATATAAATGTTGTGAGAACTATACCTTAGAAGAAGGTTATCAAAAAATTATTATTTATATGAAAGATGGTAATCCAACTCATGCATCACGACAATTAAAAAATGGTAAATGGACCAGTAAACTTGGTGCAAATGTTGATATCGAGCATGACTGTCCTGAAGTATTGAATGGACCAGTATATGGAATTGCAACAATAATTATGAGAAGGGAAAACGGCACATAACGAGGTCTGTATATGCTTCGCCGCCAGTAGGCGGCTCGGCTACGGCGGAGCCTCCATCAGGGGCGGCCTTGCCTACCGGCTCGCCGGTGAAGTCAACAAAACGAAAGAGCCGGGAGTGTTCTCCGTTCCCATCATCTTTGACGACAGCTTCTAATCCCCGCTGAAGTTCAGCTCAAAAGGGTCATGCGCTGCATGGCCCTTTTTTATTCCCGGCCTGCCCTGCGGCCGCTCCGAAAGCCCCCGGCTCCACCATACCGTCATTGCGGCGGAGTCTCCGTCATTGCGAGCGCAGCGAAGCAATCCACCGCGGGCACTGCACGGTCTGGATTGCTTCGGACTTCACCCTCGCAATGACGAAAGCTCCCGTCATCCCCGTAAACCCGCTGGGGGGCGGAACGAGCCGGACAGTTCCGGGCCTTCGGCTTGTTTATATGAAGGGGGCCCCGCCCCGTCATTGCGAGCGCAGCGAAGCAATCCACCGCGGGGACTGCACGGTCTGGATTGCTTCGGACTTCGCCCTCGCAATGACGAAAGCCACCAAACCCCTCGGATGTCCGTCCTGATCACCACTGCCCTCCAGGGGCTTTACCCCCCTTCTGGGGGGCCCTGCCCCGTCATTGCGAGCGCAGCGAAGCAATCCACCGCGGGCACTGCACGGTCTGGATTGCTTCGGGCTTCGCCCTCGCAATGACGAAAGCCACCAAACCCCTCGGATGTCCGTCCTGATCACCACTGCCCTCCAGGGGCCTTAACCGCCCCCGGAGGTTCTATAGGGTTACCCTGTCGGGGCTGCCGTAATAGGCGTTGAGGTACATGGTCTTTATTTCGCTTATCAAGGGATAGCGGGGGTTGGTGCCGGTACATTGATCGTCAAAGGCCTGCCGGCTCATCTCATCCAGCCGAGCAAGAAAATACCCTTCATCAACCCCATAATCCCGGATTCGCGGCTGTATATCCACCGTTTCTTTGAGCCCGTCAATCGTATGCAGCAGAGACTGGAGTTTCTCAGCATCGTTCTTGCCCTGAAGGCCCAGATAGTCCGCAAGCTCCCCATAGCGGGAAAGAGTATGGGGGTGATCGTACTGGGGGAAGGTCCCCATCTTGACCGGCATTTCGCTTGCATTAAAGCGGATCACCTCGGTTATCATCAGGGCATTGGCAATTCCGTGGGGGAGATGGTGGAATGCGCCAAGTTTATGGGCCATAGCATGACAGACCCCCAGGAACGCATTGGCAAAAGCCATACCCGCCATAGTGGCGGCATTGGCCAGCTTTTCCCAGGCCGCCGGGCTACCGCTTCCCTTCTGATAGGCCTCAGGCAGGTATTCGAAAAGGAGCTTTAAGGCATGCCGGGCAAGGCCATCGGTGTAATCCGTGGCGCCCATAGAAACATAGGCTTCCAGGGCATGGGTCATGGCATCAATACCCGCGGCACTGATGAGGCTCTTGGGCGCATTCATCATCATGTCCGCATCCACAATCGCCATATCCGGGAGCAGCTCATAGTCCGCAAGGGGATACTTCATACCGGATGCTTCGTCGGTGATAACCGCAAAAGGGGTAACCTCACTGCCGGTTCCTGCCGAAGTGGGAATCGCGATGAAATACGCCTTAGTCCCCATAGCGGGGAAGGTATACACCCGCTTGCGGATATCCGCAAAGCGCATGGCCATGTCTTGAAAATCCACTTCAGGATGTTCATAGAGCGCCCACATGATCTTGGCCGCATCCATAGCAGACCCGCCTCCCAGGGCTATGATGCAGTCAGGAGTAAAGGCCTGCATCGCCCTTGCTCCTTCTTGAGCGCAGCCAAGGCTGGGATCCGGTTCCACCTGGAAGAAGACCTGGGAGACTATGCCCAGTTCGTACAGCTTATCCTCTACGGTTTTGGTATAGCCGTGATGATACAGAAAGGTATCGGTTACTATAAAGACCCGTTTCTTGTGCAATACCCGGGCTACTTCCTCAAGGGCCACAGGAAGGCAACCCTTCTTGAGATAGATCTTTTCAGGAACCCTGAACCACAGCATATTTTCCCTCCTCTCTGCCAGGGTTTTGATGTTGATAAGCTGTTTCACCCCCACATTGTCGCAAACCGAATTCCCTCCCCAGGAACCACAGCCCAAGGTGAGCGAAGGGGTGAGCTTAAAATTGTACATGTCCCCGATACCCCCGTGGGAAGAGGGACTATTCACCAGGATACGGCAGGTCTTCATCCGAGCGGAAAACTCCGCAAGCTGCTCCTTGGCCTGCACGGTATTGAGGTATACCGATGCGGTATGCCCATAGCCCCCTGCCCGGATGAGGGGCTCGGCAATGTCTAGGGCCTGGGTAAAGGTCTTGGCCTGATACAAAGCCAAGATCGGGGAGAGTTTCTCCTGGGCAAAGGCTTCGCCCGTATCTACCCGGCTTACCTCGCCTATGAGTATCTTGGTCTGTTCCGGGACATCCAGCCCTGCCATAGAGGCGATGTGCTTGGCGGACTGTCCCACAATCTTGGCGTTTAAGACGCCCTGGATCAGGATGCAGTTCCGTACCTTCTCGGTTTCCTCAGGACTCAGGAAATAGCAGCCCCGGCGCTGGAATTCCTCTTTGACTGCCTGGTACACCCCTTCCAGTACAATGACCGATTGCTCGGAAGCGCAGATCATGCCGTTATCAAAAGTCTTGGAGTGGATGATGGAACTGACCGCCAAAAGGATGTCCGCGCTCTCATCAATGATAGCCGGGGTATTGCCCGAACCTACCCCAATGGCGGGTTTACCCGAGGTATACGCGGCCTTGACCATGCCCTGTCCACCAGTGGCCAGAATGAGATCCACCTCCTGCATCAGCCGATTGCTGAGTTCCAAACTCGGCTCATCAAGCCAGCGGATGAGCCCTTCAGGGGCCCCGGCTTGCACCGCTGCTTCCAGCAAGAGTTTGGCCGCTTCGTTGGTGCAGCGTTTTGCCCGGGGATGTGAGGAAAAGAATATCCCGTTCCGGGTCTTTAGCGCGAGGAGAGTCTTAAAAATAGTGGTAGAAGTGGGATTGGTTGTGGGGATAATCCCGGCAATAATACCCACCGGTTCGGCGATTTTCTTGATGCCGTATACCAGGTCTTCTTCAATGACGCCGCAGGTCTTGGTCTCCCTATAGGCATTATAGATATATTCTGCGGCGTAGTGGTTCTTGATGACCTTATCCTCCAGAATTCCCATACCGGTTTCCTCCACTGCCATCTGGGCCAGGGGAATCCGGGCTTGATTGGCCGCTTTGGCCGCGGCAAAAAAGATACGGTCTACCTGTTCCTGGGTAAAGGTCGCAAAAATCCGCTGGGCATCCCGTAGGCCCGCGAGGGCTTGGTGCAAGGTTTCTGTATCTTTCACCGGTGCATAGCTTTTAAGTAAAGCCATAGTGCTGTGTTCTCCTTATCTATTATCACGCATCATTTCAATTGATATTCTGTGTTTGTACGATATTATTTTATCTATAATAATATATAGACATACCAGGATAGTCAAATGAGGCAGTCTCAAAAGGATCTTGGTTTTGTAATTGCCTCTGAGAAAACGGGCGATCCGGGTAGTATAGGAGGATCGCTTAAGATAAAGCATATTTATACAAAAATCAGGGTTATTATCAAAAATATTGCGTATAAATATTCATTTATTATCTTGACATACCTCACGTTTCGTTTTATAGTAAGCCTATTGATTTTATGTTAGGTAGGAGTAGTAACTATGAAGAAATTATCGTTTTTTCTCCAGCTCATGCTCGTAGGGTTCTTAGGTATCGCTTTCGTTGCTTGTAGCAAGAAAGCAAACCCGGAACAGTCTGCACAACCGACCCAGGCAACAGAGGTTTCTTCCGCGGTTAAGGCGGTCAAGATTGCCTTGATTATCGAAAACACCATAGATGACAAGGGCTGGTGTCAAGCCATGTATGATGGTCTGGTCCAGGCACAGAATCAGTTGCCTGGTCGTATAGAGTTCAGCTACAGCGAGAAGATGCTGCCGGTTGACGCGGGATCTGCGGCCCGCCAATACGCTGCCCAGGGCTATGATGTCATTATCGGCCATGGCGCGCAATACAAAAATATGATTCTTGAAATGGCTGAAGAATATCCCCACATCACCTTTGCCTTTGGGACCAGTGCGGAAATCGGCCCGGCTAATGTATTTACCTATATGCCGGAAAGCGAGGAGACCGGGTATCTCAACGGCATTCTTGCGGGTCTGCTCACGAAGACCAACAATATCGGGTATGTCGGTCCGGTAGATGGGGGAGACGCGGCCCGGTACGGCCGGGGCTTTGTCCTGGGTATCCAAAAGGTCAATCCCGGGGCAAAGATCATGGTGGCCCATACCGGTTCTTTTTCGGACTTTGTTAAAGCCGGGGAAGTAGCCCATTCCCAGATCCGTGCAGGTGCGGATATGCTCACCGGCGCATCCCAGCAGGCCATTGGTGCACTGCGAGCGGTGAGCGACGATACCTACAGCGGGCAAACTATCTTTTGGTTGGGCCAGGATCTGGCCCAGATAAGCACCCCTGAAGGGACGGCTAAATGTATTGCCGCTTCTTCCTACAACTACGTCGCGGTGATTCAAGGTATTGTGAGGAAGCTTGAAGCCGGTATTCGGGGGGGCGAGTGTCTTCCCATGAATTTTTCCAATGATGGTTTTGTATTTGAATATAACCCTCAGCTCTCCAGTATGCTATCCGAAGATATCCGTACTACGGTTCAGGAAGCCCTGGAAGGCTTCCGTAAAGCCCCCAACACGGTTAATTGGAATGCCGTGGATTATTCTGCTCTTTAATACGGCGGTATGAAGCCCCCTATAGCGAGGTGAGCCTCTCTCCCCCCTGGAAGGGCTTCATACAAGACCGGATGTCCTATGCAGCACAGCATCGAACTGATCCTAATCGAAAACAGCGCCCATCCCAACAGCTTGTTTGTGTTTCCCTCGGAAATCGCCGCTTCCCGTTGGGTAGATAGGGTGTTACAAATTTCCGGCTGCGGTACCTTGGCTCTGGAACAATTCATCACCTGGGACCGCTTTAAGCAGGAAGCCCTGAGATCCTGGCAGCAGGAGAGAGAACCCGTTCCCCCGGCGTTACGGAAAATCTTTGTGAGTACGCTGATTGCGGAACAGGCAGCCCAGATAGCACACGGGGAAGCCCCTTTGTTTTCGTCCCTGGTGCCCCGGGAATACGCCCATACGGCTGCCTTCTTGCTGCCCTGGCTCACGGACATGCTCCCTGAGCTGGGTGCATGGTTTGAAAAAATGACCGGGACTCCCCTAGGGCAGCAAAGCGCTCCTCAGTCCTGCTCTGAAGGCTGGGATGGGGATGACCAGGATCTCTATACCCTTACGCTCCGGTACCGGCACTTCCTTGAGGAGCACCGGTGTTTTGAACCGGCTTGGGAAAGGCCCCCCTTTGATACCCAGGGGAAGCAGTGCTTTATCTTTTTCCCTGAGATCCTCGCTGATTTTAAGCACTACCAGGAATTGCTGGAAAACACCCAAGAGATTACCCTGGTGCCGCTTCCAGAGCCGCTTCCTTACCACCAGGAGCCCCGGACCTTCTTTTACACCAACTCCCGGAACGAGATTAGCGAAGCAGTCCTCTTTATGTGTGCCCTGGTGGAAAACCATGCTGTCCCCTGGGAATCCATCGCGGTGAGCGTCCCTGATAGGGAACACTACGAAGCATACCTGTTGCGGGAATGTACGAACCGGAATATCCCTGTGGTATCCTGTATGGGGGAACCTGTGGCTTCGTATCCAGGGGGCCGGCTTTTTCCGGCAATGGAGGCCTGTGTTTCCCGGAGCTTTTCCTTTGATGCCCTGGCCACGCTGCTTTTGAACAGCCATCTTCCCTGGAAGGATCCTGAAGCCATTGCCCAACTGATGGATTTTGGCGTCAAGAACAACTGTATCTGTTCCTGGGAAGAAGGGCCTAAGACCATCATGGATGTCTGGGAAGACGCCTTTGCCTCTTTTCCTGCCAGCCGGGAAGAGCGCGCCCGTTCCTGGTACTATAGCCTCAAGAAGGGGATCCTCGCCCTGTATGAGGCCCCCTCTTTTGGGGAACTGCTCCACCGGTATTATAGCTTTCGGGAACGCTTCTTGGACAGGGAACAGTGCCTTCCTCAAACCCAGGCCCTGTTGGCCCGGTGTGTGGCTGAACTGCTTTCGCTGGTGGACCTGGAAACGTCCTTCCCCGATGTCTCAGTGGCCAATCCCTTTTGTTTCTTTGTGGAACACCTGAAAGAAACCCGGTATCTCGAGCGGGAACAGGACGCAGGGCTCAGGGTTTTTCCCTACCGGACTGCGGCATCCGCGCCCTTTGACTGGCACATCCTGCTCGGAGCCAGCCAGCAGGATCTGAGTGTCCTGTTTTCCCGCTTCGGCTTTTTACCTGAGGCTAAGCGCGTCCGGCTTGGGATCACCGATGTGGATGCCTCTGATGCCTTTATCCGCTTGTATACCCTACACAGCCTCAAGGGTACGGCATTTTTCTGCGCGCAGCACACCTTTTCAGGGTATGCCCTCCCGCATAGCGCACTCAAGGCCCCGAAAGAACCCCGGATGAGCTACAAGGATGACCATGCCGGGAGCTTTGCAGCGGATAGGTTCAGGGAAGAACAGGCCTTCTATCATGCCCAGCAAAACGCCAAAGACCAGGTTCCCTTTCCCCGGTGCCTGCATAGCCTCCAGAAACAGGGCTTTGAGGCATGGTATGCGCGAAGAGCCCTGGCAGGGAAAGCAGAGTCCGGGGAAAGCATACAGCGCCCCAGCATCCGGGGGCTGCTTGAGGAGCGGTATTGCCAGATCCGGGATGCTTCCAGGGTACTGCGGGTTTCCGCTTCGGCTCTGGAATCCTATTACCGGTGCGCCCTCTTCTGGCTCTTTGATCAGGTCCTCGGCCTTGAGCGGGTCAGCATGGAGGCCGCCCTCATGGCGGAATCCCTACTGGGTACGGTGTATCATCAGGTCCTGGAGGCTTTCTTTAAAGGGGTGAAAGCCCAGGGGGGGGTCTTGGCTCCTTTGCAGGGGGGGAAGCTTCCCGAAGCCTACCGGCGCCTGCTTGCCCAAAGCGTCTCCAGGGTCTTTGGGTGCTCTCAGGAAACGGCGGATCCCTTCCCCCGGTCCGGGCTCGCCCGGCACGGGATGAGCGCCTTGACGTGCCGGCTGCTTCAGGCGCAGCAAGGGGTGGTCCAGGAACAAGCCGCTTGTTTTTTGACCGTTTTTCTCCAGTACTTTACGGGTTTTCGGGTCTTAGACAGTGAAAAGGCCCTGAGCTATCGCCCGGAGGGAGAGGGGTATCTCCTGACCGGTATTGTCGACTGCATACTGGAAGATCTGCGGGATGAGGGGGGAGTCGCGGATACCGGGGCTATTGTGGACTTTAAATACCACACCCTCCCCCGCCGGGATCTCTGTATGGGGAAAGGCCCCCGGGGGCTGGAGCACTTCCAGCTTCCCATGTACCTCAGCCTGGCAGAACACAACGGGATGCCCCCCATACACCGGGGGCTCTTCTTCAGCATAGTGCCTCCCAAAGCCCAGGTGCTATTCGGGGTGATTCAAGACCAAAGCCGGGCAGAGGGGAAAAAAATCCCCTATCGCTCAGGGGATAGGATAGAGCGTACCGGCAGTCCGGAAGATACCTTTCACCGTATTCTGCATGACTTTGACTGCAAGGTACGCCGGTATGCTGCGGAAGTCCTTTCAGGGAATTTTTCGACCTACAGCACCAGTGAGAACCGCTGTTTCTCCTGTCCTTGGCATGCCCTGTGCCGGACCGGCTATGTCGTAGCCGGGACCAGCTGCCCCATCATCCCGGGAGCGCCCCGGGAGCGGGGCCTTGGGGATCTCGAATAGGGCCACGAGGATTCCCCGGTAACGTAAAGGGAGTCCCCGCCAAGGCAGAGGGAACTCCTTCTGAAGCAAAAGGAACCCCTTCTGAAGCAAAAGGAACTCCTTCTGAAGCAGAGGGAACTCCTTCTGAGGCAAAGGGAACCCCGAATAGGGGAATAGGCTTATAGATGGACGGAGGTACGCATGAACAATACATCCGGTACGATAGAGGCCCTGAGCGCCTGTACCTTTATCAGTAAACTCAACGAGGAACAGCGGGAGGCGGTTTTTTGCGACGCTAACGCGGTGGTGGCGGCGGGAGCCGGTTCCGGTAAAACCGCGGTGCTTGCCAGCCGCTTCGCCTATCTGGTGCTTGAAAAAGCCTATACCGTAAGGGAGATCCTCACCCTCACCTTTACCAGAAAAGCCGCCACTGAAATGTACCGGCGGATCTACGCGACCCTTTCCCAGCTTGCCGGTGAGGGTGAGGGTATCCTCAGGGAACGGGCGGCGCAGGCACAAGCGGATTTTGTGCATGCCCCTATCCACACCCTGGATGCGTACAGCGCTTCCCTGGTCAGGCAAGGGGCTATCCGCTATGGCATCCTCCCTGACTTTACCGTGGATCAAGAACGGTGCCGGGAACTGGTCCGGGAGGAGGCCCTTCCTTTTGTCATTGCCCACCGCCTGCACCCGGTCCTGCAAGCCCTGTACTTCCAAAAGCAGCCCCAGGGGATTGCCCGGGATCTCTTTGCAGAACCGGTACTCCGCTACTCCTCTCTCGCTGAGCCCTGGGATACTCTGGGCATGGTCCTGCAGCAGATTCAGGAAATATGCGCTGCATGGGAAAAGAGCCTCCGGGACATTAGCGAGACCCTGGGGCATATAGAAAACTGCCTTGCAGAGACGCCGGCGGGAAGGGATCCCTTCCGCCTTGCCCTCGGTGCGCAGCTTGCGCCCTTTACCCAGGGGGATCTGCGCTTTCCCGGTGCCCAGGAGATCCGGGAGTATTTTGATTTCCTTAAGGCCCTCCCGGACAGGGAGCGGATAGCCGGTTCCCAGGGGCATCCGCTCCGATCGCAGATAAGCGCGTGTTTTGGCTTTTTGTATGCCTTTCATGCCGTCAATCTCAGGCAGGGGAAACAGCGGGATCCTGCAAAAGAACTGGTCAAGCGCATACGGGACCAGGCCGTGGAATGGTCGTCCCTGGGGGTGTTTTGTATGCAAGGGGGGCTTATCCTGTCTTTCATGGCTCTTTTGCAACAGTTTCAAGACCGGATCCTCTCCAAAAAACGACGGGAAGGGCTGCTCACCTTTTCCGATGTGGCCCGGCTTGCCCGGCGCATCCTCCTGGAGCAGGAGGATATCCGGGAACAGGAAAAGAGGGCCTTTAAAGCCATCATGATAGACGAATTTCAGGACAATAACGAACTGCAAAAGGATCTCCTCTTTCTGCTGGCAGAACAGCCGGACCGGAAGGAGCGGACCCTTCCCCGGGCAGAGCAGCTCTGTCCGGGAAAACTCTTTTTTGTGGGAGATGAAAAACAGTCGATTTACCGTTTCCGCGGTGCGGATGTGTCGGTGTTCCAGCATCTTCGCCATGAGCTCCAGGGCCTTTCCTTGAGCCTCAGAAAAAATTACCGTTCCCTTCCCTCCTTAATCGGCGGGTTTAACGCGCTCTTTGGGGGCAGTGTTTTTGACCCCCTGGGGAACGAAGCCCCGGGGAGCTTTGCCTCAGTGTTTGTCCCGGCTCCCCGGCAGCTCCCGGCTTACGAAGCAGCCTACACGCCGGTATGTGCCGGGAAAGAGGCGCCGGAAACGAGTCCTGAATACGGTGAAGCGCGGATAAGGATAGCGATACTCCCCAAAGACCATGATGAGGATGAGGCGGAAGACGAGGAAACAGCCCCGGCTGAAACAGGGCCATCCCCGGATCTTACGGATGAGTTCCTGGACCCCCATGAAAACGAAGCCTGCTTTGTGGCGGAACAGATTCAGGAACTGCTGAAACAGTACAGGCCCGATGACATAGTCCTCCTGTTCCGGGCCCAGACCCATCAAAAATACTATGAGCAGCACCTGCGCCTGCGGAATATTCCCTATACCAGCGGGGGCAAGGGGGGGCTCTTTACGGATGGTCCGGTACAGGACCTTATGGCAGTGCTCCGGCTTGTGGCCTATCCCCGGGATAGGGAGGCCTATGGGGTGATGCTCCGCTCTCCCTGGGTATCCCTTTCCCTGGGGGGTTTACTGGAATGTCTTGCCGCGCAGGAAGCGCCCTTTGCCGACGCCCTGGTCCCGCGGCTCTCTCCAGAAGACCAGGCGCACTTCCTCCAGGGCCAGGGGCTGTACCGGCGTATCCGTGAGCAAGCGGCCCGTATGTCTTGTGCGCAGTTGCTGAGCGAACTGTGGTATACCGAAGGGTACCGGTATGAAACCGAATGGCATCCCCGGACCGCCGTATACCGGGTATTATACGACTATCTGTTTAATCTGGCGCTCAAGGCCGATGCCAGGGGCCAGAGTCTGGCAGGCTTTAGCGACAGGATCCGGGCTGTGCAGGATGGGGAGGAATCCCTGGATGACCAGGATCTGGACATCCCCTTGGAACGCTCAGGGGCAGTACGGCTTATGAGCATTCACAAAAGCAAGGGCCTGGAATTCCCGGTGGTCTTCATCTGCGGCTGCGGTAATCCGGGAAGAAGGGCAAGCAATAGTCAGGGGGTGTATTGGAGCCAGGAAGAGGGGATTTGCGGTAATCCGCCCTTACCCCAGGAATGGGCCGGTATGGACAGGGGAGGAGCCGCAAGGGTGAGGCGCAACTTTTTTTATGAACGCGCTGTTCGTGAAGAGCGGCAGAAACGGACCGCGGAACTGCGGCGGCTGCTGTACGTGGCCATGACCCGGGCGGAACAGGCGGTATACCTCGTGGGCAGCCTTGCCCTGGAAGCGGCGGCTGCCGAAGGGGAGGAACCCTTTTCAAGCCGAGTACTGCGCAGCATCAACGACAAAAAAGCAAGACAAGAGAAAAAAGACAGCCTCCCTCTTGCGGGAGACCGCATCCTGGATAATGACACCTTGTTTGGCCTTATGCTCCCGGCAGCGCTGGATCAACTGCCGCCTGCCATGCCTGAAGCGGATCAGAACCAGGCGGGGGCCAGTTTCTTTTGCCTTGAAGCTATTCCCCGCTACCGCAAGAGCCAGGTTTTTGCGGAGACCCGGTCGGCATATACGCCCCCGGAGTATGCCCTGGATTCCCAAGGGCTTGCCCGCTTCCTTAAGCGGCTAAGACCGTACTATGAAAACGCCCGGGTGATGAGCACCCCCCAGGTCGTAACCCGGCACCGGAGCGCTACTGCCTCAAGGGGCCAAGAGGTAAAGGCTGCCTATCAGCTAGAGCCGGCATATACCGGGGAAGGAGGAGAGGACCTCTTTGAAATGGTAGACGCCCTGCTTTTGGGCTTTGCCCAAAGAAGTGCTGATACGGGCTATGAGGGAAAGGATAGGTTTAGCCCTGCGGATTTCGGCACCTTGGCCCATGCCTGTACTGAGGCGCTGCTCAACCATAGGGAGGCTCAGATCCCTCGTTCCCTGGCAGGCTATCTAGCACTCGAAGAAGCCCGGACCCTCCTTTCCGCGGGGAAAGCTCTGGCAGAGAGGTTTATCGCCTCCCCCCTAGGGGCTATCGCGTGCCAGGCAGCTTTCCGTAAGAGTGAATACCGGTTCAGGAGCCTCAGCAGCGCGGGTATCTTCATTGACGGAACCATAGACCTCTTGTTTGAGACTCTGGAAACGGTCTACCTGGTGGACTTCAAAACCGACCGGCAGGAGAACCCCCGGGAACATCTTACCCAAATGACCTGGTATTATCAGGCCGCCCAGGTCTTACGCAAGAAACCCTGTAAGACCTACCTCTATTACCTTCGCAGTGGCCATGCTTTTGCTATAGGCGCAGCCGAATCCATCGGTACCGCTGCCCGCGGCGATCCTGGGGGGGGAAAATGGATTTAGAAATGCCGGCAAATAGTGGGATTTTAAGCACTTGAGCGGGATGGGAATTGTAAAAGGTTTGCATATCGTGTAATAAAAAACGCTATTGATTGCTCCTGCATGGGTTACAGAGAAGGTCTTGCCGTTCTATTTGGGTTACAACTTGAAAGTCGTCCCGCGCTGAATAATCCTTGCATCCTCAGAGTCGAAATCCCACTGCATATACTATGTTCACACCGCCGTGCCCCAATGCTTCCGCCTCACTTGCCGCCAAAACACGTCTGCCGCGCTGGTCAAGATGATTTTGCCTGGTATCCCCTTTCCGCCGTAGCGTTTCCACTGGGGTTTGCTTGTTTGAGTTTTCCCCTCTCATGTGTCTATTAGAGCATAATTCCAAAATTGTGTGTAGTTGTTATTTTGGGGAGAAGCCTAAGGCAGTGCGAAAAGACCCTAATGTCTACCCAAGGGGACTGCGGTATGACGGACGAATCAGGTATGACCACGGCATAGCCGCCTGCTATGACGGCAAGAACACGTACAATGGCGAATTACAATACAAAGGAGTCATGGCTAAACAAAGAACCGTCATTGCGAGTGAGCATGGAAATATACCGAATCCCGCAACACACACAAGCGATAGAAGAGAACAAGATAGACTCAAAGCTGTGGGTAAACTACAATTAGAAGACCGCGTAACAGTACGACCTACCTATCTATAATGAGTTACGCACGTATGGAGATGAGTTACCCCTGGCTCGTGATGTATCCTGCGGCAGGTCAAATACAAATAAACTGGAATCTGCTTACCGCAGAAGCAAACGGGAAAGCCATCATGGAGTTTGGTTTGCTGTGTAGTGACGGGACGCTCTTTACCCGGAAAAACCGGGAAAAGCGATAGAGAAAGATTCGGACATGAGTCTTGAAGGACACTGGATAATCACCTTGTAAGGAGGGAGTATAGCAGCATAGCTATAGGGGATAGTTGGGTGGAAGGGATCACTCAACTGAAAACGACCGGTCCGGTACTGGGAAGGCCGAATGGCCCTGCAATATACAGGCGAAAGAGGTAGGAGCCTGCGTCAAGCATCTTAAAAAATTTGCAGATGAGCTTGTATCGGCTCGCGGCGAGCATGAGTGCGACTGCCGAGGACGCGGCGAAGACCATAAGGCACCGGTTACAGTCCGGCGAAGCGTTTATCCAAAACCGTGGTATCATAGCGGGATGTACGGTGTCAAAGGTCAGTACCTCAATCCGTAACCTGTCCCTGGCCGCGGGTTCGTTTTTTAGCGACGGACTGAGGATACCTTGTCCCGCAATGGCCAATAGTGCGCTGGTATCGCCTAATCCCGGAGAGAAAGAGCAGGTATGCTATGGGTATGTGGACAGCAGTGGTTCGGTACGATTTTCCGTGACGGAATTCGGGGAAGTTGTACAGGTTAAGGGTATAGCCATTTGCCGCATCATGGTGCCAGCGGGTAATACGCAGGTATGTGATCCCAATCTGGCCAGTTACGATTAGCGATGTTCGCCGTGTCGAGGCGGGGTATCATCGCGTGGTAAACAGTAATGCCTATGCGTCGGTGGTATTGCCGTATGAGAGGTGCTGGACGGAGAGTATGTTCACCGGTACGGTGTGTCTGCATGGATGCACGCTCATCAATTGGCCCAAAGTCAAGTACGTCACTTGATACAACCTGAGCGGTGCCGCTCAGGGAAATGGTACCGAAGCTGTTTAGAGTATCTCGCATGTCTCTGCTCCTTATGCCGCCTTTACCTGGGTCTCGGTCTCCGCTATTGCTTCCCAGGGCCTGATCGGTATTCCGGCAATACGCAAAATCGGGCCGAATCTCATGAGTTCAGCAAGAGCGGATATTACCATTAAGGAGATATGCGACCTTGCCGATGTGAGCCGTCCGACATTCTATACCCATTACCGGGATCAGTACGATCTGCTTTAAAGCATTGAAGACGAGATAATCGCCTATTTCGAGAATGCTGTCTTTGTTAAGAATACGAAGAAAAAAGGAAAGCGGGAAATTACGCTGATGATTGAAAATGTATTACAGTACATTGAAAGCAACAACTATTCCCTTCAAGTGCTGTTGAGCGAAAACGGCGATATTGGTTTTCAACGAAAAATTTTTAGCCGCTTTGTCAATTATGTACAATACATGGCGAAAAATTATTCTGAAAAAACCTCCGGTGAAGAACAAAATGAGTATTATTCAATTTACACTGTCAACGGAATTATTGTCATTGTGCATCATTGGCTAAAAAACAGCATGAAAATTCCAAGGCATGAGCTGGTAAAGCTGATTGTTGCATTGATGGGGGCGATTTTATAGTGGTGTTGCCGGGGAAGCGTTGCGGAATATGAGCCGTTATGGATGTATCGAAGCCGTACACCATGGACGGCATACACAGGCGGAAGGTATTCCGGCAACGTACACAGTCAGCCCAAGTCCTGTTCGCCACTTCCGAGCGATATTAACCCGCCTCTGCACAGCGTACAGGATAAAAAAACGTACCACAGGAGGTAACGATGTTTAAGCGGAGGCATCACTGCCGCGGTAGAAGGGCTTGGAATAGTGAACATCATAGCGGCACTAGCTGTCGATAACTTTCCTGTTTTTATTGGAGTTGCTACATATGTGGGAGGGATGATATTCGGCATAATCCGGGCGCAAATATACATAAACCACGGCTCTATCCAGCTTGCGCCTCCTCTATCCGCAGGCGCTCCACATACCAGTCTCCGGTCATCCTAGAGGAACAACTTGAAGCCCACCGTAAAGATAAGCCCGGTGGATTGGGGGTACTCTTCCGTATCAACCACCGAATAGGAAGAGGGGCTGCCGGTATTGGGAGCACCGGCTATATCAGTGTAGTAGGAGATCACCACCCCTGCTTCGCCGAAGACTTGAAAGGGAACGGCCAGGCTCGCAAAGGTATGGGCCGCGCCGATTTTCAGGATGTGCTGCCATTGATACGCCCCGTCTCGTAAGAAGTATTTTCTGAGTATGGGCTTTTCACTGCGCCCCTCAGGATCCAGCTCGGACTGCAAGGAGCTGCCGTCTACCCCATGAGAACCATGAGCGGCACCATGGCGGATCATCTGGTACTGGAAGTGGGCCCTGGTATGAAGGGCCGGCATGGCTTCCAGCCGTAAACGCAGTTCATCCGAATTAGGGGGTAAGTAATAGCCCAAGCCCTCACCGTTATTGGTGTAGGCGGTTTCCATAGGAGTATCCCCGTACCAGGGAACCAAGACCCGGGTGTGGGTGTAACAGTAGGGTTCGATTTTGGTGTAACTCACCGTAAGCGCCCCAAAGGGGAGCAGGGGAATCGCGACGTTGGCTCCTGCTTGGAGGGCGAACATGTGCCGGTCCAGTTCAAAGAGCCGTGAAATGCTGGAAACTTCTATTTCATCCGCAAAAAAGGAGAACCACAGCCCTGCAATACCGGGATATTGGGCTTTCAGATTGAAGAAAAGCCCCATGTTGTCAAAGTCGCCGATATTGTTTTGGTACATAAAGTTGTTATTGATGGGAAAGGGGTATCCTAGTTCAAAGCGTTTCGGCCAAACCGCGGTACTGCCCACATCAAAGTGCAGGTAGTTTTTATAGTTGAGTTCAAGCTGTTCTATGGAAAAGGCGTTTTGGCTGGTCTCGGCAGATTCGCTTATGCCCTGGGCATTGTAATATTCCAGAACCCCGGTTAAGGCGGAGAAGGCAAACCAGGGGACCGGATTAAAGGTCCCTTCCAAGGCTATAAAGGGCTGGGCTGCGGCATTAAACACCAGGCTGCTGCCCCCGGACATCCCCGCCCATTCCCGGCGCAAGCGGCCAAAGCGGTAGCGCACGGTCTCTCCCAAGAGGTCCCCGGATAGTTCGGATATAAGGCTGGGGCCTATGGAAATACCCTGGGGCCAGTTTTTCATGCTGCCCGCAGTGATACCCCCTGAACCGAAGAGAAAACCGTCCCAGCCTTTTCGGTAAGTGTAGGGGAAGAAGGCATCCGGCTGAGTATAGACAGAAAACTCCTGGTTGCTATGGACCTCGTCTTCTATAAATCCCTCATAATAGGGATAGGAGGCCCCCAGTTCACTCCGTGGGCTCCGTAAGAGGCCCCCGGAAATGGTAAAGTTGTAGGAAAAATGGTCCCCTACATCACCGTTGGTATAGCCGGTAATCCAGGAGTCCGTACCCCAGGCCGGATCCCCTGAACCGGGATAGGCCCCGGCTCCAAAGCCCAAACGTAAACCCACGCCCAGATCCCCGGAAAAGCGGATCCTTCCCTTGGCAGGGATATTGAAATAATAAGCCCCTCGCGACACATTCAGTCCTGGGGACTTTTTTCCCAAGTCCTGTTTGACCCGTTCCAGTATGAGCCGTTCTGTGGCATCAAGGGCTCTTGTACCGAACCCAGATCCCGATGGAGATTCATAATCCAGTATTTCGTTGATGGCTTTAAGGATGATCCTGCGGGAATAGGGTTTTACCCAAGGAAGAGGTTCGCACAAGCCCCGCACTTGAGCTTGTTCCAGGATGTAATACACCGGATGATCCAGTGGCAGGGATCCATGCGTCTGAGCAGCAAGGGATGCCCCCGCAATAAAAACCCATACCATACCCAAAAACCTAGCCTTCCCCATACATCATCCTCCCGGAATAGCTGCGCTTGACCCTCAACGCGCTCTTCATTAGTATTAGGCATAGTATTATGGTTAACCAGAAAAGATCAACCGGCGCTATCTGGTGGCGTCCTAGGGAGCGCTCCCTGAGGGGTGTCATTATGGGACTGCTTATGCTGGTAGGGGCTGGGGGAGGACTGAGGGCCCTACCGGAACAAAAAATAGTGTATCCTGGGGAATGGGTATATGAAGCCCTGGGTATTCTTTCTCAAGAACAGGGGATCGTGTTTTTTATGGATTCTTCCCTGACCGTTGGGCAGATCCGGTTCTTGCTCCAAGACATCCAGGAAGAGGCCCTTTCCCCCAGCGGCCAGGTCCTCTATGAAAGGCTTATAGAGTACCTTAAAGGGTTTTCCGGGTATACGGTGCAAGCCGACGGGCTTCAGGCGGATATTGACGGCCTGGTGCAGCCGGAACTGTATTTCAAGACCAACCCCGCCCTGGACTGGATTTACGGCCACCACAACCGGCGCCCCCTTTTTATGCTTCCGGTGAGTATTTCTTTGGGTGCGTACCTTACCGCAGAAATGGATCCCTATTTCGGCCAAAACGAATACGCCGCATCCCTTCATGAAAATTATAGCAATATTCCCCGGGATATGACATCCGAGGCGGATATCCATATTCCCAAACGGGCCTACCTCAGCACGGGTCTTCCTTTTGGGAGGGCTGCAGGGGTCCATTTGTCGGTGGGAATAGGGGATGATTTTTTCGGCAGAACCCGGACCGGCAGCATCATCCTTTCGGAATACCTGGAACGGGTCAATTATGCGCAGCTCTCGTTCTACTCCCCTCTTGTTCGGTATGCAGCGGAAGTCATGCAGTACGAGGTCAATAAGTACCACTATATGCACTATCTGCAAATACGGCCCTATAAGCGGATTTCCCTGTCCTTTACCGAAGGGGCCATGGTCAATGCCCCTTTGGAACTGCGGTATCTCAATCCCTTGATGATCTTCCACAGTTACGAGGGCTGGAAAACCTACGGCGATTACAATGCGGGCCAGAATCCTGAAAGTGTCTCCTCGTTTTCGGACAACGTGGAGGGCTCCCGGGTGGGCGCCTTTTTTGGGGCCAAGATCGAGTATCTCCCCTGGAAATACCTGCGGCTCTACGGCCTTTTTGCCATGACCCAGTTGCAGTTACCCGCAGAACGTACCCATTGGGAAGAATCCCTCACCCCGGATGCGGCAGGCTTTCAAGGAGGCGTGGAAGTTTCCCTTCCTGCATCCCGGGGATACTGGCTCTTCGGCATTGAGGGGGTCTATACCTATCCTTATCTGTATCTAAAAGAAGATAAGGGCTGGTCTTTTTACAAAGAGATGGTAGAAATGGATAGGATCCTTGTCCGGTACTGGACCGGGACCCCTTTTGGGCCGGATTCGATTGCCGGGACCCTCTGGTGTACTTACCACCGGACCCAGCCTGGTGCTCAGTGGTCTTTGGGTTGTTCCCTGGTGGTGGCTGCTCAAGGGGAAAATTCAAGCACCGCTATTTTTGACGGCGATGGGTATCGGCCCAGCCCTGAGGTGGCGGATGTGGTCCGGCCACCTACGGGGACCGCGACCTATACCTATACCGTCACCTTGTTGGGAAACTGGGCACCTGTGGAGTGGCTTACCTTTTCTTTACAACCGGCGTACAAAATAGTCAACAACTATGCCCATAGTGAAGGCCGCACGGAACAGGGGTTTGAACTTACCTTTTCAGCCCGGATCCAGCCGGTAAGCAAGCTGAAGCACATCCTCTCCAGGCAGGCTCAATAAAAGAATGCGCCTAACCTCTATATAATGGGTTAAGGAGTATATTAAGGAGAATAAATGAAGTTAAAACCAGAACAAAAGGAGCTCGGACCAGAACAAAAGGTGTTCAAACCAGAACAAAGGGAGCTCAGAACAGAACAAAGGGAGCTCAGGCCGGAACAAAGGGTGTTCAGACCAGAACGATGGGAGTCCCGAATAGAACGATGGGAGTCCCAAACAGAACGAGGAGAGCTCAGAACAGAACGATGGGAATCCCGAACAGAACGGTGGGAGTCCCGAACAGAACGATGGGAGTCCCAAATAGAACAAAGGGACTTCGGGAGCGGGGCAGATGCCGCTAAAGACCGGAAGCTGGGTTCCTTTCAACCCTACGGCCTGTTGAAGCAGTGGTAAAGAAAACAAGAAAGAGGGCGCGCTCCCTGCAAACTCAAGCGCTATGAGAAGTGAGGGAAAAGAATGAAGGGGAAGAATAGGAATATTTTTAAGAATTATGTGAAAGGGACCTTGCGGTTCACCGAATTTGCCATTACCAATGCGTGTATTGCAAAATGTTCTTTTTGTGAAATATGGAAACAGCAGCCCAAGGTATTTGTGGATAAAGAAAAGGCCCTCACTGCGATTGACCGGCTGGCGGATTTCGGGGTGTCTCACCTCACCATTACCGGAGGGGAGCCGCTGCTGCACCCCCAGGTGATTGCCTTTGTTGAGCGGGCCACCAAGCGGAAAATGAACAACGCGGTGCTGAATGCCGCACCCCAGCTCCTCATGCGCAAGGACATCCTGAAGCGGCTTGAGGATGCAGGGTGCGACCTGCTCAGTATCTCCTTTGATTCAGGAGACCCGGTTACTATGGCTGAATCCCGGCAGATCCCCCATATCATGGATGAAATGGTCAAGGCCATGGACCTGGTACACCAGACTTCCCTCAAAACTATGGCATCGGTGCTCATCTGGAACGATAACTACCACAACCTGGAAGAGGTGTGCACCAGGGCGGCAAACATGGGCTTTACCTATATCTCCCTTAATTACCCGACCTTCTCCAAATCCCAAGTCTACCCCCTGGGGGGCGAGGGGATAAGCCTTTCCCGGGATCAGGTGATCCAGGGGCTGACTGAGGCGATCCGCTTAAAAAAGTCCGGGAAACATAAGATCATCAATTCGGCAGTTTCCATGCAGAACATCATCAATTACCTGAAAGACCCGGCTTTGGCACGGTATCCCTGCTATGGCGGGGAGCATGTGCTGTTTGTAGACTGGTTTTTCGATGTGCGTCCCTGTATGCAGCTTCCCCAGGTACTGGGAAATATCTTGACTATGGAAGCCGGCGCGCTTAAGCGGCCTCCCTGTAATGACTGTAACATGAGCTGGTACCGGGATTTCAGTATGTTTTTTCACGGCGGCCTACGGACTATTCCCGTATGGCTTGAGGCCTTTTCAGGGCCGAAGATCCTGTTCTAACGTGAGTCCCACGGGAAAAAGAAACCCCTCCCCAGATAGGGTATACAGAAAACAGGAGGGGTTTCTTATGGATAAGGAGCGTATAACCCGGATGCTTTGCGATGTTGATGGCTTCTGTACCCCACTTGAACGCTCTTCCCAAGCCCCCGGTTACAACGAAGCCCGATAGGATCCGAGAAAACGAAAGTCTTCGGTTTTCGTTTTCAATGCTGCTATGGCAGCCTCAAAAACCCCTTCCGTATCAGGGATGTTCACATCCACATAAAACAGATAACGCCAGGGCTGTCCTTGAATGGGCCGGGACTCAAGTTTGGAAAGGTTTATCCCCTTTTCACTGAGTATATGCAGACACGCAAAGAGAGACCCCGGTTTATCGGGTACAGAAAACACTAAGGAGGCCTTATTGGGTGTATCTGAACCCAGGCTCGAAGGTACCGGCGCCTTATCCCCTATTCTGCGGGAGATGATAACAAAACGGGTATAGTTTAAGGGATTGGTCTCGATTCCCGACTTGAGGACCTTGAGACCGAATTCTTTAGCCGCCGCTTCCCCGGCTATGGCCGCTACCCTTGCAAGCGCCCCGGGGACGGCCTTCTCTCGAACAATCGAGGCAACTGCCGAGGCGGTGTTGGTGTAGGTCTCAAGCTGCCACTGGGGATAGTGGTTGAGGAAGTCCCGGCATTGGGCAAAGCCTTGGGGGTGGCTGCGGACGATACGGATGGACTCAAGGGTCGTACCTTCCTCAGCAATGAGGCAGTGAAGGATGCGCAGTTTCAATTCCCCCACAATCCCAATATCCGGGTACCGGAGAAACAGGTCGTAGTTTTCATGAATCGAACCGGCAAGGCTATTTTCCACCGGTACCACCCCGGCTCCTGCCGACCCATCCAGGACCGCATCAAAGACCGCCCGAAAAGAGGAAACCGATACACGGGGAGCCTCCTCTCCAAAGGCCCGTATGAGGGCCTGTTCGGCATAAGCGCCGCTTTCCCCAGAGAAGGCCACCTTGAGCGCCCCCTCAAGCGGCTTGCCTTGGGCTGCCTTTCCAAGAGTTACGCAGCTTGAGTCAAGCCGGGGGGTCCTCAGGAGTTCCTTACCCACCACCGGAGCCAGGGCCTCAATATCCCTAAGGAGCCGTTCAAACTGTTCTGGGTACAGGGACTGGGGGCCATCAGAGAGGGCTTCGTCCGGGCGCGGGTGGACTTCCACGGTAAGGCCGTCTGCTCCTGCGGCGATGGCAGCAAGGGCTACCGGAGAGACCTTGGCGCGAATCCCCACGGCATGACTAGGATCCACGATGACCGGCAGATGGGAGAGGCCCTTCACCACGGGAATGGCGGAAATATCCAGGGTGTTACGGGTATAGGTCTCAAAGGTCCTGATGCCCCGTTCACAGAGCACCACATCCTGGGTACCGGAAGCCAAAAGGTATTCGGCAGACAAGAGCCATTCCTCAATAGTCGCCGAGGGCCCCCGTTTGAGCAAGACCGGCTTTCCTAGGGAGCCGACTTTCTTCAAGAGCTCAAAGTTCTGCATATTCCGAGCCCCTATTTGGAACATATCGGTTAGGTCCTTCATTTGAAGCGCTAATTCCGGGGAAACCACCTCGGTAACAATGGGCATCCCATAGGCTTCTCCTGCGGCCTTCATATATTCAAGGCCCTTCATGCCTAAGCCCTGGAAAGCATAGGGGCTTGTCCGCGGTTTATACGCCCCGCCCCGCAGCATCACGGCCCCGGACTCCCGGACCAGTGCAGCGGTTTCCATGATCTGGGCCTTACTTTCCACCGCGCAGGGCCCGGCAATAAGTGAAATCCGGGAACCGCCGATTTTCACCGGCCCCACGGTAACGATAGTATCCTCCGGGTGGGTTTCCCGGGAGACCAGTTCATAGGGCTTGGAGGTGGCAGCTACCCGTTCAACCCCTGGAAGGAGCCCCAGTTCCCGAAGATCCACCGGCCCTTTCCCGGTGGCGCCGATGATTGCCTCGTTCCCCAACTGCTGCTCCCGGATGCTAAACCCCCGGTCTTGCAAATAGATACGGATCATTTCCCGGTCATGGGAAGCAATACCTTTAGATAACACAAGAATCATAGTTAAGCCTTACCTCGAAAAAGTGTTTTTATAGTATCCCTATTGGCTTCAATGTACAAGGTGTAAAATTATCACCTCTGCAGTATAGGTAAGGCTGGTTAAAAAGTTATCGAATTACTGCTTCCCGTAAAAAATGCTGTACCCATTTCACCAGGAATGAGCGGGAAGAAATCGCCATCGGCCTGGAACGGGGCGAATCCATTCGAACCATCGCTACAAGACCAGGTAGAAACCCCTCCTCGGTGAGCCGGAATGCTCCCCGGTTAAGAAATGTCAGATACCGGGGGAACAGAGCCCACCAGCGGGCCAAAGTACGTTCCCGCCAAAGCCGCCAGAGGCGGTTAGCAAACCCGGTCATCCGGGCCTATGGGGGATCCCACTAAAACGCTGGGAACAAAATCGTATTTCTGCAAGCCCTATCATAGTTGGGAGAAGGGAAGCGTAGAGAACCGGAATGGGATATTACGGAGATACTTTCCCCAAAAACACAACTTGGCATTGACAACACAAAAAGAACTAACTAGGGTAGTTCTATGAAACTAAAAGGTGTTGGAAAAGCGGCGCTCGCCGCGCTGTGCTGTATCGGGGTTTGCAGGTGCGCGGGGCTGAAACAAAAAGACGGCGGGGGCTTGGGGGCTGCCGATTACACGAAGACGGATAACTGGCTCAGTTTGCCGTCCGGGGAAAAAGACGTTGATGTGTTTTTTCTCTATCCAACCTGTTACTTCGGCGGTTCGGAACCGTGGTGTTCCGTTTTCGACAGCGGGATGCGCGCCGAAGCGGAAAAAATCAGGAAAGCCCATGCGGGTATCTTTGACGCGGCAAATTTTTACGCGCCCTTTTACCGGCAGCTGGGGCTCGAATATATTCTTAAGCTGGGGACGGCCGACAAGGTTTTTGAGGCGATAAAGAAAACGCCTCTGGTGGACGCGGAGCACGCTTTTGAGTATTTTTTGAAACATTACAATAAGGGACGGCCCATTATCTTTGCCTCGCATTCCCAGGGGTCAATAGTAATGAGCCGTCTTCTGCTCCGGCTCAAAGAGAAGCATCCCGAGGTGTTCAATCGTACTGTTGCCGCATATATGATCGGTTATCCTGTAAATCAAAGTTACTGCGAACAAGTTGGGATTCCCTACGCGGAGGGGAGCGGGGATACCGCAGTGATCATCTCGTGGAATACCGAATCGCCTGCGGCGGCGGAGCAGCATGTGGTCAACCCGTTTACGGCGCTGCTCCCGGATGCCATCGCCATTAATCCGATCAACTGGAAGCGCGACGACACCTACGCGGGAAAAGAGGAGAGTCTTGGCAGCCGCATCCGCTTTGGCGATAACCCGCCGGTTGACCGCCCTCATTTCGCGGACGCGCAGCTCAACCTTGAACGGCATGTCGTTGTTACACACGCCGCTATTCAAGCCGGCGATCCCTGGCCCGCCGGCGTACTGCACCGTTATGATTTTGATCTCTTCTATTATGACTTCAGGCAGAATGTCAGTGACCGTATCGCCGCGTTCAAAAAAGGACCTTAGGAAAACTGTATATAAAAACACATAATCTCCAGGAGTTTGTTGCCCTTTGCGCGTAAAACCCCGAAAACCACCGATTAGGTGATTTTTTACCCTGCACACTGCGTAAGAGGAGCCCGATAATCGTGGTTTTTGCGCTACAAAATGGCGCAAAAACCTACAAGCGCAACAGGCTGCCAGCGGGGGCGGCCGGCCCTTCGGTCCGGCGACGCGTTCAATGGCAGCACTTTTTCAGAAGTAACCATAACATCATGTATGCCACGAAAAATATCTCCCGATCCATGCGGGCCGGCCTTGATACCGAAGCAGGGCTGGATCACGGCACGTCAGGAATTACTTTGTCGTGGAAAATCATTTTAAAATACATGCGGCAGTGGACAACATCACCGGTGAATTACAGTACCTCGGCCCTTTAACCGGGCAAACTTTTTCAATGGGGTTCACCTGTTTCTTATAAGGAATTTTTTTATGAAACGCAGTATCATTTCTTTGCTGCTGGTTTTCTGATGCACTGCGGTGCTGTTCATTGCCTGTCCCACGGATTCGGATAACAATCATGATAGCCGTGATGGTGCAAGAACCCTTACGTTTTCTGTCTCTACCGGCTTGCTCACGGGGTATACCACCGATGTTACCCGGTGGATCAAATCCATGACCACCGATGAGGTGTGCGTCAATGTTATGGGCTATGCGAATGAAACCCAAACAGGAGCAGGGGAGACCCGGGAGGAAGCGCCGGCGGATTTTCAGTATGACAAAAAACAATTTTTTACGTCAAAAAGCTATGATCCAGGTAATCGGGTCTATATTATAAAACACGCAGACGGTGAAAGGTATTCCAAGATACAGACAAGCGAATATGAGCGTAATACCTCAGAGAAATCAGATACCTATGTGATCAAATAGGCCACTTTTGATCTTGAGCAGTAACGGCTCGGTATTCCTGACATGACCTGCCATGTCAGGAATACCGAACAAACGATTAAGTACCATCCTTGCGCTTTCGGCTCTATTTGAGCTGAGAACCATGCGGGAGAATACGAACCGAGTTTGCACGCGCTCGTGTCACGGTCTTATAAGCCCTAAAAACCGGGTTCTGCCGGACCGCACCGTACATGAGACCAGACTTGGTGGCCTCATGTTGGAGCTTAGCCCCCGCCATGGTCTCTCCTTTACCGTAGGACGTATCTTCTACCCCGGGCTCCGGCCCCTGCTGAGCCCCGGTAAACCCGGTATAAGCGGCTTTACCCGGTTCTATAGCCGGCTCTAAATCATTCTTAGTCAAGTAAAAAATGTTCTTAGCCGGATGAAAAACTTTCTTAGCCGGATGAAAAACTTTCTTGGGCCGGATGAAAAACTTTCTTGGGCCGGGGATTTACAGGTTACTCGTCCCTAAGTAACCGTATATGGGCCCAAGCCCCCCGGAAGTGCGTCCCGATCACCGCTCGGCTTCAGGCAAAGGGCGCTTGGACTCCTTATCACCACTGCCAGTCATGGGCGTTAAACCCCCTTCGGGGGCTTATCACCACTGCCAGTCATGGGTTTTAAACCCCCTTCGGGGGCTTATCGCCACTGTCCGTTATGGGTTTTAAACCTGCTGGCGGGGGGAGCTAGGGTTACTCCCGGTAAGGGCTTTAAAGCCTTAAAGGATAAGTACTTAAAGGGATGAATATCCAGGACATTGGGAAACCACCCGTCTAGTTCGTCCGTGTCCACGATGTTTATAGCCGGACTATAGGAAATGGGAAGCACCGTACCCCGGTCAAGGAGGAGCTTTTCCGCTTCCGCCAAAGTAGCCCAGCGCTGTTCCCCATCCTCGCTCATGGACTTATCTATCAGGTTCTCATAATCCGTGTCATTGTACTGGGCATCATTCAGATTGGAATCTCTACGCCACATCTGGAGGAAGGTATAGGGATCGGCAAAATCTCCTATCCATGTGGAAAAGCCCACCTCATAGTCGTTCTGTTTCAGCGCCTGAAAGTATTGCTGGTAGGGAATCACGCTGATTTTTACCGGAACCCCCAGCTTTTCCATCCAAACCCCAGCCATGAGGGTCCCGATACGAGCAGCCTCCGCAGAAGGAGTCAGCTTGATGACCAGATCCGGAAGTCCCGCTCCTTTGGGAAAGCCTGCCTCCACCAAAAGCCGCTGAGCCTCTTCCATATCCGTACTATCCAAGCCTTTTACCGGGGGGTAGCCCGGAATAGGATAGATCAGGGTTTTCGCGGGAAGCATGTGTCCCTCCCGGATTTGCTCCCAGGGCAGGGCCAAAGAAAGGGCCCGCCGGATACGGTGATCCTTCCAGGGCTTTTCCGCGGACCGAATAAAATAATAGTGGGTGGCAAACATAGGATTGACCATGATCCCGCTACGGTCCGTAAGGGTTTCCAGGTTCACCTCCCCGGAAATCCACCGGGCTTCCCCGGAATTCCACAAGGCCGTGGCTTCATCCCCATCTTCGGTAAACTTCACGATGATCTTATTCAAGGCTACATTTCTCGCGCCCCAATAGAGCTCGTTTTTAGCCAGGACCATACGATCCTGGCTATATTCCTCAATATAAAAAGGCCCATTAGAAACCGGTGAAGCCAGAGACCAATTCTCTCGGTTCAGCATAGACGGGTGAATAGGACTAAAAGAATGGTGACAGAGCATACTCGGAAAAAAGGATGCCGGGGTGTTGAGCCTTACCACCAGAGTTCGCTCATCATTCACCCTAATACCGACCCTCCGGTGGTCCCGGAGCTGCCCGGTACGGTATTCCCTGGCCCCTTCGATAATATCAAACAAGGATGAATAGGGGGAATTCGCCGAAGGATTCAAAAGGGAGATCCAGGCCGCGCGGAAATCTTCCGCCCTAATCATATCCCCGTTCCAGTATCTGGCATTTTCCCGGATCGTAAAGGTCCACTGCTTTCTATCCTCAGAGATCTCCCATCGGCTTGCCAGCGCGGGAACCGGTTCCATCGTAAAGGGGTGATAAGAAAAAAGGCCCTCATAGAGTCCGGTAAAAAGCTGGGCCTCATAGGCAAGATAGGACTTGCGGAAATCCAATTCCAGGTCCCCTTTGGAAAAGGTTACCGTAAGTTGGTCCCGAAGCTGTGACCGGGGCCGGGTTTCCGCAAAATCCGGCCCCGGGAGGATATCCCCCTGATCCACCAGACGCTCATGGGATTCCATAGGTACGGGCGCCACTTCTTCTTGTATAGAAGCGCTCTTGCACGATCCTGAGCTCAGCATGATACTCGATACGCAGATCACCACGAAACCTCGATCCCTGATAGTGAACTTTTTCATATATACACCTGTTACCTTATAGGACTTTTATAGAGTATAAACCCTTAAGCATTCTCCGCAATATCCAACTTTTTCAGTTGTTCTGCTTCTTCTTTAAGGAGTATGTAGTCAGAACGCCGCTGGTTTGCCCGGATATAGGAATTCTTCAAGGTAGAAAGTTCCGGTTTTATACCCTTTATCTGATTGCGTTCATTCGGATCAACGGTCTGCTTAAAATAATCATCCAGCGCGTTTAATACTTTATAGAGGGACTGAATATCCCGGATCCCCCGTTCAAGGAAACTGGTAAGCTGCTCATCCGGCAGGGCGTTCATTTTTTCCAGAGACATACTCTGGGCAGCGAAAAATTGTTTTGCCCTGGTATCAAGCTTCCTGCGTAACTCATTAAAATTGACCAGTTCTCTGACCGGAGCGGCTCCGGGAGCCTGATAGAGCACCTCATATAAGAGTGGTTTTGGTTCCTTGTTCCAGATCTTATCCCAGAACCGCTTAAGTTCCTCCCAAAAACTGCGCTTCCGGCTGGCAAGAATACCTTCATTGACATCTAATTTTCCCCCTATTTCCACAAGGATCGGAGCAAGCCCACTTATGACCTGAACTCCTTCAATGAGGAAATGCTTTATGGGAATTTCGGGGGTGGAGGGCTTCGGCTTATCCTCAGTAAGCTTCAGGGACTGGAGTACCTGGTCCCGCAATTCTTGACCCGTGGGTGAATAGTCTTCTTTTATCAATTCTTGGAGCAACTCCGTATACACCGGCTTACCGGGCATCAAAGTGGCCATCTGCTTCTTGAGGTCCCCTACCGAAGGAGTCTTCCCCTGGGGTATATGGCTGCTGAGCGCTGCTCGTACTTCCAGTTTATAGTCTTCCCGCTTAAAATCAACGAGTACCTTTAAAGAACCCAGAATGGAACGGCTTACTTTGGCTAGACGCTGCATGAGCCCTATGATACCCCCCACACCCAAGGCATCGGTTCCCACCCGTAATTGATTGGCCATTTCTGCCATTGCCCGGGTGATAGGGGATGAAGAAGCGGTAGTGAGATTGATCCAATCAATATATTTTATGAGGCCCAAGACCCGCTTAATCCGGTCCAGGGTAAAATAGGTGGTATTAAACTGGTAAAAGTTCACCAATACATCAAGTTGTACATCATAGAGGGCCAGCCTTATGGTAAGCTGTTTGTCTTTTTCAGCTTCCGAGAATGGCGCAGTTTCAGGTAATTGAATCTCCCCGAGCTGGATATCCTGTTTATAGGGATCTTCTTTAACCATTCCCTTGGACAGTAACATCCCATACAAGGCTTGATAGGCCTCATAGAACGTACGTAAGTCTTCTCGTAAAGTAAGAAATACCGATTTTTCTATATATTCACGTCGGATTTGAAGGGCTTCAGACAGAGTTGATTGATACGATTCATCCATGATTACTCTTACTATGCACTATTATAACAAATAAATCAATTAAGGAAGGAGCGGTCCGTAGGGTACCGGGTAAGTCGGGGGTTTTTTCACGGCTTGTAATGACCGGTATATTTGCGTACAAAGCCCCAAGGACGATAGGTCATTTTCGCCTGACGAAGCCCTTCATCTCCCAGATCCTGTTCCCGGTTAATATAGGTATAGTGCGCTGCTAGGGACGCGGCAAAGGTTTGGTTCATAAACTGATAGATGCCCTTGTATGCATCCAGGGCTTTCTCAAAATGGATGGCAAAGATGCGGCCCTGGGCTAAGGCTTCGCCTAGACACCAGGCCGCAGGCTTTCCGTTTATATAATAGATGCTCCCCTGCATACCCAGGGTCGTAAAGCGTTCCAAGGCTTCCTTGGCTGCATAGTAATCCCCATCCTCCCCCTTGTCCTTTCGCCACTGTTCCAGGACCGTCATGGCCTGGGGAAAAAGGTCTGCACTGAGGGGCTGTTCTTCATGGGTGTAGGCATTGAGAAAGGCGTTGACTAAGTTCCGTTTCTTGTGGTACTTCTTCCCCGGTAATTGGGCCAGATCGCTTCTCAGATACAGGTAGTCAAAATTATCCCTGTCCTCGGCGATTTCAATACCCCACTGCAGGAGCCGCTCCTGGTTTGCGGTCAATAGTGACTGGGGGATACCTTTCCAGTACCGATGGGTCTTGAAAAGCTCCCGGACCACCTCCTGTTCAGGCACCTCGCAGGGACTCATAAAAAAGCGCTTCCCCTCCCGTTCTCCAGAAATGATGAGGCTGTTTTTGTGTGAAGTAAGGAGATACCGGTACCGGTTTCTGAACAGATAGAGATTGGCAAAGGTGTATTCTGAAACCCCGTCAGGAATCTGGAAGAGGCGAGCTTGTATTTCCGCTTGTAATGCAAAGCTGATGGGTACCCATTCAGGGTAACAGGGTATGGACATAATGATTCTAATATACTCATTTTTTGTATGAGCTTAGATCATCAAGCGGCCTGCGGGATCCGCTGCGGCTGCCCGCAGGGCTTTGACCGATGCATCGCCCAGGTAATCATCAAAGGGCATCATACGGTCGATGAGGGCATGCCCTAAGGGGAGGATTTCCACGATGCGGTTTGCCAGAGAATTGACGAATTCATGGTCATGGGAGTTAAACAAGACCACCCCGCTGAAAGATGCAAGGCCCTCGTTGAGGGCGGTGATGGCTTCCAGGTCCAGGTGGTTGGTAGGCTCGTCCAAGATGAGTACATTGGCCCCGGAAAGCATCATCCGCGCCAGCATACACCGGACCTTTTCCCCTCCGGAAAGGACATGGACCGGCTTCAGGGCCTCGTCCCCGGAAAAGAGCATGCGTCCCAGGAAGCTGCGCACATAGGTATCATCCTGATCCGGGGAATACTGCTTGAGCCAATCGGTAATGGAAAGCCCTTCGGTAAACCACGCGCTGTTTTCCTTGGGAAAATAGGAAAAGCTCGTGGTCTGCCCCCAATAGTAGACCCCGGCGCTCGGTTTTTGTACCCCTGCAATACAGTCAAAAAGCGCGGTCTTAGCCTGATGTTCGGTCCCTACAAAGGCTATTTTATCCCCCTTGTTTACGGTGAGGGAAAAGTTGCTCAGGATCGTAGCCCCTTCACCGGTACAGGCAAGGTTTTCTACCTGCAGCACCTTGTTCCCAATCTCCCGATCCGGTTTGAACCCTACATAGGGGAATTTCCTGCTGGTTACGGTGAGGTTTTCCAGGTCCAGCTTCTCCAGGACCTTCTTGCGGCTCGTGGCCTGACGGCTCTTTGCCGCATTAGAGGCGAAACGCTGGATGAATTCCTTAAGTTCCCGGGCCTTTTCTTCCCGCTTCTTAAGCTGATCCCGGGCTTGGCGCTGGAGCATCTGGCTCATCTGATACCAAAAGTCGTAGTTTCCTGAATACAGGGTGATCTTCCCAAAATCAATGTCGCAGATGTGGGTACAGACCGCATTGAGAAAATGCCGGTCATGGGAAACCACGATAACCGTATTGGGAAAATCCATGAGGAAATCCTCAAGCCAGGTGATGGACTCCAGGTCAAGGCCGTTGGTGGGCTCGTCCAAAAGGAGTATGTCCGGATTGCCAAACAGGGCTTGCGCCAAGAGGATCCTGACCTTCCGGGATTCGTCCAATTCCGCCATCATCTTGCCCTGGTCTGCTTCGTCAATACCCAGTCCAGACAGGAGCTGCCCTGCCTGGGCCTCGGCTTCCCAGCCTCCCAGTTCGGCAAAATCCGCTTCCAGTTCGCTGGCCCGCATACCGTCTGCTTCGGAGAAGTCTTCCTTGGCGTAGATCCCTTCCCGTTCTTTTTGAATGGCATAGAGCTTGGGATACCCCATGATCACGGTTTCAAGGACTGAAAAGCCCTCAAAGGCAAAGTGGTCTTGCTTGAGAACCGCGATACGCTCCCCGGAACTGACCGTGATGGCCCCCCGGTCGTGTTCGGTTTCCCCGGCAAGTATCTGTAAGAAGGTGGATTTTCCTGCCCCATTGGCGCCTATGATGCCATAGCAGTTGCCCGGGGTGAATTTGAGATTGACCTCCTTAAAGAGGACCCGCTCTCCATAACTGAGGCTTACATCGCTAATCGTGATCACCTATCAGGACTCCTTTCTGGCTTTTTTGCTGAACAGGCTAACCACACGGGCAATAATACCTTCTTTTGCCGCAGGTACCGGTGCCGCGGATGGAGCTGCCGCGGCTTCCGGGAACAGGGGCTTTGCCGCTGCCCGTGAGGGGGGAAGCCCCTCCCTTGGGTTCCCCGGTGAGGACCGCCGGTTGAGGGCCTGCCCGGTATCCTTGCGGGGGCCTTCACCGTTCTTCCCGGAGCCCCTGCCCGGTCTATCGTTCCTGGATCGGGAGCGCCGGTGCTTAGGAGCATCCCCATTCCCCTGGAGGGGCTCTGCTTCCCGGAGCGGGGCTTTAGTCCCAGGAGAAGGGGGACGAATTTCGTATTTTTGTTTGTAATAGGCCATGCGCTCTTCAAAGGAAAGATGGGACAGGTCCTGGTAGTCGGGATCCTGGGTTTTCTTCAGCACCGGTCCTGCGGGTTTATACGCCGGTTTCCGGGAATCCGGTTTCCTCCAGGGGGCCTTCCGTTCACGGCTTGATTCCTTGCCCCGGCGGTCAGCCTCTTCCCCGCTTCGCCGTCTCCCGTCTCCCTCCTGGGGCCTGGGGCTTCTGCCCCTTCTGCGGTCTTCCGGGGACCGCTCGTATTTTTCCATAACCGTACTCTGGAACCTCATACCTTCACTGGTATCCTGGGCATACAGCCCTTCCTCGGCTATGGCTGCGGATATCTTCTTCCCTATGTATTTCTCGATATCCCCCAGCTCATACACATCCTGTTCGCCCACCAGGGCAATGGCCCTGCCGGTCTTTCCTGCCCGGGCGGTCCGTCCGATACGGTGCACGTAGTTTTCCGCTTCCACCGGAAGATCGTAATTGACCACCAGGGCAAGCCCTTCAATATCAAGCCCTCGGGCAGCCACATCAGTAGCCACCAGATACCGGATATGACCGGCCTTAATCGCATCAATAATCTTGGAGCGCTTTGATTGGGGCAAGTCGCCGATGATAAATTCGCAGGTAAACCCGTTGTGCTGTAATCGCTGTGCCACGATTTCCGTCTGCCGCTTGGTATTACAGAAGACGATGGCGCTTTCCGGCTGCTCCCGTTGGAAGATGCCCAGGAGCAGCTTCATCTTGTCCTTGGTCGGTACATGGTAGAGGACCTGCTCAACCTCATCGAGGGTTACGGTTTCCGGGGCAATTTCTATTTCATAGGGGGATTTCGTGTATTCCCAGGCAAGGTTCTTAACCCAGGCATTCAAGGTGGCGCTGAACAGCATGGTCTGCCGGCGATCCGCCGGAGGAACCACCTTGATGAGCTTGCGTAAGTCCGGGTAAAAGCCCATATCGAACATACGATCCGCTTCATCCAGCACCAAGAAGGCGATGTCCATAAGGTTCATCTGGCCGGATTGATTGAGATCCAGGACCCGGCCCGGGGTTCCCACGAGGATCTGCACCTGATCCTTGAGCATTTGCTGCTGCGCGCCGTACCCGACTCCTCCATAAAAACTCCCCACCTTAAAGGGCAGGTATTTTCCCAGAATCCGGGCCTCTTCCTCTATCTGTATCGCCAATTCCCTGGTGGGCACCATGATGATCGCTTTTTTCCCTGTTAAGAGGGATTCGCTGAGGAGGCGCTGGAAAATAACTATTAAAAATGCGGCGGTTTTACCGGTCCCGGTCTGCGATTGGACGTAGAGATCTTGGCCTCCAAAGGCATTGGCAAGTACGTGTTCCTGCACGGGGGTACAAACCGTATATTCCGCATCAGCGATACCCCGTTGGAGGTCGGGATGTAGGTTTAATTCTTTAAATTCCATATTATGGTACTAGGTATATCGTATTTTAAGAAAAATGAATAGCCTGGAATGAGTATCATTGCATGAAGGATAACAGTATGAACACAGCACAGCCTGCTGAAGGCGAACCGGGCCGGCTCCTACCCCTGGAGGGGGGCCATAATCTCCGGGACTTAGGAGGATACCCCACACAAGATGGCAGGCAGCTTAGGCGGGGCCTGCTCTACCGGGCCGGGGATTTACACAAGCTCTCTTTACAGGACCGGGTCTTTCTGGAACAGCGGAATATCAAGAGCATCGTTGATTTTCGGGGAGTCCAGGAAAAAAAACGGGCTCCTGACGGCCCCTTAGCCAGCCTGGTACATACCTTTGAGCTGCCTATTGAGGCGGGAAGCCTCATGGGTGCATGTACACGGGAAACCGGGGTCTCCGGCGAGGCCCTGATGCAGGAGCTCTATGGCCGCATCGTAGAAAGTGCCCGGCCCCAATACCGGAAATTCTTCAGCATCCTTTCGCATCCCGGGCATACCCCCCTGCTCTTCCACTGTTCCGCAGGTAAAGACCGTACTGGCCTGGCTGCGGCCTTTATACTTTCTGCCCTCAGCGTGGCTAGGGAATGGATCTACCGGGATTACCTGCTTTCCGCAAGCTACCTTAAGGAGCTTATCCGCCAGTGGCTTGCCGCAGAGCCCCAGGAGGAAGCCCTTCTATCGGTCAGGCGGGGGTACCTGGAAGCGGCTTTTGCCAAGATAGACGCTGCCTTTGGGGGGATAGGCCGGTATATCCGGGAAGAGTTGGAGGCGGACGTGGCGCTCTTGCGGGAATGGTATACCGAAGAAGCCCCCCGGCACGGGCTGCGGTAAAAGGCGGCAAGCCACCGGGTCGTCTGCTTGTCCCTCACCATATATGGGCTGAGGTGCATATAGGCGGTTCGGCTCCGGCGCTAGAACTCTCGGCTCCGGCGCTAGAACTCCCGGCTCCGGCGCTAGAACTCTCGGATCCGGCGCTAGAGCTCCCGGAGCCGGCGCTAGAGCTCTCGGCTCCGGCGCTAGAACTCTCGGCTCCGGCGCTAGAGCTCCCGGCTCCGGCGCCAGAGCTCCCGGAGTTCAGGCGCGGGTTGCAGTGGTGGTAAGGGCGCACATCAGGGGGCTTTCGTCATTGCGAGGGCGAAGCCCGAAGCAATCCAGTCAGGGCAGCCCCCGCAGTGGATTGCTTCGCTGCGCTCGCAATGACGACGGTTGGAACAGGCTCAAGGGGTACCATCTAAGCTGGGGCTGCCCTGAATTCGCTTGACGAGGGTCCTCTGTATCCAGTATTATAGTGATACTTTGAATAGCCTAACCCAATGGCCGCTCGTGAAAGTCTAACCCAATGACTGATTCGTTTAAGAAATCGTACCCATGAATCATTTTCAGCATGTTGCATCATGTACCAGAGTCTTATACACAAGATTCCTCAGATGCAGAGAGGTAATATTATAGTATCCTTAAAAGCTGTGTTTTTAAGGGCTTACTTAAGGAGGATGTATAGTGACTGTAAGCACATTTAAACGGGGATTGCACGTTCCCACCCGGAAAACCGCTACTGAAGGGAAACCGGTGGAACTGGCGCCCGCACCGAAACAGGTGATTATTCCCATCAATCAACATTTCGGCGCCCCGAATCAAAGCGTAGTGCAGGTGGGAGATATGGTTAAGCGGGGGCAGAAAATCGCCGACGCTATCAGTCCCGGCCCCATGACCGTACCGGTTCACGCTTCGATAAGCGGGGTGGTCAGGAAAATCGAGCCGCGGACCCAATCAAACAACAGTGAAGGGCTTTGTATTGTTATCGAAGCCGAGGGACCTGATGAAAACCCGGAAGGCGAATACCTGCCTCCCCTGGATGCCTTTACCTGCACCAAAGAAGAGGCCCTGAAACGTATCCGGGATGCGGGGATTACCGGTATGGGAGGAGCCGGCTTCCCTTCCCATGTTAAGCTTTCCCCGCCGCCGAATAAGCCCATCGACACCATTATCGCGGATGGCGCGGAATGCGAACCCTACCTCACCACCGACGAGGCGGTCATCAGCGAGAAACCTCACCTGTTGATCCGGGGCCTGGCCATCATCATGAAAATCACCGGGGTTAAGAAGGCCATCATCGGGATGGAGGATAATAAGCAAAAGCTCGTTCCTCTGCTGGAACAGGAAATCCGGCTGGGAAACTACCCGGGGGAGATCAGCGTGGGGCTTTGTAAAACCCTCTACCCCCAGGGGGGTGAAAAGATGCTCATCAGCGCCCTTACCGGCAGGGAAGTCCCTTCCGGCGGGCTTCCTATGGATGCCCGCTGTATAGTCCAGAATGTGGGGACCCTGGTGGCCATAGCTGAGGCCTTTACCTTGGGCAAGCCCCTGATTGACCGGGACTTGACCGTGAGCGGCGGAGCCTGCAAACTCCCCAAAAATATCCGGGCTCCTATTGGGACCCTGCTCTCGGATTTGCCTCCGGCATTTATGGATATTGATTACTCACAGTTGAGGAAGATCCTGTTCGGCGGGCCTATGATGGGCTTTGCCGTACCCTCTGTGGCGATTCCTATTCAGAAAAACACCTCAGGGATCATCCTGATGACCGCTGAAGAAACCTATACCACGGTGGAAACCCCCTGTATACACTGTGCCCGGTGTATTCGCAACTGTCCTTGCAGGCTTTCTCCGGCGATTATGAATGACAGCCTGGAAGCAGAGGATCTGGATTATGCGGTAAAGGCAGGGCTTATGGATTGTATTGAATGCGGAAGCTGCACCTTTGTATGCCCTGCCCGGATCAAGCTGGTCCAGCGCTTTAGGGTCGGCAAGGGCCGCTTACGGGCCAGGCAGCAGGCAGCTCAAGCAGCAGCAGCCAAAGCCGCCGCAAAAATCTGATTTTTTTATACGGCGTATTTTTTATAGAAGGAATTTTCTATGACGGAAAATAAAGGACTTTTCTATGACGGAAAATGAACAGTCATCCTTGATCCTCGCATCAAGTCCTCATATCGTTTCTCCGGTTGAGACTAAGCAGCTCATGGCCAATGTGCTCATCGCCTTGGCCCCCGCTTCGGTGTTCGGGGTGGTCATCTTCGGATTCCCTGCCCTCTTAACCATTATCGTGGCGGTAGCCGCGGCAGTGCTTGCAGAAGCATGTATGCGGTCTATCCTGAAACAGGACATCCGCATTAAGGACCTTTCCGCTGCGGTAACCGGGCTGCTCCTGGCCCTGATCCTTCCTCCGGCTACCCCCTTGTGGATTACCGCCTTGGGTTCGATCTTCGCCATTGTGGTGGCCAAGGAATTCTTCGGCGGCCTGGGGGCCAATGTGTTTAACCCCGCCCTCATCGGCAGGGCCTTCCTCATCATGAGTTTCCCCGCGGCCATCACCACCTGGTATGGGCCCACGGGTTTCGGCGCATCCTTAAGCGATGCGGTTACTACCGCTACCCCGCTTAACATCATAAAACAGGGCGGCTCTATGGCTGATGTGGCCGGCTCTTTGGGGATCAACCCGTCCGCGGAGTATGGCTCGGTGATGGGTACCCTGTTTTTAGGGAACCACGGCGGGTGTATTGGGGAGACCTCAATCCTGCTGATCCTGGTCGGCGCGGTCTATCTCCTGCTTACTAAGACCATAGACTGGCGCGCTCCGGTGGCTATGATCGCTACCACGGTCTTAAGTTCCCTGGTTTTGGGTATGGATCCCCTCTTTGCGGTCTTAAGCGGCGGGGTACTCTTCGGCGCGGTCTTCATGGCCACGGACTATGTTTCTGCTCCGCTCACCGCCAATGGCAAGCTTATTTTTGGCTTTGGTGCAGGACTCATCACCGTGCTTATCAGGAAGTGGGGCAATTACCCCGAAGGGGTCACCTATGGGCTGCTCATCATGAATGCGGTTACCCCCTTCCTGAACCGCTTATTACAGAAAAAATACGGCTTTGTGCCAAAGCCTAAGGGGGCTGGGAAATGAAAGGTATGTTGAAACTGGGCATTGTGCTGGCGCTCTATGCCACTGCCGCATGTGTGGGGCTTGCCTTCGTGTATTCCGCTACCAGCGAAACCATTGCGATACGGCAGCAAGCGGATTTGGAAATAGCCTTGCAGGAACTCTTCCCTGAAGGGGAGGTTTTTACGGATATTACCGGGACCATTGGGAATCTCAATCCCGGGGTGGCCTTTGAAACCCAATACGCGGTGTACAAAGGCAGCAGTCTCATCGGCACTGCGATCCAGGCTTCTGTCGCCAGTTATGGCGGAACCCTCAAGGTACTGGTGGGGGTCGGTGCGGACGGCAGGATCAGCCGGGTTAAGATCCTGGAACATCAGGACACCCCGGGGCTCGGGGCAAACGCCGCTTCGCCGACCTACTATGTGAATAAAGCGGAAAAAATCACCTTCTACGGTCAATTCGCCGGTAAAGCCGTGCAGGATCCCTTTGAGGTACCGGGGGATGTGGCGGCCATTACCGCTTCCACCATTACCAGCCGGGCCGTTACCCTGGCGGTTAAGGCCTCAGGGGATGCGGCCGTAGCGTGGTTCGCTTCCCCTCAAGGAGGTGCACAATGAAACGCCTCATTGGGATATTTACCAACGGCCTTGTCCGGGAGAATCCGCTGCTTATACTGATGATAGGGCTCTGTTCGTCTTTGGCGGTAACCACTGCGGTGGCCAACGGCATTGGGATGGGTCTTTCCATGACCTTCGTGCTGCTCATGTCCGAGCTGGTGATAAGCGCCTTCAAGAAACTCATCCCTGAGTCAATACGGATTCCCGTGTTCATCATTGTTATTGCCGCCTTTACCACGGTGATAGACTATATGCTCAAGGCCTATTTCCCGGACCTTTCCAAGGCCATGGGGATTTTCATTCCCCTCATCGTAGTCAACTGCATCATTATGGGGCGGGCTGAATCCTTTGCCTCCAAGCAGTCCTTGGTGAGCGTGATCCCCGATGCCCTGGGTATGGGCCTGGGGTACACCTGGGTCTTAACCGGCATATCCATAATCCGGGAAATCCTGGGAAGCGGTACGCTTTTGGGCTTCTCTATCCTTCCTGAGAGTTTTCAGCCCATACTCTTTTTTGTGATGCCCCCGGGGGGCTTTCTTGTGTTCTCCCTGTTTATCAGTCTTAACTTCTTCATCAAGGCCCGGCTGAAACCACAAATAACCATTGAGGAGGAACAGGCATGACCTTGTTCAAAATCTTTATCTCCGCATTCCTCATCAACAACGTGATTCTCATGCGCTTCATAGCGCTGTGCCCCTTCATTGGGATGAGTACTGATGAGGATAAGTCCATAGGCATGGGCTTGGCAGTTACCTTTGTTACGGTCTTGGCCACCTGCGTTACCTGGCCTATCTACAAATTCATTCTGGAACCCCTAGGCTTGGTCTTCCTGCAACTGTTGGTCTTCATCCTGGTTATCGCTGCCTTGGTCCAGTTGGTGGAATTCTACCTTAAAAAGTCCGCTCCAGCCTTGTATTCCTCTATGGGGATTTACCTTGCCTTAATCACCACCAACTGCGCGATCCTGGCAGTGACGCTGGATGTCATTTCCAATGGTTATACCTTTGTGGAATCCCTGGTCTTTGCCGTTGGTGTGGCCTTTGGCTTCCTCTTGTCCCTCCTTCTCCTCGCGGGGATCCGCAAACGGATCAGAACCAGCCCTATTCCATCGTTTTTGAAAGGGCCGCCTATACTCTTTGTTACCGCGTGTCTCCTTTCTATGGCCTTTACAGGCTTTTCCGGTTTGGTTAAATAGGAGGTTGCCATGAGTATTGTACTGATTACTGCCCTGTTTGCCCTGATTTTGGCCTTTGTCCTGGGTTTAGCCCTGGGCTTTTTCCGGGAATTCTTCGCGGTTGCCGAAGACCCCCGCAAAGCCCAGATCCGGGAATGCCTGCCGGGAGCCAACTGCGGGGCCTGCGGGTTTCCCGGCTGCGACGGGTATGCTGCGGCAGTGGCCGTGGGGAGTGCGGAAATAAACCGCTGTTCTGTCGGCGGAAAGGCCACTGCGGAAAAGATCTCGGCTATCACGGGAGGAGACGCTTCGGTAACGCCTATGGTGGCGGTTCTGGCCTGTCAGGGGTCCAAGGAACATGCCCCCCTCAAGGGAGCGTATTGGGGCATACCGACCTGCCGGGGGGCGAAACTCTCTGCCGGAGGCACGAAGCTCTGTTCCTGGGGCTGCCTGGGTTATGGGGATTGCACCAAGGTCTGTCAATTCGGCGCCCTCCGCATGGGGGCCGATGGCTTACCCCACATTGATGAGACTAAATGTACCGGATGTAAACGCTGTGTGGCAGAGTGCCCCCAGCAGCTCCTGCAGGATATGCCTAAGGATCGTAAAGGGGCTATGCCCCTGTGCTCTAACCGCAATCCCATTAAGACCATGGTGAAGAAAACCTGTACCGCCGGCTGTATCAAATGCGGATTGTGTGTGAAGAACTGCCCTGAAAAGTGTATCATCATGGACAGGGGCATCCCCTTGGTGGATCTTACCAAATGTACCTCCTGCGGTACCTGTGAGGCTAAATGTCCTGCCAAGGTATTCAAAGTGCTAGCCCATAGCGCCTAGGTGAAAGGCAACGGATGAATCCTGCCCTGATCAAGGAGGCAAAGGCTGCCTTGGCCGATATAGAGGGGCTGGTCCTGTTTGCAAAGCTCCGGGATAGGCCCCTTATACAGGCTTTTACCGCTCTCCTTCAGGCGCTGGCTGCTCAAGGTGCTGATAAGGATGCCCAGGGCTTAATCCGGCCCTGGGCTTGTTTTATGGCTTCCCTGGTGGAAACGGAACTGCCTTGCCAGGAAGGCGGCCTTCAGCAGGGGCAGGGGGACTTGTATCATGCGGTGGCGTGGATGAGCCTCACGGATGATAACCTCTTTACCCGTACTGCGGAGCTTCACCCCATAACAAGGGCAATTGATAGTTTCCCCCAGGGTCTGTTTAGCCTGGCAGGGCTCGATCTGTCCCGGCTGGGGAGGATTGCCGCCTTTGCTAGTTCCCGTGTGGGTTTTCATATAGGGGCCCTCATACGGGAGGGCCTTCCGTATCTTGATAAAGCGGCCCATACCCTAGAGGAGGAAGCCCGGTTCTTGCGGGAAGCGGAGGGGCAGGGTGCCGGTGCCTATCCCCTTTTGGATACCCTCTTTCCGTACCATAGCGACTGGAGCGCGGCCCTGGCGGATCTTATCGCGCATATACAGCGGAGCGGTGCAGGAAGCCTGGGGCTGTACCGGGCCTTCCGCTGGACAGGGCTGCCGGAGGCGGCCTTGCAGCCGGTACAAAGTCCCGACCAGGTCCGGCTTTCCTCTCTTGCCGGCTATGAACAGCAGCGAGCCCTGGTGATTGCCAACACCCTGCGTTTCCTTGAGGGAAAGCCTGCCAATAACCTCTTGCTCTACGGGGATAGGGGTACCGGCAAATCCGCTACAGTCAAGGCCCTCTGTAACGAGTATGCAAAGCAGGGCTTACGGCTTCTGGAAGTCCCCAAGGAGCAGTTGGCAGCGCTTCCCCGGATACTGGAGGTCCTGCGCTGCCGGGGCCTGCATTTCATCATTTTCATTGATGATCTTTCCTTTGAAAAGACCGATGATTCCTTTACCGGCTTGAAGATGCTGCTGGAGGGGGGGATTGAGGCGCGGCCTTCCCAGGTGCTGATCTATGCCACCAGTAACCGCCGGCACCTGGTGAAAGAGTACGCAGCGGACAGGCCCACCACGGCTATGGCGGCAAACGCCCTGGCTACGGGGGATATGCGGGCTTTTGACAGTATGCAGGAACAGTTTTCCTTGGCGGATCGCTTTGGTCTTACGGTGGTGTTCACTGCCCCGGTACAAGAGGAATTTCTGTATATTGCCGAATACATAGCCCGGGAGCGGGGTGTTCTCACCGGTGCTCCCCAAACCGAGGCATGGAAAACCTTTAGAGAGAACGCCCTGCGCTGGGAACGCTGGTTCAACGGGCGCTCTCCCCGGACTGCGGTGCAATACGTGGATTGGCTAGCAGGAGGAGGGGGGTTCCCCTGGGAGTCCCCGCCAGCGCCCCCGAAGGGGGTTTAACGCCCCTGACTGGCAGTAGTGATAAGGGCGCACATCCGGGGGCTTTCGTCATTGCGTGGGCGAAGCCCGAAGCAATCCAGACCGGGCAGCCCCCGCAGTGGATTGCTTCGCTGCGCTCGCAATGACGGGGGGCCCCCTTCATATGAAAAAGCCGAAGACCCCTAGATATGTCCGCCAGCCAGCGGGTCTAACGCCCATAACGGGCAGTGGTGCTAAGGACGCACATCCGGGGGCTTTCGTCATTGCGAGGGCGAAGCCCGAAGCAATCCAGACAGGGCAGTGCCCCCAGTGGATTGCTTCGCTGCGCTCGCAATGACGGGGGGCCCCTTCATATGAAAAAGCCGAAGACCCCTAGATATGTCCGCCAGCCAGCGGGTTTAACGCCCATAACGGGCAGTGGTGCTAAGGACGCACATCCGGGGGCTTTCGTCATTGCGAGGGCGAAGCCCGAAGCAATCCAGACAGGGCAGTGCCCCCAGTGGATTGCTTCGCTGCACTCGCAATGACGGGCAGTGGTGATAAGAAAAGGAAGTATTTTTCACTTGACATTCTTTAACGGAAGAATTTAGACTATTTTCATGCTTTTGAAACCGGCAGGTAACAAGACAGCTCATATTATATTGTATTAAGAAGACGGTTTGTCAAGTACCTGACGCCGTATTCTCCGCTCGTGTATGCGGACAAACCGCAGCTTGATCCTTATCCCCCAAAACTAGGTCAAAGCTACTCATTCGGTGTACCGGACAGGTCAGCCCTTATAATTTTCAAGTCAGGATTTTCAAATCTCAGGTCATTAGTTAAAAATCCCGGATCAAAAGTTTCAAATCCCAGGTCAGGATTTTCAATTTCTAAGTCAGGATTTTCAAATCCCAAGTCATTAGTTTCAATTTCCGGGTCAGCAGTTTCAACTTTTGACTCAGCCCTTTCACCGTTTAGGTCATTCGTTTTAACGAATGAAATATTCGTTTCACTATAAAGAGGAGAACGCTATGGCAAAAAACACCGATTGGATGCCGGGACCCCGGACGGGAATCCTGGCAATGTGTCTGAGCTGGATTCTGTATCTGACGGCGGCAAGGCGGACCGCCTGGGGAGTGCCGGAGGCGGAGTTTACGGAACTGGAGAGCCTGTGTTCCACGGCGCAAGACCTGCTCCAGAAGGCGCAAAACGATGCGGAGCGAACCCGCGTCATCACCGTGGAATGTCAGGAGGCGTTTAAGGCGCTGGAGGCAAAGATGCG
>JAITEL010000018.1 GCA_031282065.1 Treponema sp.
CCTGTCTGGATTGCTTCGGGGCTTTGCCCCTCGCAATGACGGGTTCACTGCGCTCCCCGCAATGACGAAAGTCCCCGCCACCCCCCACTTGCGGGAGACCCTTGCCCAGTCATTGCAAGCAATGCGAAGCTATCCTCTCCAGCAGCGTCGGCAACCGGACTTCCAGCGCCGGGGTTCTAAGCCGCAGCCCTGGGGGGTCAGAACGGGGACGGTCCTGGGTGGATTGCTGCGGGGCTGCGCCCCTCGCCAGGACGAAAGCCCCCGCCACCCCCCACTTGGGGTAGAGTCTTGCCCCGTCTTTGCGCGCTACGCGAAGCAATCCACTCCCGCAGCGCCGGCAACCGGACTCACAGCGCCAGCAACCGGACTTCCAGCGCCAGCAATCCGGCTTCCAGCGCCGGCAACCGGACTTGCAGCGCCAGCAACCCAGCTTCCAGCGCCGGCAACCGAACTCATAGCCCCGGAGCTTAAAGTCCAAGCTGCCTCCGGGGAACCCGCGGAAGCTTAAAACAAACCCGAATCGCAGGCAGGGGACGTTTCCGGGCACCCCTGAGCGATTGCAGCGCACCCGTGGAAAAGCTCCGTGCTTGCGGGCCCGGGAAACCCGCGGCCTTGGACAGCCCAGGCACTGGCAGTTTGAAGAGGGTGGTATTTCATGCGTCTTTTCTGTTTCCTCCCCTTCACGCTCACCCTCAGACCCTGTTCCGTCTTGTTCCCTTTCCTCCCCCCGTAACGGCTTCCCGCCCATCCCGACGGGGTTCGCTTCCTCCTCTCATTCGGCCTAGCCAGAGCCGGAAAAAAAGACTATGCAGTAGTATGAGAGAAATGATGAGTGAACGTGAATACCTGTACGCCCTGGCCTTAGACTGCGGGTTTAGTCATGTGGGAAACTTGGATGTGCGGACCCTGAGGGTATACCGGGAGGTTCGGGACAGCTGTGAGGAAAACAAGTGCCGCTCCTACCGCAGCAACTGGGCCTGCCCGCCCGGCTGCGGGACCTTAGCGGAATGTGAACAGCAGATCCGGCGCTATCCGCGGGGGCTTATCCTGCAAAGCACCGGTACCCTGGAAGACTCCCTGGATTATGAGGCTATGGAACGAATCGCCCGAGACCATGGGAAGCACCTGGATGCCTTTAGGGAGCGCATCCAGAGCCTCTATCCCTCGTGCCTTATGCTGGGGGCAGGCCCCTGTACGCGCTGTACGGCGTGCACCTATCCCCATGAACCCTGCCGTTTTCCCCAACAGAGGCTGTCCTCTATGGAAGCTATGGGTTTGCTGGTGAGCGAGGTGTGTAAAGACAACAAGCTGCCCTACTATTACGGGCCGAATACCTTGACCTATATAGGCTGCGTGCTTTTGCCGTAACAGCCATACTTTTGTTTACCTTAGGACATTATTTTTTTTTATTGACGCCCTATACCTTGTACTGTACACTGATACAGCAATGGATAGTACCAGGGAAACGCAAAAAGGAGGGGCTATGCACGGTGCCATGCGTATCAAGGGCGGCCTCGTGGTGGGGGAAGACCGGGAGTTTATCGGGGATGTACGCATCAAAGGGGAACAGATTGTAGCGGTGGGCAGGGATTTACCGGTACAAGAGGGGGAGGAGCTCATAGAGGCCCAGGGCAAGATCGTGATTCCCGGGGGTATTGATGTGCATACCCATCTGTATCTGGATGTGGGCTTTACCCGATCAAGCGATGATTTTTATACCGGAACCGTCGCTGCTGCCTGGGGAGGCACCACCACCATCGTGGATCACCCGGGCTTCGGGCCTTCCGGCTGTGCCCTGGATCACCAGATCAAGGCCTATCATGCCCTGGCCGCGGGTAAGGCGGTGATAGACTATGGCTTTCACGGGGTGATTCAGCAGGTGGATGAAAAGACCCTTGCGCGCATGGGCACGCTGGCGGATGAGGGGATCACCAGTTACAAGGTATATCTTACCTATGACTATAAGCTCTCTGATGAGGAAGTCTACCGGGTTTTAGTGCAGGCCCGGAACCAGGGACTGATGATCGCGGTGCATCCTGAAAACGACGGGATTATCCGGTATTTGCGGGGGAAGTTGCTAAGGGAACGGAAAACCGCGGCGCGCTATCACCCCCTGTCCCGGCCTGTGGTATGTGAAGCGGAAGCCATCAACCGCATGATCCTGTGGGCAAACCTGGCCGGGGACGCTCCCCTGTACATCGTTCACCTGAGTAATGAACGGGGGCTGGCCTTTATCCGGGATGCCCGAAAGCGGGGACAAAAGCACCTGTATGCCGAGACCTGTCCCCAATACCTCATGCTGGATGATAGGGTTTACGATCAGCCGGGCTGTGAGGGGCTTAAGTACCTTATGTGTCCGCCTTTGCGTAAGGTCCAGGATAGGGAAAGCCTGTGGGAAGGCCTGATCGCGGCTATTGATACGGTGGCCACGGATCATTGCCCCTTTTTCTTTGAAACCCAGAAGGTCCGGGGCAAGGATGATTTCACCTTATGCCCTTCAGGGGTGCCGGGCATAGAGGAGCGCATACCCCTGCTGTTTTCTGAAGGGGTGATGCACAAGCGTATCTCCCTCAGGCGTTTTGTGGATCTGTGCTCGACCAATCCGGCGAAACTCTTTGGCCTGTACCCTCAAAAGGGGGTGCTCCGGGAAGGGTCTGATGCGGATATCGTCATCATCGATCCTTCGGCAAAGAAGGTCTTAGGCCAAAGCTCCCTCCATGCCCAGGTTGACTACAGTGCCTATGAAGGCTGGGAAGTACAGGGCTATCCAGAGTGGGTGATTTCCCGGGGGGAGGTGCTCCTGCGGGCAGGGGTGTTTTCAGCCAGTCCGGGCAGGGGAAAATTCATCATAAGGAAACGGCTGTACCCGCCACTGTAGATGAAAGAGAGAAAAGAGAACAGATGAAACAATTATTGGCCATACTGTACCATGCCCTGTTGCGTAAAGAGCCGGTGGTACTGGTAACCATAGTGGACAGTACCGGTTCAACGCCCCGTGGGGCAGGTTCACGGATGCTGGTAGGCTCTCAGGGTTGCCTGTACGGAACCATAGGCGGGGGTATATCCGAACATTTGGCTGAGGAAGAAGCCAAGACCCTGGTTCGAGAAAGACGCTCCCACATAAAAGCCTATATCCTGCACCCCAATACGGAGGAGGATCTGGGGGCCGTATGCGGGGGAGATGTCATGGTCCATTTTCAGTATCTGGATCCTGAGGATGAGGGCCTTGCCCAGGTGATACAGACCGGGCTTGGACGCTTGAGGGCCCGGGAGAACCTGTGGCTGGTAAGTGAGCTGGCTATAGGAAGGGGCCCAGCAAGCCTGGGGCTTGTGGGGGAGGCAGGCATAGTTCGGTGGACAGGATCGGTCCCCCTAGACCCTGTGGGGTTCCAGGTTTCCCAAGGAACCCAGATATGCCGGGGTGAAAGGCTCTATTTCTCTGAGCCCCTGGTCAGGGCTAGTTTTGTCTATATATTTGGGGCCGGGCATGTAGCCCAGGAATTGGTGCCCCTGCTGGCCCATGTGGACTTCCGCTGCATAGTCTTTGATGACAGGGAAGGTCTCCTGTACCCGCAGCGCTTTCCTGATGCGGAGAAAACCCTGCTTGGGGATTTTGCTGCTATTTCCTCCCAGGTGCAGGTTACCAAAGAGGATTATGTGGTGGTGGTAACCCGCAGTCACCACTGCGATTTTCAGGCCGCAGCATTCGCCCTGGGTACCCCTGCACGGTATATCGGTATTATCGGGAGCAGGACAAAACTGAAGTTCATACGGGAAAAACTGAGCGCTCTGGGGTTTTCCCAGGAAGTCATTACCGGGGAGCGGGTTCACGCGCCCATTGGGCTGGCGATTAAGAGTGAGACCCCTGCGGAGATTGGGGTGAGCATAGCAGGGGAGCTTATCCTTGCCCGGGCAAGCCCCATACCCACGGGATGAGACGGCCAGGAGGGGGCCCCGATTCAAGCGGCATACCGACCCTCCCTTAAAAAAACGACTCATTCCTCCTTCATGGAATGAGCCGTAACGTTACATACAGAAACATCTTTCAGGGTCAGCAGGCAGCCTCTTATAGGATGGGCGAAAGTCCCTGACTTTGCCCTATGCTCTCTATAGGGGTCTTCTGGGAAACATTATTCCGTAACCCCTCCAATAACGGTAATCCGTCCGTCGGTGTCAGGGGAAATGGAACCTACGGCCTGCAAGGCTTCCAGCACCACCCAAGAATCTATCAGGGAGGTATTAAAGGGTTCCTGGGCATTCTTGAGGACCGTATACCCGTCTCCACCCCCAAGGAGGTAACTGTTCGTGCAGAACCGGTACACCTTATCGGGATCAACCGGCTCGTTATGAATGGTCAAGTCCTTGAGGATACCCGTACCTTGGGTATAGTCAATGGTGTACCGTACGTCCTGAGATACCTGGGCCCAACCCCCATTTCCCTGAGGTATAGAGGCAATGAAATTGAACAAGTCGATGATTTGAGAGCCTTTGAGGGAAACGATGTAAAGGTAATTCTCAAAAGGAAGAACCGTAAGCACTTGTTCCCTGGTGATGGAGCCTGCGGGAAGGCCCGTCCGAATATTGCCCCCATTAATAAAGGCAAAGTCTACGGCTTGGTTGGTATTGTTGAAATACCAGACCATACCGTCACAGATGGCGTCTCCCAGGGGAGATTCAACTTTCCGGGGCAAGCGATCACCTACCACAAACTCACCGGTCGCTTCTCCCACTACCTCTTTAAGGCTCTCATCAGCTTTGGTAATGTAGGGGTTTAACAGTGTGGTTATTTCCTGATCCTGGGCAATTCCTATGGGTAACCAGGCAAAATCCTTCAGTTTCCCGTTCTCCACAACCACTTTCCCCTGACCTATATATTTTCCCCATTCATGGGCAGTAACGATGTAGGTATTGTCCACCTTGAGAGGTTCCTCAAAGAAGGAATGAGAATGACCATCTACGATGATATCAATGCCGGGAACTGCTGCGGCCAATTCCGGCGAGGTAATATGATCCGGTGCTTCTTTTACGTTTCCGATATGGGTAATGCCGATGACCAGGTCAACCTGTTCCTGATTCCTCAAAATATCCACCATTTCCCGGGCCGCATCGATCTCGTTGATGAAACGCAGGCTGGGATCGGGACTGGCAATTACCTGGGTTCGCAGGGTGGTAATCCCAAACAGGCCCACGGTAAACCCATCGTATTTTTTTATCACATAGGGAACCCCCAGATAGGCACCATCCGCGGTTTTAATATTGGAGGTGATAACCGGAAACTCAATCAATTCCCCCTGGCGCTCCAACTGCTCCATGTTTTTATCAAATTCGTGGTTTCCCAGAATCACCGCATCATAGCCCATGAGGTTATAGGCTAGGATATCCGGCTCTGCGGAAAACATATTGGAAAGGGCGGATCCGGTATTGATGTCTCCCGCGTCAAGCAGGAGTACTTGTGGATTAAAGGCCTTGATGGCTTTAATATACATGGATCGCCAGGCAAGTCCCCCCCGGCCGTTATTGGGAACTATCGTACCATGGTGGTCATTAGTATGAAGTAGAATGAGTTCATACGTTTTCGATTGGCCAGGCTGTGCCGACTGGGTCTTTTGAGGGGATTGAACCGCCGAACTGGGCTGGGCTGCCTGCGCTTGGGTTAGCTGTGCCTGGGCAGTTTGGGTTCGGGCGAACAGCTCCCGTTGTTTTGTTCGTATCAGATTGGCAAGTTCAGTTTCCGATACGGGTCTTGCAAAAAGCGGCAAATTCATGAAGGATACTAAAAAAGCCACCAACAGCAAGGGATACTTACGTTTCATGTTGACGTCCTCCGAAAAATGGATATAATACAACTATAAAGTAGTATGAATAGAGTATATGAAGAAATAATGTGTTTGTCGAGATACTTTCACTCAAGTATAGAAATTTTAGCGGTTCTTGGATGGTGTCTATAAAGCTTTTAGGAAGTATATCAGGGTTATGACTGGAGCTCTATAGGATTGAGGAAAAAGATGGTAAAAAAAAGTTTTTTCCACCATACTGCTGGAGTACATTATCAAGGGGATACCGCAAAAGAATCGGATTCGGTTGCACGAACCAGTGCTTTTTCGATAAAAAGGAGTTTATTGTATCGGGCAAAACAGATGAAAACCTTATCTCCCCGTATTATTGATTTCACGCAGCTGGAGCAGCATAGTAGCCCCTATGGGATTGATGGCAAAGATGTCCAAGAAATACAAGCCCATATTGATACCTTAAGCCGTAAGAATCGTATCACCCTAAGCTCAAAAGAACTAAAAATAACTCCCACTAAAAATGCAGTGGTATTCCCTCTGGTGGTTAATACGCTTATGTGGGGAATAGCAGCCGGTGCTCTGCTCCTTGTTGGTCAGGGCCTTACCAGGGATAAGGCTCGATCAGGGTATGAGCAGGGGTTTTCTTCTGTGGAAGGGGAGCTTATCCAGCAAATACGCCAGGATTCACAGGTACGGCTTTCCGAAAAGGAACAGGAAATAGAAGCAATACGAAAACAATTAGCTGACATCAAGACAGAGGAACGTAATGCGGCTAATAAGTTCCAAGAGCTCTATACGCAACGGGAACAAGAACTTCAAACCAGTTTAGACAAGGATATGGCAGATGAACGCCAACGGCTTATCTCCACTGGAGTTTCTACGGAAAATATGAAAGCTTTATTGGCCGCTTATGAGCAGGAACGATTTGCCTATTATCGTGCAGAATTAGATAGATACCAGGCCCAGCTTGAAGTGGAACGGGAAGCTGCCCGGGCGAATTATCAGCAGCTCCAGAATAAGTATCAGCAAGATTTAAGGAGCCTTAATGAGGAACGGCAGATCATTAAGGAAACCTTAATCCAGCAAGAAACTCAGCTTCGTCTCGTTAGAGAAACGAGTACACCTCTAGAGGTTACTTCCATACCTGAATGGAATGCAGCTTTAGAAGAAGCCAAAAACAAGCTGGTAGTATTGCAGGAACAACAGCAGCAAGCCCTGCAGAGAGATAATCGTATAATCGGGATGTATCATATAATACGGACTAATTTGGAACAAGAACACTACCGAGATGCCCTGGTACAAGCAGAATCTTTGGTTCAGTACCTTGGAGAAAGCCCGCCAGATCGTTTTTCTTCGCAACGGCATAGTTTAGATATATATTTAGCCGGTGCTTTAGCGTGGATAGCCCGAACCGAACTTACCCGATCCGAGGAACTGAGCCCTAAAATCAGCGATTTGGAAACTCAGATTGCCATTCTGTCATCGGATAATGAGCGTCTTACCAAGGTATCTCAAGAATTATCCCAGGCCCTGGTAGATCAGGACCTCACCTGGAAGACTGAAATGAGTGCTAGTGATGCCCGTATTGCCCTCCTGTCAACGGATAAAGCGGATATGGAAGCTCGTATCGCCTTCCTGTCAAGGGATAATGAGCGTCTTACCCAGGCAAACCAGGAATTAACGCAAGCCTTGGCAGCGCTAGACCGCTCTAGGACAACGGATAAAGCGGATATGGAAGCCCGTATCGCCCTCCTGTCAAGGGATAATGAGCGTCTTACCCAGGCAAACCAGGAATTAACGCAAACCTTGGCAGCGCTAGACCGCTCTAGGACAACGGATAAAGCGGATATGGAAGCCCGTATCGCCTTCCTTTCCGGGGAACATGCCCGTCTTACCCAGGCAAACCAGGAATTATCCCAAGCCCTCCTGGCAGAACAGAACCAAAGGCTTCCAGCGGAGTACCAAAGCAAGCTTACCGCTTTGGAGGAGGATAACCGGCGGCTGAATCAACGCATAGCGGAACAAGTGACCGCCTTGGCGCAGGTTACCGATGAAGTAAATAAAACAGCCGACCCGGCGAATGCCTATATAGCCCTTACCAATGCCTATACACGGTATACCGCCACTCCGGGGAGGATCTCGGATATGGAGTACTTCTTTGATACACCGGAAGTGGACCAGACCTTCCCAGGCTTTTTAGACCATCTCAAGGATCTCAACAGGCAAGTCTCCCAGGATGCGTATCAAGAGGGTATTGCTAATGCAATGGGTATTATCGAAACGGCGTTACGGATCCCCCAGCAAGACACCAGAACCAAGTATCTGGAAGGGATTCGTGAACGATACAGATCGGATCCTCATATCAGTAATTTAATTACCTTGCTTTTAAGTCGACTTTAAGGCTTACGGCTTATCATTTTTCCGTCATAATTTCAACTCCGTCCCAATCGGCAGGAGGTGGATTCATGCTATAGCGGTAACAGCGTTCCTTAAAACGGAGCGCTGCCGGGTCCTCCGGGAGTATGCTGAGGACCCGTTGAAATCCCGAAAGGGCTTTCTGAAATTCCCGCCGGTAATACCAGTCAGCAGCTTCCTCATGGTATTTCCATGCCACCTTTTCCTCATCGTTTAAGCGCAAGCGGCTGGTAAAGATGGGAACCCCCTGGGTCTTGCCCTTGACTGCCACCCGATCGATGATCCGGCAGGGAAGATCTTGGGCAATTCTTACATAGACCCCGTCTGAAAAGAGGACCGGTTCTTTGTATTTTTTGGTAAGTCCTTCCAAACGGGAGGCGAGGTTTACCGAGTCTCCAATAACGGTATAGTTCATCTTCTTGTCGCAGCCGATATTGCCTACGGTTACCATGCCATAGTTGATCCCCACGCCGATGTGAAATTCCGGTGCGCCAAACCCTTTCTGGGACTCGTTAAAATCATTAAGCCGGTCCATCATTTCCAGTCCTGCCAATACTGAAGCCAGGGCATCGTTTTTATGGGATACGGGCGCACCGAAAATAGCCATAATCGCATCTCCGATATACTTATCTACCACCCCGTCTCGGTCCATGATGATATTTACCATGAGTGAAAAATACCGGTTCAGAGAATTGACCAAATCATCCGGGGCCATACGTTCGGAGATGGTGGTAAAACTCCGAATATCTGAGAAAAGAATCGCTATCTCCCGGTTATTACCGACGAGCATTTTTTCAGGATTGACAAACACTTCGTCGATCACATCCTTGGGAACATACAACTGAAACACATTACGGATCTTCATTTCCCGTTTCTGAGCCACTGCCGCATCAAAGGCATACTGCTTAACCTGTTCATAGGCTACGGAAAGGTTCTGTAACATAAGATTAAACGTTTCGGAAAGCTGCCCGATCTCATCATTGTAATATACCCGTACCGATTCCTTCAAGTTATTGGATTCTATGATATTCCACATGGCTTTAACCAATGCTTCCATGGGATTGGTCAAATACTGAGCCATAATAAAAAGGATAAAAGTGCCCGCGAGCAAGGTGCCAATAAGAATATACAGGGTGGTTCTAAATATCTGTTCTATAGTTCCATAAAACCGGCTCCGTTCTTCGCTAATAAAAAGCTGCCACGAGAAAGGGCTAAAGGGGATGGTATAGGCAACGCGGATAATGCCCCCTGCCTTGATGGTGATAAAGTCCCGACGGTGCTCTGCTCCATAGACCATGAGGGCCTCTCGTTCTCCCGGAGCAAAGGATCCAGGACCTGCTTGCATATCCACCATACCCTCAGTATCCAGGGCAAAGATGGTTTGGGTATCACTCCTCAATATCCCCCGGGAAAAACTTTCTACCGCAATTTTAGCGGCATTTTCCATCGTGGGGTCTTCGGTTACGTTATTATCTACCAGCAGATTCCACTGACCATCGGCATAGTTCCTCACCTCTTCGGCCATAAGAGTTAAAAAATCCACAGCCAGGCGATTAACCGCCGCGGCAGCAAGCATATAGGAAGAGACCCCCACCATTACCACGGCAACCGTTAAGAGAGGCAGCACCACCAAAAGTATTTTGACCCTGATCTTCACCTGTGTAGTATAGTAAAGATGCCTCGGATTACGCAATACGTATTTTTTTACCCGCAGACACCCCCTATCCCCGGCCCCACGACCAGGGTTTCCTTGAAAGTCTTAGCCACTTTGTGGTTATACCACTGCACAAAGCGCGGATCTGGAGGCAGGCAGGGTTAAGAATTTGCTTTGCGCCGCTGTATGTTCTTATACACGGTATTCTGTTTGACAATATCTAGCGTATTGGTAGTATGGAACTTATTATCCACCACCTTTAGGCTGGTATTCTCTTTCATAAATTTTTGTAATACAGGACTACTTTCTTCCCGGGAGATGCCCACCATAGCAACCAGTTCTTTTGGTCCGAACGAAAAAGTATACGAAGAATTCGGCTGCATGGATACCCGGTTCTTTTCAAGATCGGTGTGCAGCGCATCGCATAAACGGGCTACCGGGTCGGTAATAAGGGTATTTGCCAGTTGCTTGTAGATGACCCATAGGCGCTCAGCCAGGAGCTGAGTCAGACGGGTGATAATATGGGGCTGAGTCTTAGCCATATTCTGAAAATTTTCCCAGTTTACCGTCAGGACCGTACAATCTTCATAGGCTACGGCATTTGCCGACCGGGCTTTGGATTCAAGTAAGGCCATTTCCCCAAATATATCCCCGGGTTTAAGCACTGCCAGAAGTACTTCATGGTTATTGGCAACCTTCGTGATTTTGACCGAACCATGCTGAAGGATAAAGAGTTCGTCCCCTGGTTCTCCTTCGGCAAAAATAAGGGTATCCTTGTTATAGGTTCTGGTCAGTTCAGTTTTATCGAATTGAAAGGTAATCGGTTTGCTATAATGCCCGCATACATCCATCCGTTCTGTTGCTTTTTGTACATGGGATCCTTCGGGATAATAGGTAATATACTGATGATAGGCATAATACGCTGCGGTATAAGATCGTTGGGTATCATAGAATTCACCAAGATTAAAGAGTACAGAACCATCCTCTTCCTCTTCCTCGGCGCTTTGTTTCGCCGCACGATGGGTTAGGGTTCTATCCAAATACCGCATACGCCGGGAAAAATAAAGGATAATCTTCATAACTATGGGTGTATTATATTGTACCAATCCCTCAAACTGGTTCTTATGAATGCAGATGAGGACCACATCGGTTATAGCCTGAGCGATTTCGATATGACTATGTTCAGACATAGTAGCAATGACCCCAAAGAAATCACCCGGAACGAGCATATCGCCCCCTTCTTCTTTAACTACCTCGGCTACTTTAGTAATCCTCACCTTCCCCTCACGAATGATAAAAAAACATTTGGCAATTTGCGGACCTTCGACAATAATATAGGCATCTTTCTTAAAATTCACTAAGGTTATCTTTGGTTTCTCTGACATTATATCCCTTTTTACTCCACAACCAAAATCTGAGGCTTTTTCAACATTCGACATCTTGAAAAAGTTCTACTTATAGTAATATCCCACATCATAGGTTATTTCAATCATAGTTAAGGGAAATACAAGGCTTTACAAATTGGCCTTCTAGGCTAAAACTGGCTGGACGTATTTCATATTCCTGGGGTTTGAGCAAAAACCCTTTGAAGGCTCCCTCTTGAAATAGCATAAAAAAGATGTAATAAAGATAAAGGAGCGTATGACTATGTATGAATATATAACAAACGGAACTTGTTCATCGAGAATTCGTTTTAACCTAAGGGATAATAAAATACATGACGTGGTCTTTGAGAACGGTTGTAATGGCAATCTTAAAGCGATTTCCATCCTCGTGGAAGGTCTGGAAACGGGGGAGCTTATCAAACGGCTAAAAGGTATCCAGTGTAATGGCCGACCAACCTCTTGTGCGGATCAGTTAGCTACGGCGGTAACGAAGGTGCTTCGTCTTCAGGAGAAACCTCACTAAATCAGTGAGGGTCTTGAATCCGCTGGACTCAAGACCCTCAGCATACCTGAAAAGCGGCTGATGGGAGTCGAACCCACGTCTCCAGCTTGGAAGGCTGGGGTAATAGCCGTTATACGACAGCCGCTTGAATATACAGTAATATATTGAATTTTCTTAGTAATGTCAAGGATGCACAGTACTTCAAAATGAATCTAGCCGAAATAAGACCCCTTGGGCCTAAGCTGCCTCCCGTAAGGAAGGCTGTTTCCCCTTGCCCTTTCCCCCTTTAGTTTCAAGAGCCGTTCCTCCGCCCACTCCAACTCTCACCGGTTTTCTGGTACCGGCCATCATCCTGCTGCTCCCGGGCTATCAGCCGAAACGACGGATACCAGATAGAAAGCCGCAAGAAAAAATCAAGCGGCCAGTGAGGGCGGAGCAGTAAACAGGGCCGGCGCCTTGGGTCCAGGACCCTGAGGTTTACCGATAAAGGATACCGGTAGCGAGAGAAAGAACTAAAGCGAAGTAAAGGGAGTTCCCACGGAGACAAAGGGAGTTCCCACGGAGACAAAAGGAGTTCCCACGGAGACAAAAGGAGTTCCCTCAGAGACAAAAGGAGTTCCCTCAGAGGTAAAAGGAGTTCCCTCAGAAGTAAAAGGAGTTCCCTCAGAGGCAAAAGGAACTCCCTCAGAGGCAAAAGGAACTCCCTCGGAAGTAAACGGTACGGTCTGCGGCGGGCCGCCTTGCTATGCTTTGCAAGACACCCTTCCCAAAACAGCTTGTTGATGCATTGCCTGGCCTTGTCATACCGACCTATGGTCAAGGGAAACGCCATGGCTTAATTTCGTTTCTTTTAACAGATTCCGCATCCCCTTACCGGAGATACCTGCTGACATTCCCAACTCCACCAGTTTGCCGGCTACTCACTGTAGGGGTTCCGTCGGTCCATGATTGCTTGGCGGGTATCTCCTCCAGGGCGAGCACTATCTGGGCATGACGTATCCGGTAACCGGCATACCGCTACCGTTTGTCAATATACAGTGACCGGAGGATGCTTTATGGTGCTGGGATTATCGGTCTTCAAAACGGTTTATACATAAAACAAATGCCCCCGCTTGAGGGCACTTTGGGGCTGTTTCAATGCGCCGGCGGGTAATAGCCCCTGCCCGCAAACACCCCCGATGATACGACGGATTCCCCTTTAGTCAGCCTCAAAGCCTTCGGGGATATCAATATTGGAATAGACGTTCTGCACGTCGTCGTTCTCTTCGAGCCGCTCAATCAGCCGTACCGCCTTAGCAGTGGCATCAGTATCAAGACGCACCGCAACTTCTGGAACCATGCTGATTTCCGCACTGAGGGTTTCAAAGTGTTTGTTTTCCAGGCTGTTCAATACCGGTTCAAAATCTTCAGGCGCAGTGGTAACTTCAATAATCCCCCCTCCAAGGCTTACATCTTCGGCACCGCCCTCAATAGCAACTTCCATGATCTGATCTTCCGTGTACTTTTCACCATCCAGGGTGATGATCCCCTGGCGCTTGAAGAGGCGAGAAACTGAACCTGCGGTGGCAAGCTGGCCTCCTGCCCGGGTGAGCATATTCCGTATATCTGCGGCAGCCCGATTTTTATTATCCGTTAATACTTCAATAAAGATCGCCACCCCTCCGGGAGCATAGGCTTCATACACCAATTCTTCATAATTGACTCCCTCAAGCTCTCCGGTTCCCTTCTTGATAGCCCTATCGATATTATCCTTGGGCATATTCGCTCCCCGGGCCTTCAACACCGCGGTGCGCAGCCGGGGATTCCCTTCAATATCCCCTCCACCCATACGGGCGGCAATAGATATTTCTTTAATCAGTTTGGTGAACATCTGGCCGCGCTTTGCATCCGCGGCGCCTTTCTTGTGTTTAATAGTCGCCCATTTGCTGTGGCCCGACATGATAACTCCTTCTTCCTTCTAAATAGTAAACGTAAACCTTACAAATCAAAGGATGTTTATATAATAGCATAAGGCAAGGCCTCCGTCAATAAAGTGCCCGCAGGTACCCAGGGCCGGCGCATATCAAATAAAGATGAAAAGGAGTATACCTGGCATGGTCAAATGCATAGCTTGAACGGTTGCTTTTTCAATCTCCTTCAATCTCCCTACGTCTCTGGTTCAGGGCAGCAGGTACCGGTTTTGATTGCCGGTAGGTTCCAAACGCCAGGTGAGCGTGTAAGTCCACGAAGTAGGCCAGCGGGGGGAGGCTATTTTAAGACTGCACCGGCCCAGCTTTCCCCGTATGGAGGCATAGCAGGAAGTCTCCCAGAGCCCGCCGGTATATCCCAGTTTTGCCCGGAGCTGCAGCCTGCCGATACGATAGCTTAGTTCCCCGGAAAGAGCGGTCTCAGGAAGCTCAAGGGGTGCTTTCGGGATAGGAAAAGGCCAGGGCTGCTCTGAAACGGCAGTCATTCCGCTGAGGCTTCCTGAAACCACCCAGCCCAGAGGGCCTAAGACAAGACCCAGCAGCGCCTCATAACGATCCTCTACCTGGGCTAGATCCTCGGCGTTTCGAGTCAACTCAAGGGAAATCCGAGAAAACCGAAGGGAGCCTATACGGAAATCAGCGGGAAACCGGTAATAGATGAGGTTAGAACTGCGCTCAAAAGGCCCGCCCACTGCTCCTGCCCTTAAGGTAGTCCCCAGCCGGAAAAACCTGCTGCCCTTTCCGTCGTATTCCAGCCGTCCGCCTACTCTGAAACCGGCTCCCCCTGCAAAGCCGTCACTGCCCACATAGCGGCTCCCGGCTCCGTCCGCTGCCAGAGAAAGCCGCCATGGACGCTTCCCCAGGCGGATACCCAGGTTCCCGTACAGGTCTCTTCCATACGCAAAGGTATCCGAATACGCCCAGTCTGAGGCAATCCCCAAGAGCGGCCCGGTATACACCAGTCCAAGCGCATAGAGGTGCAGCTTCCGTTCCGGCAGAGGCGGGGATCGGGAAAACCAGGCTTCCGTATTCCGGGGAGCAAGCTCCTTCCCGGTATAAAACCCTTCCACCTGAAAAGCCCGTTTTTTATCGAATTGGGCCTCCACTCCTCCAGAGAAGCTAAGAGCTGGCGCATCACTGCCTAAACCCCGGGCCATGCTGGATGAAACAAAGCCTCGCCAGATCCCTAGGCAGGGACTTCTCAGGTAAAGATACGCCTCAGGCTCTTTGGTGGAGCTCGGCTCGGTTTTGAGATCCCCCAGGGAAGGCTTACGATACTCCACCAAGGGCAAGGCTCTTCCCCAGGGCCTGCGTATTCGGCTAGCCAATCCCCACATATCCAGGATTCCGTAGAGCAACCGGGAACCGCTGGGCTTATGGTAGATGCCCCCTGCACCGCTGATGCTGCCCAGATCCCAGCCTTCCCCCACAGGAAGGCTTACGTCTACCAAACTTTTATCTATAAGCTGGGCCCTCAGCGTAAGGTTCTGCCAGGGTATATGGAGTCGAATATCCCCCCGGTTGACCAGGGTTCCGCTTCCGTCAAAGGAAGCGTTCAAGGAGCCAGCCCATAACAAATCCCAGGAAAAAAGCGGTTTACTCGTCTGTGCCTCAAGCCCGGTATGCACGAGCAAAACGGCTCCGGTGAAGCAGCATGTCCATAGGAAGCGAAAGGACCGGGTAAAAATAAGATCTCCATCCATATCCCTCACTATGGCGCGATAGTGAGAACTGCTTGTATAGGGCTCTGTTTATCCTGTACCTTGAGGTATCTCGTGAAGACAGGGGATTAAGGAATGATCGTTTATCGATCTCCTGAGCTTTGCCAAATCTGACTATTTTCAAAGCCGTTTATTTTTTGAATCACCGAAAGCCAATAAGCCGCTTCATTCTGAGAGGTATAGGGCCCAACCCGAACCCGGTAAAAATTCTGCCCATTCACATCCCGGTTTTCTATGATAGCGGGGATGCCCTTATCGGTCAGGTTCTTCTTGGCCCCTTCGGCTCGAGCCGTAGTGGAAAATGCCCCGGCCTGAACCCAGTAGTCCTCACGGACTCGCCGGGTCTGTGGTGTAGAAGCCTGGGAGGCAGGGGGGGGAGCCGTAACCGCGGGAGGTGGACTGGAAGGCCGGGAGCTCGTGGTGGGGGTGGCAGTCGGTTTAGGGGCATTTGAGGTGGAGCTACTTACCTGCGGCGGCCTCTCCTGGGCAGAGGTCCGGCTTGTGGGGCTTGAACTAGGAACTGCTACGGCAGAAGGCTTAGGTACTTCGATAACGAGATCCGAACTATTGTTCCTGGTTATCTGTTCCACCAGGGTTTTAGACTGGGTAGGGTCCCCATAAATATAAATGTTATTTTCTTGGGTCATCTTGGAAGAACTCGGGGGAGGCTGCAAACCCTGGATCCCTTCAGGATTGCGGAGCATGTCAACCGGGTTCGCACTGGCAGGTTCTGTCCGTGACGGTTCAGGCCGGACCTGTTCAGGGGGTCCCGGCTCAAGCGGTATGTTTACCGTACTAGGACTGACCGCATTATTACTCTGGGTAAACACAGGAACAGACTGAGCAGATACTACGGATGCATTTCTTCTCGGTAAAAACAGCAATATCGATAATCCTATCACGATAATAAGAAAAATACCTACCGAGACTGCCACCAGCAGTAATTTTTTCTTGTCCATATATTAATTCCTCATCTGATCTGACCCGCAATTACCCTGCTCCCAGGGGCATCGATCTTATATACTTCCCGTCCATACGAGCAACTCGCGTTTTTTGTTTTCATCTTTCTTCCACAGGATACTCACGTTTTGTCATACCCAGTTGAGCCAGCACAGCTTCCAGTTGTCGCTCTACATACCCACTAAAAAAAGAGGATCCGAACCTGCCGTATCCTCTGTTAACTATGGTATACATATCGGCAGATTCCCCCAAATATTTAGCCGTGAATTCTCGCTGACTCCTGAAGCGCTGGATCAACTGGCCCCAAGGCAGCTTATCCCGTTTTCTGGCCCGTAAAAGCCGGGTAAGTACCGGGGCTTTCACCAGAATGATACCATCCAGATAGGTCCAGACAGAGGACCTATGGAGCAGGGCCGCATTGATCACGCAGGACCGGTCTCCTTGGCGGCGAATCCATGCTTCGGTTAAGCGGTTCGCCACAGGATGGACTATGGTTTCAAGCCAGGCCAAGGCCTCAGGGGAACGAAACACCCGGGCCCCCAGGAGTTTACGGTCTATGTTGCCGTCCTTTCCCAGAATCCCCCTTCCAAAGCGTTCAAGAATAGTCCCTTTCTCCAGTTCTATTCCCTGATGCCCCAGTGTATCTACATCCAGCACAGGAAAGCCCCGCTTTTCCAGGAGCTTGGCCACATGGTTCTTCCCCGCGCAATAGGTCCCGGTAAGGCCAATAATGAGGCGTGTAGTACCATTCGGTGTACCCTTCATGTCGTATCCTCTCCTTATATTATGCTGATTTTACCTCACATACCATCATGCAACTTGTAATGATGAACTCCTTTGCATAATCTTAATAAAAGAGGGTATAGTCTACAGTGAATGAAGTTGTTACCTTTTGATGTTTCCAAAGAATGGGTGATTTATATTCCCGTAGGTATGCCTGTAGTTACAAAAAGTGCGGAAGAGGTATCCCATTATCTTAAGCTCCTGCGCAATCAATCCGGCCTTTCTCTCAAGCCTCCGCTGATCCGAGTGTGCGACACCCCCTCAGACCGTCTGCTTCCTCGGATACTCTTGCTCAGTGAAGGGAATAGCCGGGAACAAAGCGGGTTTTCCTGGCACATAGAGAAAAATCAGATAGAAATAGCCGGTGAATCGGATCGCGGGCTGTACAACGGGGTTTTTGATTTCCTTACTACCTTAGGGTTTAGTTGGCCGGAACCTGATAAAGAAGTGCTTCCTCCAGTCAATACGCGCAAGCCCCAGGAATACCTCCCCAAAGAAACCTATAGCTATCAGTATGCTCAGGGTCATACTATCCGCCGTCGTTTGCTTTTCGAGCGGAACCAGCCTTCCTCTACCTGGAAATCCTTAATTCTCTGGGCAGTCAGGAACCAGATTGATACCCTGGTCGTTTCCTTGTATGGAAGCCGGCTTAAAGGGAAAAGACAGCAGGAACCAGCAGGCCACCCTTTGATACGGTTCAGCCGTAAGCTGCGAGCTTATTATCATGGCAAGGAAGAGGTCTTCGATCTCGCTGAAAAATACGCGCTTACTATAGAACGCGGTGGTTGGGATTTATCCCTCCTGGTACCACGGGGGTATTTTGGATTTAACCGGGAAATATTCCGTATGGATTCAGGCAAACGGGACCGGAAATACAACTTCTGTCCGACTGCACCGGATACCCTGAGGCTCATAAGCCGGGAAGCGGAAAAGATCTTCCGTTCCCACCCAGAAACCCGGGTCTATCATCTGTGGCCTGACCGAGGCTACGAAAGGACGTGGTGTTCTTGTCCTACCTGCCGGGCCTTTACCTTGGAAGAACAAGGGCGTATTGCGGTTAATGCTGCCGCAGATGTCTTAGCCATGATAAATCCCAAGGGAATTATCTCCTTTTATGAACATGCTACCGGACGAGGGGACATAGCCCTGCGGCCTAATCTGTTTAGGATAAGCCGCCTGCCTGGAGAAGCGGGAGCCGAAGCAGACGGCTGGTTTTCCGCCACTCGGTTTAATCCACACCCGACTAAATCCATGAAGCATCTCTAGATATGGATAGGGAATTGATGTTTTGCAAACAGAAGGTCTTGCGTTATGGTAGGAATGAAAACGATACATACGCTAACCTTGTGGAGGAGGAGTACCCCCGTTGAAAGTGCTCTTAACGCTTCTTTATAATAAAGTATGGAATCCAGTATGATACAAGGTGTGCTTTAGACCGGTGAAGGGTCTGGTGATCTCCTCTTCCCGAACTATCTTTATGGTAAGACCGGATGCCTCTGGAAATGGCGGAAGGGACGACTTCCCGTGGGGTGAAACCCTAAGGCAACCTGTGGCATGCCGCATCAAGGGCAAGGTTCTTAAAGGTGTGGAGGGCTATGGTAATCCCTTAGTTCCTGGGGACCGGGTGTGTTTCGACCGGGAGCCCGGTCATCCGCACCGCGGCCTTATTCGGGACGTGGAAGAGCGGAAAACCCTGCTTACCCGATTTAACCGGCAAGGCCAGTCCTCTCAGATCTTGGCGGCCAACGTGGACCTGGTCTTGTGCGTTACTACCCCGGTTTCACCTCCTTTCAGGCCCCGTTTCCTTGACCGGGTTCTCCTGCAAGCGGATAAGGCGGGTATTCCCCCGGTAATTGTCTGTAACAAACAGGACCTCTGTGCAGGGGGAAGGGCGGATCCCGTCACCGAGGAGCGGCTCCGAGATTGGAGCCGTATCGGGTATCCGGTGATCCGGGTTTCCGCCCGGACCGGAGAAGGCATGGAGGAACTGCAAGGCGCTATGGCACAGCGCTTTTCCGTACTTATAGGCCAGTCAGGGGTGGGGAAGTCCAGCCTCATCAATGCCTTGGTTCCCGGTTTGTACATGAGGGTGGGTTCCCTCAATGAAAAATACGACCGGGGAAACCACACCACCTCCATGTCGGTCCTGCTGGAGATTCCCAGTCTTGGGGCGGGAACCGGAATCATTGATACCCCTGGTATGCGGGGTTTTCTCCCAGACCGCCTAGAGGCAGAGGAGCTCCTCTTCTATATGCGGGAATTTGCTCCCTTAGCGGGAACATGTACCTATGGACTGTCTTGTTCTCACCGAAGCGAAGCAGGCTGTAAGATCCGAGAGGCGGTGAGCAGCGGCCTTATCCATGAAGACCGGTATGAGAATTTTCTGCGGATCCACGAGGAACTGACGGGCTTAGGCTATGGTGTCTAAGAGGGTGTCATGAGGAAGGTTCCGCTCATACTGTACTATGCATGAAAAAACCCTAAAACTGCTGGAATTTGACATCCTTCGTCAGAGGGTAGCCCAAGGAGCCCGCAATGCAGAAGCAGCCCGCAGGATCCTGCAGGACCTTCCGCTCTGGGATCCCCAGGAACTAGGCACCCTCAAGCGCCTGGTGGCGGCGGTTTGGGATCGCCTTGCCTCAGGGGATCCCGAGCCGCAGGAGCCCCTGCCGGATATAAGCCTCCTGGTCACCAAACTAGGCGTGGCAGGAAGCAGTCTGAGCCTGGAGGAAGCCTATGCCCTGGGGGTTTTTATCGACCGGGGGGAAGCCTTAAAACAATGGCTCTTGGCCAGGGCATCCCAGGGAGCAGAACAGCAGCCCCTGCAGAGTCTGGTACAGGCCCTGCCTGATGGCAGTCCCCTTTCCCGTGAGGTCTTTCGGGTGCTTGATAACACCGGGAAGATCCGGGATCTCCCGGTATTACGGGAAATACGCCAGCGGATCGGTGCCCTAACCAGGGAGCGGGAAGCCCTGATTACCCGGTATGTCCAGGCTGAAGACACCCGGTATATGCTCCAGTCATCGGTCCCATCCCAGCGGGATGGCCGCATGGTCTTGGCGGTAAAGGCCAAGTTCCGGGGCCGGATCAGGGGCATTGTGCATGAGGTTTCTGCCACCGGACAGACCCTCTTCATAGAACCGGGGGACGTGGTAGAAAAGAACAACGAACTGTTCATGGAGACTCAGCGGCTTGAAGGGGAGATTCGCCGGATCTTTCGGGAAATGACCGCTCGTATTGCCCTGCAGCGGCAGGTTCTGGAAGCCTTTCACGAGGGGATCCTCCGCCTGGAGACCATCCGGGCCCGGGCGCGGTATTCCTGGGAAACCCAGGGGCATTTTGCCCAGGGGGAAGATGGCGCCTTTGGATGGAGCCAAAGCATACGGCTCAAGCAGGCCCGTCACCCCCTTTTAGGCTCTCATGGGGTGTCCATTGATTTTGTCCTGGAAGGGCTTACCCGGGGGGTGATCATCACCGGGCCAAATACCGGGGGGAAAACCGTAAGCCTCAAGACCCTGGGGCTGTTTGTCCTGATGAACCAATTCGGCCTTGCCTTGCCTGCCGCTCCGGGAACACTGCTCCCCTTCTGTGACGGCGTGTATGCGGATATAGGGGATGAGCAGTCCCTGAGCCGGTCCCTTTCAACCTTCTCCGCTCATATGAGCACCATAGCGGCTATCATCGCTCATTCTACGGAACAGTCCCTGGTCCTTTTAGATGAACTGGGCTCGGGTACAGACCCGGAAGAAGGGAGCGCCCTTGCTATGGCTATCCTGGATCACCTCATGGAGAAACGGGCGAGGATCATCGTTACCACCCACCAGGGGAGCCTTAAGCATTACGGGTATACCCAGGAACAGGTGGAAAATGCGTCGGTGGAATTCGATGCAGCTACCTTGTCCCCTACCTATCGCATACTCATGGGGGTTCCGGGAGAAAGCCGGGCCCTGGATATGGCCGCCCGAAACGGCATACCCCCGTGTATCATTCAGCGGGCCCGGTCTTACCTTCAAGACAAAGGCGCGGATGTATCTGCCCTCATCCAGGGGCTGAGCTTGAAATATCAGGAGCTGCATATCGCCCGGGAACTGAACCGGAAAGAGGAAGAGCGGCTTAAGGAGGAAGCCCGTAAGGCGGATCTTCGGGAACTGCGGCTGCGGCAGCAGGAAGAGGAACTCAAAGCCCAAGCCGTAGGGAAGCTGCAAAGGCTCCTGGAGGAAAGCCGGAAGACCCTGGAGAATCTGGTCCGGGAGGTAAAAGAAGGGGAATTAAGCCGGGAAAAGACGGTGAAGGTGAAGGCATTTCTCCATGACCTGGAAACCACCGTAGCCGAGGAGGACAGGGCCGTGCTGGAAGACGCAGACGCGCTGGTGCAAGCCGTCCTTGCAGGGGAACAGAAAGCAGGCGGGCCCCCGCGCTTTCCCATAAAGCCCGGAACCCTGGTACGGGCCGGGAAATACCAACACCCGGGCCGGGTGTTTCGGGCGGGCAAAACCGGGTTCTGGGTGGTGGAAATAGGTTCCCTGAAGATGACCTTCCCTGAACAGGACCTGTACCCGTTCCCGGCTTCTGAGGGGCAAGAAAAACCAGTCATAGCCCTGCCGGAGCTGGTTTCAGCAGTGAAACCCCAGCTTGAGCTCAGTGTACGAGGCCTGCACCTTGAGGAGGCCCTGGAGGCCTTACAACGGCAGATCGATGCGGCGGTCTTATCGGGTTTACGGGAATTCTCGGTGATTCACGGGAAAGGGGAGGGGGTTCTCCGGCAGGGGGTCCATGCCTTCCTCAAGGAGCAGCCCCAGGTGGCGGCGTATTATTTTTCCCGGCCTGAGTTAGGCGGCTTTGGCCGGACTGAGGTGGTAATGAAATGTTAGACCAAATCAATGGCGATGCTGAGGGGAGAAAAGCGGATGTCCTGAGCCAGGAAGAAAGCCTGCCCCCATATCTTCAAGCCCTTAATCCAGAACAGCAGGAAGCGGTGTTCCACCGGGGAACGCCTTTGCTTATCCTGGCAGGCGCAGGCTCCGGTAAGACGCGGGTTATCACCACCAAGATAGCCTATCTGATTCGGGAACAAGGGATGGATCCCCGGTCTATTTTGGCGGTAACCTTCACCAACAAGGCGGCCCGGGAAATGGCGGAACGGGCACGGCTGATTGATGAACGGGCCGCCTATGCCATGCTGCGGACCTTTCATTCCTTTGGCGCCTGGTTCCTCCGGCGTAACGGGGCGCTCCTGGGCCTTAATACGGGCTTTACCATTTATGATGACGATGCCATGCGGTCCCTCCTGGTCACCCTCATGGAGGGGGCCTCCCTGGCTGAGATCAAAGAGGCCGCCCAGGGTATTGCCCGGGCTAAAGACTTTTTTCTCTTCCCCGATCAGCCGGAACTGTCCTTCATAAACCCGCGGGAGTCCTTTCGCAGGCTGTATGCCCGGTATGAGGAACGGCTGCACCAGATCGGTAATGTGGACTTCGGGGACCTCATCAAGAAGCCCGTGGAAATCTTGCGAAGCCACCCGGAGGTGGCTTCGCGTTTTCGCAACCGGTTCCGGGTGATCCTGGTGGATGAGTACCAGGATGCCAATATCGCCCAGTTTGAACTGCTCAAGGAACTGAGCGGCCCGGAAACCTATGTATGCGTGGTAGGGGATGACGACCAGTCCATCTATGGGTTCCGGGGGGCGGAGGTACGGAATATCCTGGAATTTCCCGAGCGTTTTCCCGGAACCCGTATCATCCGGCTGGAACGGAATTACCGGTCCACTGCCCCTATCCTGCAGATCGCCTCTTCGGTGGTGAGCCACAACCAAGGCCGCCTGGGGAAGACCCTCAGGGCTGAACGGGGAAAGGGGAAGAAGCCGGTCCTGGCCTTCCTGCCAAACCAGGATGCAGAGGCGGCTTTTTGCGCGGACATTATCGAGCAATCGGTGCACCCCCGGAATACCCCTAAAAAGGCCCCCCTCAGGCAGGCCTCCTATGCGGATTGGGCGGTCCTGTACAGGACCCATGCCCAATCCCTGGGTTTTGAAACGGAATTCCTGCGCCGGGGCATCCCCTACCGGGTGGTGGGGTCCCTTAAGTTTTATGAGCGGGAAGAGGTGAAGGATGCCCTGGCCCTGCTTTCCTTCCTGGTCAATCCTCGGGATGAGATCGCCTTTCGCCGGGTGGTGAATAAGCCCGCCCGGGGGGTGGGACCGGTTACGGTGGATCGTATTGTACGAGAAGCCCTGAGCGTCCCTGAAGCCGGCGGGAATCTCCATACCGCAGCCCGGAATCTCATGCCCGCCCTCTCCGGCAAGGCCCGTTCCGGGATAGAGCGTTTTCTCACGGCCATTGAAAAGGGACGGGCCCTGCTGGAGAGAGGCAGCGCCGGCGGCTTAGAGGGGGAAGCGCTGCGGCCTGACCAGGATCGGGAAGAAGGGACCGTCCATGCCGGCGAAGGGCTTTCGGTGTGTATGGTGTATCTTGTCCGGGAGACGGGCATCCTCGACTATCACCGGACCCACGATACCATCACGGGGAATCAGCGGGTGAGTAACCTCCAGGAATTGGCCAATGCCGGGAGTCTCTATGCCCCAAGCTTGCGGGGACTGCTGGAATTTCTGGAACACCTTGAGCTGGATCGCTCCCTGGAAGACGCCGGCGCACCAGAGGGCACGCAGGACAGGGTTACCCTCATTACCCTCCATACTACCAAGGGCCTGGAATTCCCGCGGGTCATCATAACCGGTATGGAACAGGGGGTATTCCCCCGGAATGACAAAAAAGGAGAAAACCTGGAAGAGGAACGGCGGCTTTTTTACGTGGGCGCCACCCGGGCCATGGATGAATTATACCTCAGTTCCTGTATACAGCGGCGTATGTATGGCCGGACCAGCCTTATGGAACCTTCCCTGTTTCTCATGGAACTCGACAGGACCTGCCTTCGGGTTATCGGTGCTCCTCCCCTGGGCTATGCCCCCCGCAAACCTTCCCGGCCGCCGGAGGCGGCGCACCGCGCTCCCGGCTACTGGGATGTGGGGGACCGGCTTTTCCATGATGATCAGGGATACGGTTCGGTGGTGGAGGTTCAGGATACCTCCGAAGGAGCGCTCATCCGGGTTTGTTTTGATACGGGTAAAGAAATGCGCTTTCTCAGCCTTAAACAACAGAAAAGGATAACGAAAATCTATGAAGACCGATGAGTTTACCGGTACCGCTTCCCTGCGCTTACGGCAGGTGCCGGCGGTCCTGCGGGCCCGGGGTTTTTACCTCTATACCCAGGGGGGAAGGCGTTTGGTGGATCTCTGGCAATACGGCGGAGCGGCGGTCCTCGGGCATACCCCCAGGTCGGTGCTCAGGGCGATCAAGAACAGTGCATCTCGGGGGCTGTTCGCTCCCTTTCCCCATACGCTGGAACACCGCTTCGCCAGGGCCCTTTCCCGGCTTTTTCCCGGGACCTCCTGCAGGGTCTATACGGATGAAGGGTCCCTCCGGCGGGCCCTGGAGCGCGCGGGGTTTGCCCGTGAGGCAAAGGCCCCCTTCCCGGATCCCGCAGCAGGCCCTTCTTCCGGGGAGGCCCTGTCCCTGTGGCGGCCCTTCCTTCCCTTAGAAGCAGAGAGCCCTCAGCCCCTGCTGCGGCTTCCCGTGCTGCCCTGGGCGCTTGCTCCCCGGGCCGTGGTTTTTGAGCAAGCCCTGGAGCCAGGAGCCCTGGGGCTTCCTCCTTCGGACCTGCTCCCGCCGGTGCTCCTGGCAGGAAGCGCCCGGGCCGTCTACGATCTGTGCGCCGGGCCGCCGCGGGAAGCGGGGAACTTTCCGCGGCTCCGCCGGGCCTTGGCTGAGGGTATATGGCGCCAGCGGGGTATCTATCTCCAGCATGAAACGGCCCTGGATGAGCACGCCTATACCGTGCTGTTCCTTAGGTTCCTTGAAGCAGGCTTCCTGCTTCCCCCCGGCAGGAAGGAGCCCCTGATACTGCCGGGGGCGCTTTCCAAAGGCGAAGAGGCAAAGCTTGCCGCACTGCTGCAGCTCCCCTGAGGGGACCGGGAGGAAGCGGGGAAGGAGGTATACAAAAAAAAGCGGACGGTGCTTCCACGGTGGTTTTTCGCCGCCGCTCCGCTCCTCAAGGGTATCCGCCAGGTTCCTGAAGATCACCGTCTTTTACCGGGATGGAACCGCTGCCATGCGCTCCGTATCCGTCTCAATACGTGGGATAATCCGGTTCACGGTACCGCCTTGTGCCGGGTTCCCCATGCTGCGCGGCTCACCTCTCTTATGGTAAAACCAAGCGCCATAAAGAGCTTCCCGGCGTAAAAATACCGGTACCGCCTACAGCGGCAAGGAGCGCTCTGTATCCTTATACAAAGCTGACAATAGTCTTTGCATATGCTAGGCTCAGACAGGGGCATCCCCTTGCAGGAGCAGTATCATGAAAAACCGTGCCGACGAATCCCTGGGCCTTACGCTGTTGAAAATAGCAGCCCATCCCGTGCTGAGGCGCGCGGGAATCCGCTGCCTTAAATCCATCTTTTACCACTTCTTCTTTATCCAGTACAAGGCCGCCCTCTTTCCCGGCTCGATTCCCCTTACCTGGGTGGATCATCCTTTGGATGAGAAGATACCCTTTAGTCCCTGGTGGGTACGCCGGTACCTTGACTTCATCGCGTTCTGGGTGCGGCTTATCGGCTTTCTGCTTTCGGCCTACGGCCGGAAAGGGCTGGGGCCGGCCCTGGATTTGATAGATTCCATGGGCAGGCTCTACGGCTTTGCCGCTCAGGTGTATACGAAGAACCTGTCTACCACCAGGCGGCCCCGCTATTTGAGGCATCCCCGGTTTATCCTCATCCATGCCACGGATCCCCACCTTATGTGTATCCCCAGCCTCCATGTGATGGTGGTCATCCGGGCCTACACCGCATTTCGGGATGCTATCCGTTCATTAGGAGATGACCGGGAGCTTGCCCCGCTTCTTGAAGCGGTAAAACAAGGGGCGGTGGGGATTACCCAGGCCCTGCTCTATGTGAAGCAGCACAGTATCAACTGCGTTGCCGCAGCCCTGTACAGCATGACCTGTTTTGACCGGGCCCTGTTTCCCCCTCAGGAGGCCCTGGACTTTATTGCCCGGCTTTTCATCCACAGTCACCGGCCCGGCCCTGAGGATGGTGAGCGCATTAGGAAGGCTATCAGGGAAGGGTATGGGGGCTTTCTTGCTGCCGCTGCGGGGGCTTCTTCCTGGGAAGAACCCCTGCTTGCGTTTCTCCGCGGCCGCTCTCTACCGCGCCCGCGGCAAGAAGCCCCTCAAGGCGAAGCCGAACCGCCCGGATAAAGTCCCTGCTGCTGAGGACCACCGGGGCTATCCCCTCACAAAGCCCTGAGAGATCCCCCGTCATGGTTCCCGCTTCAATGACCTCCAGGCAGGCCCGCTCAAGGGCCCGGGCAAAGCAGACCAGGGGCCCGGTCCGGTCAAGCTCCCCCCGTTTGCGTAAGGCCCCGGTCCAGGCAAAAATCGTGGCCACCGGGTTGGTGGAAGTCTCTTCCCCCTGCAGATGCCGGTAATAGTGCCGGCTTACGGTCCCGTGGGCTGCCTCGTATTCGTAATGCCCCCCAGGGCTTACCAGCATGCTGCGCATCATCCCCAGGGACCCGAAGGCGCTGGACACCATATCGCTGAGTATATCCCCGTCGTAGTTCTTACAGGCCCAGACAAAGCCCCCGGGAGAACGGATGGCCCGGGCCATGGCATCATCGATCAGGGTATAGCGGTAGGCTATACCCGCAACCTTGAAGGCCTCCGCATACCCCTTTTCAAAGGTCTCCTGGAAGATCTCCTTAAAGGTGTGGTCGTAATGTTTGGAGATCGTATCTTTCGTGGCGAACCACAGGTCCTGCTGTTTGTCTAAGGCATAGCGGAAACAGGCATGGGCAAAGGCCGCTATGGAAGGGTCCTTGTTGTGGATGCCCTGGAGTATCCCGGGGCCCTCAAAATCCGCGATGCGCTTCTGCCAGGTCTTACCCTGGGTATCGGTGAAGACCAGGGTCCCGGTTCCCGCCCCGGGGACCCGGTATTCCACCCCCTTGTAGATATCCCCGTAGGCATGCCGGGCTATGGTGATGGGCTTTACCCAGCTGCGGACCGCGCTCTTAATACAGCCTGCCAGAATCGGCTCCCGGAACACCGTACCGTCCAGGAGGGACCTGATGGTAGCGTTGGGGCTGTTCCAGAGTCGGGTGAGGCGGTATTCTTCCTTTCGCTGGGCATTGGGGGTGATGGTGGCGCACTTCACCCCCACCTGATGGCGCAGGATGGCCTTCCCCGCATCCAGTGTAACCTGGTCACGGCTTGCTTCCCTGTGGGCAAGGCTCAGATCGTAGTATTCGCTCTTGAGTTCCACAAAAGGGTGCAGCAGGTCTTCTTTGATCCAGGCCCAGAGGACCCGGGTCATCTCATCCCCGTCCATTTCCACGATAGGGTTCTGCATGGTGATATCAGCCATAACAGGGCTCCTTTGCCTCGGCAGCATAGTAGTTCATCAGGCAGCCGCTGCAAAGGATGTCCCCTTCGTCCGGGCTGAGCTCCCCGATACGCAAGGTCAGGGCAATACACACTCCCGGCCCCCCCTCCTGCCTGGGCTTCCACAGTTTCGCGGGGAAGCCCTCTTCCCTGGCTTTAAGATGCTCCCGTACCCGGGGCACCAGGATCCAGTCCCCCGGTTCGCCCGTAAAATCCCCGACTTCTTCCAGGGTAAAAGGCAGCATCCCCCAGTTAATCAGGTTTGAACGGTAGCGCTTCGTGGCGTATTCATAGGCAATGTTGGCCAGCCCTCCCAGAACCCGCTGACAAGAGGCGGCCTGTTCCCGGGCAGAACCATCCCCGGGTTTGCGGGCGAAGATGACCGAGCCAATATGGAGGCCCTCCCGGGGGAGCCTGTCCCCCAGGGACTCAAGGACCGCTGCCACTTCCGAAGGGATCTCCCCCTGTTGCCGCCGGGTTTCCAGGGCACGGATCTCCTGTGCCCGTTTTACATACTGAGGATCCCGGCGGGAGAGGGTGAAGCTTGCCAGTTTCTGGGGATTGGAGCGATAGCTTGAGGTCTCCCCAGAGGGGATGAGTTCGTCCGTAGTGGTAACCGGGTCGTGAATCACGCTGGCAAGGCGCAAGAGCAGGTGTTCCCCCAAGGGCTCTATCTTCGGCCAGTCCCTGATGTTGGGGCCGTAACGCAAGGGCCGCTCGGTTTCGGGCTTGCCAAACCCCTGATACACCCGTTTCGCATAGATGTCCCCATTAAAGGGCGGGCGTTTCCCCTCCTTCCCCGTATACGCAAGCTCGGTTGCGGCAGTGAGCAGTCCCTGGTTTCGGGCAGTAGCGGCAATGGAGCGGGCATCCATGAGGGCCACCAGGGCAAGCTGGCCATCCCCCGGGCGGGAACCCTCGCGATTGGGGAAATTCCGGGTGGTATGACGGATGGAGAAGCTGTTATGGGCCGGCACATCCCCTGCACCGAAACAGGGGCCGCAGAAACAGGGCTTAAACAGGGCGCCCGCTTCTATGAGCGCTTGCTGAATACCGGCTTCCATCAGCTGCAAGGCCAGGGGCATACTGGCAGGGTATATGGACAGGGAGAAATCCCCGTCCCCCAGGGAGGCCCCTGAAAGCAAGGCCGCGGCTTCCCGGATATTGTCATAGAGGCCCCCGGCACAGCCTGCAATGATGCCCTGATCCGTTACCAGCCGGCCCCGGCTCACCTTATCCGTGAGGGTGAGGGGAACACCGCACTGGGCCTGGGCATCCTGTTCAAGGGACCTCAGAATATCCCCGGCATGGGCATTCAGTTCCCGGATGGTATAGGCTTTGGAGGGGTGAAAGGGTATGGCGATCATCGGTTCTATCTGGGCAAGGTCAATGCATATCATCCGGTGATACACCGCACCCTGGGCAGGGGCCAAGGGGCTATAGGCGCTCTCCCGGCCATGGCGACAGTAATAGTCCTTTACCGCTTCATCGGTCTGCCAGATCGACGAAAGGCAGCCGGTCTCAGTGGTCATCACATCAAGGCCCAGGCGAAAATCCATAGGCAGCGAGGCTATCCCCGGTCCTACAAACTCAAGGATACTGTTTTTCACCAGGCCCTGCTCATACACCGCCGCGCACAGGGCAAGGGCAACATCATGGGGGCCTACCCCGGGTTTCGGGGCATTACTCAGGTAGACCAGGACCACTTCCGGGGCAGGGATATCATAGGTATGGGATAAGAGCTGTTTGACCAGTTCCGGCCCGCCTTCACCGATACCCATGACGCCCAAAGGCCCATAGCGGGTATGGCTGTCAGAGCCCAGGATCATGCCCCCGGCAAGGCCCATCATTTCCCGGGCATATTGGTGCAGTACCGCCAGGTTAGCAGGCACATAGATGCCCCCGTACTTTCGGGCAGCAGAAAGGCCGAATACGTGGTCATCCTCGTTGATGGTGCCCCCTACCGCGCACAGGCTGTTGTGGCAATTGGTTAAGCCGTAGGGCAGGGAAAACTGTTTTAAGCCGCTTGAGCGGGCGCTCTGAATAATCCCTACATAGGTAATGTCGTGGGAAATGAGCTGGTCAAAGCGTATATGGTACGACCCTTCTTGGGTGGACCGGTTATGGGCATCAAGAACCCTATAGGCTATGGTCCCCTTACCGGGCGGCTCCCCTGAAAGCGGCGCTCCTTGCGTCTTAGGGACTCCGTCGATGAGGTATACCGGACCCGTATGTACTGTGATCATGGGTTTTACTCCTCCTTATACAATTATGATGCTGAATAAACCGCTCTGAGAAAAAACAAGATGATGCTATGGTTTCATAATTTAGTGAACGGTGCTTTGGGTATACCGGTGGAATTCCTCCAACAATGCGTCTTGAAGCTGCCGTAAGAGCTCAGGCGCCTTCCCGCCTACGTGATACCCGTCGATGTGGCTTGCGGACATGCAAAAGCTTGAGGTACTGGAAATCAGAATCTCATCGGCTCCGAACATATCCTCCAGGGTAAAGGGTGTTTCGTCTACGGCTATCCCCAGTTTCCCACAGTGGGTGATTATATGGGCTCGGGAGATACCGGGGAGTATCAAATTATCCTTGGGAGCCGTACGGAGTATGCCCTCTTTTAAGATATGCACATTCGAGTGGGAACCTTCGGTTATCCGGTTTCCTCGATAGAACACCGCCTCGGCACAGCCGGCTTGTTTTGCCTTTTCACTGGCCAAGACATTGGGCAAGAGGTTCAGGGTTTTGATGTTACAGTGGAGGAACCGGGTGTCTTCCACGGTGATAAGCTTTATCTTTTGATAAATATCCTGCAAGATGAAGGGCTTGAGCGCTACCCAAAGATTCGGCGTGGTATGTTCAGGGAACGCATGAGTCCGGGGGGCCGTGCCCCGGGTCATCTGCCAATACACGAATTGCGCAGGACTATCAAGCTTATGCACCAAGGTATTCAAAAGCTCTGCTAATTGGATTTTGGTAATCCTCGGGGTCATATACAGCAAAGCCACACTATTAAAAAAGCGATTAATGTGTTCTTCCAAGGCAAATATGGTATAGTTTTCGCTGATTGCCGCCTCATAGACTCCATCCCCAAACCAACATGCCCTATCGTTCATAGGTATTCGTAACTCATCCAGGAGACCAATCTCTCCATTATAATATCCAAGAGTTTCCATAGAGACATCCTACCATAAACCGGCAAGGGCTGCTATACCCGTCTCCTATCACTTCGCTGCTTCAGTGAAGTATAGGGGGCCGAAAGGCCCCCCAGCCCCCCGGAAGTGCGTCTAGACCAGCGCAGGCTGGACGCAAAGGGCGCTTCCATGTCTGCCGGTCATGGGCTTTACCCCCTAGGGGGTGATGTTTTGTTGGAATACGATGAGCATCCTATGGATGTCCTCCTTGCCCCGGTTCGATTGGTCTATCATGGTGCTTAAGGTTTCGTTTATCCGGTCATACTCGGCAAAGGTTGCGTCTAGGGCCTGGACGTCCTGGTTCACCGTCTCCATGAGACTCTGTTCACTATGGTTCACGGACACCAGCTTCTCTATCATACGCTTACCCTGTTCCACCTCTCCCTTCATGCCATCCATTTCCTTTGCCAAACGGTCTATCTTCTTGATGAGATCCTCGATATTCCCGGAAATCGCGGCCACCGCGTCTTTGGTGGTTATGGCATGTTTGCGTATCTCTCCGGCAACTACGGCAAAGCCCTTGCCTGCAGCCCCTGCCCGGGCCGCCTCAATAGAGGCGTTGAGGGCAAGGACATTGGTAATCTCCGTAATATTATGAATCACCGACAGGTTCTCCCCCGCGGTTTTGGCTATGCCCTGCAACTCATCGGTCAACACAAAAGACGTACGAAAGCCCCCGTCAATGACCTTATACCCCTGGTCTATGGTAGCCACATACTGCTGCCGCTCCTTGACCGAGCCCATGAAGGAACGGATACTGGCTTGGAAGGAGCTTTGTACCTGCTTCACCACCGCGGAAACCCGGCTGGAGGTATCGTTGAGGTACTGTATGGTCGTATGGAGCAACTCAACCCGTGCGAAGATTTCAAAGGACAGGGAAGACAGTTTACAGCTTAGGTAATGCAAGATCCGCTTCATCTTGAGGCTGAAGCGGTCTACCGTAAGTCCCGGCTGAGGCTGCTCAAGAACACTCTGGCTTTGACGGCTGCTCATCTAGGGCCTCCCGAAAAAGATCGCGGTTAAAGTCTGGGTGTGGTGGGTAAACAACTCCTCCCCAAAGCCGTTAAAACCGATAAAGGACAGGTGCGTGAACAGGTCGTTGAAGGCCCGCTCCTTCTTGAGCAGCTTAAGCTCAAGAAGCCGCAAACTACAGTTACATAAGAGCGCCCCTTGGACCTGGGGCAGGTAGGATTGGGCCTCTTGCACGATTTTCCGGCTCTCCGCAAGGATGTCTCCCGGCCGTAACAGATGCAAGGTGGTCCCCGCTTCTATGTAGCAGAAGAACCTCAGCGCCCTTCCCTCTACCACTCCGTAAAGACTGCGGCAATAGACCGTATTCCCGGAAACCACCCCCAGGGGATGCTGGATAAACACTTCGTGGGTAAGCGCTTCAATACTCTTAGCTCCTATGAGTTTGGCATAATAGGGAGCCGCAGGCTCTCCGTTAAGCTCCCAGACGAGGCGCTGCTGAGCGTCAGCTTTGGTGGCCACTATGGAGCTCCCCTCGGGGCTGAGATGAAGGGAGTGGGTGTAGTAAAAGGGTATCTTCATCTTCATAACCACAAGCACCAGGCCATCGGCGGAAAGCCTTTCATCGCAGCATACCAGGGTTTTGGCAAAGCGCTCATCTGAGGCAGCCCCTCCCACAAAAGGCAGATTCAGCCGGGCTTCCATGCTTAATGCCTGCATGATTACTTCCCCCCGGCCAAGCCCGTCAAAGAAGATAAGGCCCAGGTAGTCATCGGGGCTGATATTCCGGTAGCCGAGCTTGCCTTTGAGTTCCTCTATGGCCGCCTGGGCGCAGTGAGCAGGGTCGCTCTTAATTCCCTCCTTAAAGCCGGTAAAGACCTCCTCCACTTCATCAGCGCCCAGGGACAGGGCCACAATGCCTTTTTCCACCACCCCTGTGGTACTCCAGCCTCCCTGCATAGACGCACCTACACAGACCGCCTGGGGGAAGGTTCTCTTTACGGCTTTGTGGGGTTCAAAGCGTTCATATTCCCATGAAAAGAAATAGAGCACCACCATAAGCCCGGGCTGTGCTATTTCTTTGAGTAAACCGTCCATATCATAGCTTTGACGGCTTCCAACCTTGATACTCATAACTGTTCCTTATAATCCTTATACCTTAAATCGAGTGGTCACTCTATGCAGTTCCTGGACTATCCGGGAATTCGTAAGGGCCCCTTCGGTAATATGCGTAACTGTCTTATTGATATTGCCGGTAAACTCGGCAATTTCCCGGGCGCTCTGCTGTACGTGCTGGGAAGCTGCTTCCAAATGGCTCATGGCCTTGAGAATGGCGGCAGAGTCGGCGTTCATCCCCACCGACTCATCCCGAATCTGGATGGTGTTCTGCTGGATCAGTTCCAGGGCTTCCACAAGCTGGCTGTTTCCTTCGGTCTGTTCCTCCATAGCCTGGGAAATCTCCTCTACCAGGCTATACACCTGGGCAATGTGCAGGGAAATCCTGGTGAAGGTGCTGTCCATGCTGGCCGAAGCGCCCACGATTTCGTCAATGGTGGTGATACTCTGTTGGAGATCATCCCGAATGTGCTTGGATTGCCGGGCGGTGTCTTCCGCAAGCTTGGCGATTTCACTGGCCACTACGGCAAAGCCCCTGCCGGCGACTCCTGCATGGGCCGCTTCTATAGCGGCGTTCATGGCCAAGATGTTGGTCTTTGACGCAATGGTGGTGATCACCTTATTGGTCTCCAAAAGCCGGGAGGACTGGCGTGCCAAGGCTTGTACCAAAGCCTCGACCTGGGTGAGGTTCTGCTTGCCATGCTCCGAGACCGTGATGAGTTCCTCGAAGAGGGTCTTCATCCTGAAACTATGCCGGGAAATAGAGGCGATATTCGACACCATTTGATGCACTGCCGCAGAGGATTGGACTATCGCCGCGGTCTGGGATGCAATCTCCTGGGAGAGGGCCTCAATACTGCAGGTGATCTGGCGGACAGAACCGGTGGTCTCCTCTACCGCCCGGCCTTGGGCGCCGGTCTGTTCATGGAGCTCCTTTATACGGGAAGTAATGGCGCTTACTTCTTTGGCTATATGGTCTGAGTACTGCTCAAGCGCCTGGGAAAGGTCCTCAATACGCAGTTCCTGCTTCATAAGTTCCCGGATAAGATCCTGGAGGGTGTTCATAAAGGTATTAAAATAGGTGCTTACCTCCGTAACCTCATCCTTTCCGCTGACCACAAGCCGCTGGGTAAGATCCCCGGAACCCAGGGATATGTCATGCAGGGTAGCCGCCGTACGGGCAATGGGGCTAACCAGCCGTTTGTTGAGGATGAAGATCGCCCCGACAACCGCCAGGAAGAGGACCAGCAAAAAAATCAGGGCTATGAACAGCATATCGTACAAGGCGGTGTGGATCACCCGAACCGGGATGGTTAACACCAGGGCATAGTCGGTTTGGGGAACCTGGGCACGGGTCATCACAAAGCTTCTCCGGGTCTTCTCAGGGGTAAACAGGGTATACTGGGCATCCCTCTTTTGCGCGTCCTGTAAGGCCTCCAGCACTGCGGGGGACAGGTCTCCCAGGGTAATCTCCTCATTAACCCGTAAGGCTTTTTCCACATACCGGGAACGGTCCGGATCGTATTCCCGCACGGCCGCTACCGCCCCTGAACGGGATACCAGGAACAGGCTCACCTGGCTTCCAAAATCCCTATAAATACTTGCGGTAAGCTCATCCAGGAGCTGCTCTAAGGTTTTTGCATTAAGCATCAGGGCAAAAATCCCGGCGCTCCTGCCTTCCGGGCTTCTGACCGTAGCGGCCACGATGATCTGCTTCTGCCCGGTGGACCGGGAGAGATTGGGGGTGGCCACAAAGGTCTTATAGGCCCCGTGGGGATTATCGGTAAGCAGCTGCTGAAAGTAGTCCCTGCCGGTTAAGAGGGTGGGTGCGGCCTGGGGGTCTTCGTTGTCCGCGCTTACCAGGCCCTCCAGGGCGGGATTCCCCGGATTATCCGAGCGGTAATAGGAACCGTCCGGCCTGACCAGCATATAGGTATCTATGGCGTCTACCGCGGAGAGCTTCTCCAAAGAAGCGTGCATGGCCTGAGTAACCGAGGGCCAATACATGCCCTGGACTTCCGGGTACAGGGCGCAGGCCTGGGCAAAGCCCTGTTTTTGCGCGAAGAAGCTGCCCACCTCCCTGGCTATGGTTTTTCCATATTCCCCGAAAAAGCCCAGGGCATTTTGATGTATGGTTTGTCCTGATATAAGGAGTATGAACAGCATCCCCAACAGAAAAGGGGCTAGGGAAATCAGCATAAACGTAAGGGCCAGTTTTCGGTTCAATCGCATGAAAGAAGCTCCTTAAAGCCTTATGGTATGGACAAACAACAGAATACATGAAAGCACTACCCATGCCTTTACCTATGCTAGCGTAGTCTATTCAAATATAGACTATACCGTACATCAAGAACAAGGGCATAGCATAGCGGGGAGAGACGGGTCTGGGTACGAGAGGCCCGGGCGGGGGAGGCGCTTAAGGGCAGCCGTCGAGGCACGACGTAAGGCTGCGTCGAGGCACGACGTAAGGCTGCGTCGAGGCACGACGTAAGCTTACGTCGAGGCACGACGCAAGGCTGCGTCGAGGCACGACGCAAGGCTCCGTCGCGGCGGGGCGGAGCCTCCCCCTTGGGTGTATCCTGCCCTCTCCGGCCTTGATTGTCTTTTATGTTCGATTGAACTATAGTGAAGCAGAAAATCATCGTTTTATAAGGAGTATGGATTTATGGAAAGAAAGCTCGTCCCCGTAAGAACCGTGGTGGCTATCGGGATAGGCGCCGCCCTGGTCTTCGTCCTCATGCGGTTTGTGGCGATCCCTTCAGGAGTACCCAACACCAACTTCAATGTGGCCTGTGCCGTCTTGACGGTCTTTGCGGCGATCTTCGGCCCTGTAGCAGGCTTCCTTATCGGCTTCATCGGCCATACCTTGACCGACCTCACCTGGGGCGGGGTCTGGTGGAGCTGGGTTATTGCGGACGCCCTGTACGGCCTTTTCATCGGCTTCTTCGTGAAGGTCTATAAGATCGAGGAAGGGGCATTCACCCTCAGCAAAGGCATCCTCTTTAATATCGTGCAGGTCCTCGCCAACGCCATTGTCTGGGTTGCCCTGGCCCCTACCTTAGACATCCTTATCTACCAGGAACCTGCGGATAAGGTCTATCTCCAGGGCCTGGTGGCCGGCGGGCTCAACAGCGCGGTGGTCCTCATCCTGGGGAGCATCCTCGCGTTTGGCTATACCCGGACCAAGGTAAAAGCAGGCAGCCTCAAGGCGGACTAGCAGGCCCTTGTGCGTACCCCGGCCATCCTGTTCAAGGACTTTACCTTTACCTATGCCGCCCAAGCAGAACCGACCTTATACCGCATCTCCTTGTCCATCCAAGCGGGGGAAAAGATACTCATTGTCGGGCCTTCGGGCTCGGGGAAATCTACCCTGGCCCACTGCATCAACGGCCTTATCCCCCATGCCTTTAAGGGAACCATAGGGGGCAGCCTTTCCCTCATGGGGGAGGATGTCCGGGACATGGACCTCTTTGCCGTCTCCAAGAAAGTAGGTACCCTGCTCCAGGATACGGACGCCCAGTTTGTGGGGCTGAGCGCGGGGGAAGATATCGCCTTTGCGGCGGAGAATGACTGCGTGCCCACCGCGGAAATGCACCGCCGGGTGGAGGAGCTTGCCCGGCTCGTGCATATAGAGGAGCACCTTGCCAAGGCGCCCCAGCACCTGTCCGGGGGACAGAAACAGCGGGTGTCCCTTGCGGGGGTCCTGATGGACAGGGTGGACATCCTCTTGTTTGATGAACCCCTGGCTAACCTGGATCCTGCCGCGGGGGCAAAGACCATTGAGCTCATAGACCGTTTACACCGGGAAACGGGAAAGACCATTATCATCGTGGAGCACCGCCTTGAGGAGGTGCTCCACCGCGGCCTTGACCGTATCGTGGTCATGGAACAGGGCAGGATCACCGCGGCCCTCCCCGCGGGGGAGCTTCTGGCCGCGGACATCCTGAGGAAGACCGGTATCCGGGAACCCCTCTATATAAGCGCCCTGCGCTATGCGGGTATTGAGATTAGCCCGCCCATGCACCCGGAAAACCTGGCGGCCCTGAGCTTTGATCCCCTGCGCCTTAAGGCGTGGAACCGGGGCCTTGAGGGCCTGCCCCCGCAGCAGCCTGCTTCCCCGCTCCTTGAGCTTAAGGACATTGCCTTCTCCTATCCCCGGGATGAACACAAGCGCCTGGTCCTGGAAGGGGTCTCCTTGAGCATAGCCAAAGGGGAGTGGCTGAGCCTGGTGGGAAAGAACGGTGCAGGGAAATCCACCCTGGCCAAGCTCATCTGCGCGTTTCAAACGCCGGTTTCAGGGTCTATCTTCTTTGAGGGAAGGGACCTTGCGGGGTATTCCATCAAGGAACGGGCAGAGCATATAGGCTTTGTCATGCAGAACCCCAATCAGATGATCTCCTTTCCCCTGATCTTTGATGAAGTCGCCCTGGGACTGAGGACCCGGGGCATAGGGGAAAAGGAGCTTAAGGAGCGGGTCATGGAGACCTTGCACATTTGCGGGCTGTACCCCTTCCGTACCTGGCCGGTGAGCGCCTTAAGCTACGGGCAAAAGAAACGGCTTACCATAGCCTCCATCCTGGTTCTGGGGCCTTCCCTCATCATCCTGGATGAACCTACCGCGGGCCAGGACTTTCGGCACTATGCGGCCATTATGGAGTTCCTGCGGAAACTCAACAGGAGCGCGGGTATGAGCTTTCTCTTTATCACCCATGATATGCACCTGATGCTGGAATATACCCAGCGGGCGCTGGTCCTTGCCGGGGGCAAGCTCCTGGCAGATGAGCGCCCCTCGGCCATCCTCACGGATCAGCGCCTCATAGAGGCGGCAAGCCTTAAGCGGACCTCCCTGTATGATGTGGCCCTGCGCGCGGGCATAGCGGACCCCCGGGGCTTTGTTCAGCATTTTATTGATTATGAGCGTGTACAGCGGGAGGCGGCTTTGGCATGAGCCGTTTCATGCTGGGGTATATACCCGGAACATCCCCCATCCACGCCCTGTCAGGTTCGACTAAGCTGGTGGTCTTTCTCCTGTGGTCTGTCTTGGCCATGGCAGGCTACGACACCCGGCTCATGGCGCTTATGACCCTGGGGGGGATCGGCCTATTCATCCTATCGGGGATCAAGGTGCGGGAGGTCTCCTTCATTTTCAAGATGCTCCTGTTCTTTATGGTCTGTAATCTGCTGGGAATATACCTGTTTGCCCCGGAACAAGGGGTTGCGATTTACGGCTCCCGGCACCTCATCTTTGCGGGTATAGGCCGCTTCACCCTCACCCTGGAACAGCTCTTTTACGAAGCTAACGTCCTTTTGAAATACGGGATGATCCTGCCGCCGGCAATACTCTTGATGGTTACCACGAATCCCAGTGAGTTTGCCTCATCCCTTAACCGCATTGGGGTGCCCTATGCCATTGCCTATGCGGTGAGCCTTTCCCTGCGGTATATCCCGGATGTGCAGCGGGATTACGAGAACATCTCCCAGGCCCAGCAAGCCCGGGGCATAGAGCTGTCCCGCAAGGTCTCCTGGGTGAAACGCCTCAAGGGAGCCGCTGCCATCTTGCTGCCCCTGGTCTTCTCTTCATTGGATCGTATTGATGTGGTGAGCCGGGCTATGGAGCTGCGGAGCTTTGGGAAGCACCGGCGCCGGACCTGGTATGCAGCGCGTCCTTTGAGCGCGGCGGATCGCTGGGTTCTGGTCCTGTCGGTGCTCCTCTTTGCCCTGGGGATGTGGTTTACCTTCCAAGACGGCAGCCGCTTCTATAACCCCTTTCCCCCGCCAGCGGGTTTAACGCCCCTGACGGGCAGTGGTGATTAGGGATCGAAGCGCCCCTTGCCTCTCGCTTGCGGTGGTCAAGACGCACTTTCGGGGGGCTTGGGGGGCCCTTCGGCCCCCATACCCGGCTCCCGCTTGAAACAACCTCGCCAATAATGGATAACTAAAAAAATGAATAAGCTGATTTTTGTCTCTGGAGGGGTCTGCTCGAGTTTGGGGAAAGGGGTGGCCGCTTCTTCCCTGGGGGCCTTGCTGGAGGGCCGGGGGCTTACGGTGCGTATGGTAAAGTGCGACCCCTATCTTAACGTGGATGCCGGGACCATGAGTCCCTATCAACACGGGGAGGTCTATGTTACCGACGATGGAGCGGAAACAGACCTGGATCTGGGAAACTACGCCCGGTTTACCTCCGGGGCCTTGTCCAAGAGCAATTCCATCACCACCGGCCAGGTCTACGATGCGGTGATCCGTAAAGAGCGGGAAGGCCGCTATCTGGGACGCTGTGTACAGGTGATACCCCATATTACCGATGAAATCAAGAACCGGATCCTCGCCGCTGCCCGAGAGGATCCTGATACGGATGTGGTCATCGTGGAAATAGGCGGCACGGTCGGGGATATTGAATCCATCCCCTTCTTGGAAGCCGCCCGGCAGCTCATCCATGAAGCAGGCAGGATAAACGCGCTTTCGGTACATCTTACCCTTATTCCTGAAGTGGCAGGGGGAGAACTCAAGACCAAACCTACTCAACATTCGGTGAAGGCCATGCAGGAACAGGGCATACAGCCGGACATACTCATCTGCCGGGCGCCGGTGAGCCTGGACGAAGCCACCCGCCGGAAGATCGCCCTGTTCACCAATGTGGATCCCGATGCGGTGTTTACTTCGTATGATGTAGAGACCACGATCTATGAGATACCTTTGGTCTTTTTCGATCAGAAGCTGGATCAAGTGGTCTTGAAGAAAATGGGGGTTGAGAGCCGTCATGCCAACCTGGAATCCTGGTATACCATGATGGAAAAGTGCAAGCGCCGGCAAGGCACAGTGCGCATTGGCATTGTAGGCAAGTACATGGACCTCCACGACGCCTATAAATCGGTGTACGAAGCCCTGTTTCACGGGGGCCTTGAGACCGGGGTGTCCGTGGAACTGGTCAAGATCGATGCCGGCGCGCTTGAGGAAACGGACAGCCTGGAAGCCATCCTGGGGCACGCTGCTCCAGAAGGGGGCATACAGGGCATACTGGTTCCCGGCGGCTTTGGCCAGCGCGGTACCAAGGGTATGATCCAAGCCTCGGCCTGGGCCCGGACCCATAAGATACCCTATCTGGGCATCTGCCTGGGTATGCAGATCATGGTCATTGACTGGGGACGCCATGTACTGGGCTGGGAAGATGCGGATTCTACGGAATTTAACCAGAGCACCAAGCATCCGGTAATAAGCCTTTTGGACGAACAGGTGGATGTGAAAAACTACGGAGGCACCATGCGTCTAGGGAAGAGTGCGTCCTTGGTAGAACCGGGGACCCGTCTTTTTGCAAGCTACCAAGCGAAGACCATCTTTGAGCGGCACCGGCACCGCTACGAATTTTCCAACACCTACCGCCGTGCCATGACCGAGTCCGGTTTGTGTATCAGCGCCTTTACCCCGGATAGGGGTCTCGTGGAGGCAGTGGAATGGCCGGATCACCCTTGGGGCGTGGGGGTGCAGTTTCACCCGGAATTCAAGTCAAAACCCACAGGGGCAAGCCCTTTGTTTCGGGCCTTTATCGCCGCGGTTCGGGACAGCGCCCTGGGCCAAGGGCAGGGCCTATGAAAAAAGTGCATACCCTGGCCCTCGTGGTCTTGCTGCTGGGGGCCTGTTCCTTTGATTACGGGCCGTCTGCATCGGATCAGGGGGATCAGCCGGATATCCTTATGAAAGATGTGGAATACGTGCGGGTGAGAAACGGCAAGCCCCAGGTACGGTTCACCGCTGAATCCGCAGAGCGCTATGAAAAACGCCAGACTATGGAGCTTACCAATTTCTCTTTTGAGCAGTTTGAGCATCAGGGAGTGGACATAAACGCCATAGGCCAGGCAGGAACCGCTTCGGTAGAGCTTGATTCGGGCAACATACGCCTGAAAGATGGGGTTCGCCTTGAAGTGGAATCCGAGGATATTACCCTTGAGACCGAGCACTTGCATTGGCAGGACAAGGAACGGCTGCTCTCCGGAGGGGAAGGCGAGCAAGTGGATATGCAGCGTGCGGATGGGACGAATTTCTCAGGCTGGGGATTTTCTGCGGATATTCGTAACCGGACCTGGGGCTTTAGTTCGGGCATTAGCGGTACCTATGTCTGGGAGGATGAGGAAGAAGAAACAGAAAAGGAGGGACTCAGTGAATAGGGCGGTGTGGTGTTATGGGATAGGAATCTTCCTTGGTATTTGCCTTGCCCCCATGCACGGGGATATCTTCACCTTCAAGGCCAATAGGATGAATGGGAGCCGGGCTTCGGGTAAAGAGCTCACGGTTCTTACGGGAAACGCCGAAGTGCGCTCGGATAATCTCCTGCTCAGGGCCAACCGGATTGAGATACACGGGGACAACAACCAGTTCGTTGATTGTACCGGGGAGGTCTGGGGCAAAGAAGAGGCAAAGGACATCTACTTTCAAACGGACCGTCTGCGGTACGACCGAAAGCTGAAAATAGCCCGGCTTGAAGGCAACGCGACCTTGGAAGACAAGAAGAACAAGATCGTGGCTAAAGGCCGCTTTATTGAGTACGATGATCAGGCAGAAGTTACGGTATTCCAGATAGGGGTACGGCTTTTCAAAGACACCATGGTATGCCGCTCTGAATACGCCGTATACCGGCGCACGGAAAAACTGCTGGATCTTTCAGGATTTCCCGTGGTGTTTAAAAAGAACGATGAATTCAGGGCCGACCGGATTCGGGTAGACCTGGATACCGATGATGTTACCATGGAAGGGACGGTTTCCGGCTCTATAAAGGACTAGCAATGGGGGAAGCAGATACGCAAGCACCGGTGGATGGAGTGCTTGAGGCGGATACCCAGGTCTGCAAGCAAGACCTGCATATACTGGGGGTTTCGGATCTCCATAAGCGCTTTGGCCGCAAGGAAGTGGTTCGGGGCGTTAATTTTTTCATGTATAACGGGACTGTGGCAGGGCTGCTGGGGCCTAATGGAGCAGGGAAAACAACCATCTTCTATATGATCGTGGGCTTCTACCGGCCTTCCATGGGAAAAGTTACTATGGACAATGTGGATATCACCACTAAACCCATGTATCGGCGAGCCCGGCAGGGTATCGCCTACCTCCCGCAGGAAGCGTCGATTTTCCGGAAGCTCACGGTGGAGCAAAACATTTGGGCCATTCTGGAAAGCCGCCGGGACCTTCGGAAAACGGAAAAAAAGCAGCGCCTTGCAGCCTTACTCGAAGAATTCGGTATAGGCCGGATCCGAAGCCAATACGGGTTTACCCTATCCGGGGGTGAACGCCGCCGGACCGAGATTGCCCGGGCCCTGGCTACGGAGCCCAAATTCCTGCTTTTGGATGAGCCTTTTGCCGGCATAGACCCTATTGCAGTATATGAAATCAAGCAGATAATCCGCCAACTTGCGGAAAAAGGTATCGGCATCCTCATCACCGACCACAATGTACGGGACACCCTGGAAATTACCACCGAAGCCTTCATTATAAACACCGGCACCATCGTGGCACGAGGGGATAGGGACAGTATCCTGGCCAATGAGATGGTTCGGCAAGTGTATCTGGGCTCAGAATTCAGGATGTAGTGGTATGGAGGAGTTTCGGACAAGCCCTAGACTTTACCAAAGGGACAAACCGGATAGTGGCACTCTTTACAGCCCAAGCACAAGCCGCCGTTCCCCAAGACCGTAAAATCCTGTTTGCTCATCCTGATGCCTGCGGCGATACGGGGTAGGACCAGGTCGAAGATGGTGGTCTGCATATACATGACGCAGCCCGGAAGCCCCAGGATAGGCAGGCCCTCAGCATAGTAGCCCAGCAGGAACATCGCACCCGGTATAGTAGGCGTGCCATAAGTAACAATCTGTGCGCCGCTCTGTTTGATGGCCCCTGGGGTGTTGTCGTCCGGGTCAACGCTCATACCGCCGGTACAAAGGATCAGGTCCGGTTTTTCCCGTTTTTCCATAAGGGCTTCTCTAATTACCCCAGCCACTGCATCCACACCATCCCCTACCACCACATGCCGGATCACCTCAATGGCGTAGGCTCTGAGTTTTTTGACGATCACCGGTGTGAAGCTATCCTTAATCAAGCCCCCGGCTATTTCGCTTCCGGTAGTTATCACCCAGGCATTTTTTAGTATATAGGGCAGGAGTGCAAAAAGAGGCGTACTCCCTGCCGCAGCTTCTGCTTGTGCCAAGGTTTCTTCGGACACCACTAAAGGGATCACCTTCATAGCCGCCAGTTTATCCCCGGCCTTTACCGTGGAGTAGGCATGACGGGCTGCAATGATGATGTGAGGAAGCCCATTCACCTGGTTGAGCCGTGCTACATCAGCACAAAAGACCCCATCCTGCTCTGCAAAAAGCTCAATTTTACCCTCAGTGACCAGGCCGGTCCGTATATGGGTGTTTGTGCATAGGGCCGCTAGACGTGCTGCAGCCTCATCCTCATGAACCATACCCGGCTGCTTCTCCCAGACAAAAACATGTTCCTTACCCATGGAACGCAATATGGGGATGTCCGCTTCCTGTATGACATGTCCTTTACGGAACTGAGGGCCTTTCATTTCACCGGGTACGATACGGGTGAGATCGTGGCAAAGGACCTGGCCGATTGCATCTTCTATATGTAATTGCTTCATCTTAAGACTTCCTCATTGACTATACTATACCAAACCCTATCCCACAATCGATAAATAAAAGGGCTGTCTAAAAAACACGGCTTTTTTAGACAGCCAGAAGGAGAGGTGCTTTTTACATCACTACAAGCAACGTAAAAACACGCTGTGCATATTCTGCTGATGTAGCGATGTATGCTTATGTTCAAGAATACTATGAGACGATTCGTTTGTCAATATAACTCGATTAAAATAACAGCAATTTAATATTTACCCCATCTGAAAATCCAGGTAATTCACCAGCAGTGCCTCCTTATGATCCCGGCTTGCTACCCCATTTATCCATCAATACCGGTATTCAAGGTGATGCCTCCCGTTCCAAACCCACCGCTTACTCTCTTGCAAATAGGAGTTTCTCACTGTTTCGATCAGCCACGGATGGCTTGCCTCCTTGCAGGTGAAGATAAATATTGATACTCCACCTCATACTTTGCAAGCTACCCCACCGAATCTCCCGGCATGACTATCATCGCCGCCATGATACTGGGGTAATAGGTCGTTATTCCCTCCTTGCCCGTATGCAGACAGTGTTCACAATGGATCTTTTCTGATGAAACCTGCCCTACCCCGTCCAGAGCTAGCAAGGCCCTTGGTATGCGGCAGGATGAATTTGCCGAAGCCATAAAGGTAAGCCGTTCCTATATCGGGGCGCTTGAGACAAGCCATCGGGATATCAATGACCGGATTATCGAGCTTATCTGCGTGAATTGCGGGGCCAATGAGAAATGGCTGCGGAGTGGGGTGGGGCCGGGAAAATGTTCAAGGAGAAGCATAATCCCCGGCTGGACCGGGTTATGCGGAATTTTGAGAAACTTGACGATTATCTACAGGAATATATCATCAAGCAGCTTGACATTCTTCTTGAGTGCCAGGAAAAGAACAAGGCGAAAAAATAACCTCAATAACCCTCCGCCAGTTTATCCAAGATGGGGCCTAAATCGCCCTGAATGACGGCGGCGCGGTCCTCGTTGTGTATCAAAGAAATTTCGACAACGTTCATGTTTATGCGTATCATTTCGGCGTACTTCCGCATCATAAACAGGAATTCAAATTCATGGCGGATTATACCGGGGGTGTTAAAGCCTACGCCGAGTTCGAGGAACAGCATTTTCTTACCCCGGTTCGCGTCCAGGAAATCATTCAGCATCTCATACTTTTCTATCCAGGGTTTCTCAACAAAATTTTTGCCCCTCCTTACGTTGGGGACTAAGGGGCGCCGCAATGAGGGCAGCGGGGGATGTCGGCGCTTGGTATGGCAAAGTTCGTATCACCGATATGAGAGCATATTTCTTTTACCGTTTATTCGTTGGGGTAGAGTTCATCAGTACAGGGTTTTGAGCATTGGAAGAATGCCAAGTCGCCCTGGGGGAAGCAGATTTTTTCGGTATCGAAGCCTGATTTGAAAAACTGTCCATCGGTATTGGTGGTAAAGATGACGTGTTTTTTTTCTTTGATTATGCGCTGTAAATCAAGGTAGGGTTTTCTGGGGGGAAAGTCATAGCGTATGGCGGCGATATGCCTGATTCAGTAGGCGTATTGTTCCTCCGGTGTGGGGAAGTGGTAAAAGTCGGCTTCGCTGATGGTCTTGAGGCCGTAACGATCATGATAGCCGGGGAATAAGGCGTTGAAGGTATCGGCATTGTCATAGGCCAGCCCCGCGGCGGAGGAGAGGCCGGCGCCGATGATGATGGCCTCGACTTCGGCGATGGTGGTTTTGAGTATGGCGGTCTTTTCAGCTAAAGTGGTATTTGAATATATCATAGTGTTTCCTCCTTCTTGTAACCATCGCCTCTTTCATACAAAGAGTAGCTTCCAAAACGCCATGAAATTGCAAGGTTTGTACCCTGGTCGTGTGTATCTGAACGGTGAAAGCAAGGTACTTGCCCATATTATAGAGATGCCGGTACCCAAACGGGCTGGACGTTTTGAGAGAGTGTCATTTAGTGGGGACTATGAGGAGAACGAGGGGACATTTAAACAATATATGGACCCGCTGGGAGTTCTCATTACCAGCCTGGACAGTCCACGGATGCAAGCATACGCGGGTATTTGGGTGGTGGATACGCAGAAAAAGAGCGGTAAAATCTATGAAGGACGGATTATCAACAACGTGGTTTGCTCTGAATCTCCAGATATGTTAGGCTTGCGCTCCCGTTCCGCACCCCTGCTCATTCCGGGCAATATAGACCATACGGTCTACGAGGCTGTCGAATAAGTTGTTTTTGGACGAGACATTCCCCGATAGGCATGGGGCACTTCTCCCACTGTCAACAAGTTAAGGGAATGGAATTATCCCCCTATCAACAGTTTGATTTGT
>JAITEL010000047.1 GCA_031282065.1 Treponema sp.
ACCCACCCCTCGCCCGCTCCCGCCCCCGACGGGGTGCCCGCGGCTTCCTTAAGCTACCCCGGCGGGCCCCACGCCATGACGCTCCATCTGGGACCTCTGGCGGGAACATTGGAGCTGGCGCCTGAAAGCGACTACGGCTACGTGGTCTATCTGGGCATCATGCCCCCAGGAGGAGCCAGCCTGGAACAGGCAGCGTCGGATAAGCACTATCTGATGAAGGTTCCCACGGACGGGAAGGGTCTTACGCACAACCGGTTTACCCGGCGGCGTAAGGAGAAGCTGCTGTTCGATGCGGAGGATGCGGGCAAGACGGTCTACGTGTGCTGCCGTTACGAGAACCGCAAGGGCGAAGCGGGGCAGTGGGGGCCGGTGGCTTCGGCGGTGATTCCGTAGTAGTGGATTGCTTCGCTTCGCTCGCAATGACGTGGGGGGTGTTGCGGGAAAGTCGTCATTGCCAGGGACGTGGTGGTCTCCTAGCCCAGAGCGGGGATATGACGTGGGGCGTTGCGGGAAGGCCGTCATTGCGAGGGCGAAGCCCGAAGCAATCGTGCCAGCGCTACGAGAACCGCAAGGGCGAGGCGGGGCAATGGGGGCCTGTGGCTTCGGCGGGCGGTTAAGGACGGGGATAAAAAAGGAGGTGAGATGGAATAAGCCCAGGAATGGCGGATATGGGACGCCCCATGAAAGGCGTATACCGGCGGCAGGTGTTCCGGCAGGGTAAGCTGGGTTACGGGAACCGCCGCGGATAAAGATGAGTGTATCAAGGGATGGGGTGTTATTCAGAGCTTATGTTGAAAACAACCACCTTTGAGCAATGTTTTTGCTAAATGTAAGGAGCACAGAATGATTCGGAACGGTTTTTTGAAAAAGACTGTTTTTGTGACGCTGCTGGCAGGTATTTCAGCAGCAGGGGCCTATGCGCAGATCACCATCAGCGCGGGGTTCGCGCTGGGAAGGGTGGACGCGAATGGTGCGGGCATCCACCTTGAGGGCACTACGGGTTTGGGGGCGAATATTTACCTTGATTATTTACTTCCCATTAACATCCCCCTGTCTATTGGAGGGGAGATAGGCGTTGACACCTCCTCGCTGAGCGGCGGAGGGGACACCATGACGACGATGGCAGTGCCCATACTTCTGCGCGCTGCCTACCACTTTGACCTGCTTCCCAAACTCGACCTCTATGCGGTCGGTAAGCTGGGCTATGCCCTTGGCTTTGTTACCGCCGGTACGGTTCAGCAAAACTTCGATTCCGCCGGAGGTTTTGCGATTGGTATTGACGCAGGAGCGGCCTACTATTTTGCCGCTGCTTTCGGCGCATTCATCGAAGCCGGCTTTGACAATTACATGATAGAATCAAAATTTTCAGTTGGCTCATTCTCGCAGACAATAAGCACGCCGTTTAGCCGGTTTTTTACCGTAGGCTTAAGCTTCAAGCGCTAGGAATCCGCTTGCAGGGGATCGTTTCACGGATCAGCATGGGCTCCGGCCTGCGCCGGTCCGTGCTTATTTTCTTTCAATACTGACATAGGAAAAGAGGAGACATGAAAAGAATAGCTGTTTTTGTCATCGCCGCGCTCTGCGCGGCCTGCGGTTCGCTGGGTTCCCCGGCATCATCCGGCGGCATGGCGCGCCAGGCGGGAGCAAACGAGTCGGAGCTCATCATCCAGCGGGCCGCAATGCCGGTCAACGCGGGATTCAAAGAACGGATATACATCGACGGGGTAGAGCGGCTGGTTCTGAACAACGGCGGACAGGGCAAGATCATTGTCCCTAATGGAGAACATACGATCCATGCGGAACTGTATACCTTAAGCACCGATAAACTGCCCTTTACCGCCGACTCGAATGCTCTTACCTTTCTTGTTTCCCCGTATTCGATACATGATTTTACCATAGAGCAGCTGGACGCCGCTCCCGTTCAGACCGTGGCAAGAACCGGCGCTTCCCCGGCTCCCGCAGGAACCCCTTCTCCCGCACGGCCTGCGGCGGTCAATGCAGGCGGCATCGAAGGTTCTCTGGCCCGGGCAGCGGAAAAAGTCATGGTTAAACTCTCCCCGCAATCAAAGCTGGCAATCGTGTATGTTACCGCCAGAGATCCGGATATTGCGGAGTTCATAGCCAACGAACTGGAGTATATTATGGTAGAACAAGGTCTGACCCTCATAGACCGGAGCCAACTGGACAGGATTCGCAACGAGCAAAACTTTCAGCTTTCAGGAGAAGTTGACGATGCCCAGGCAGTTTCCATAGGTAAAATCGCCGGGGCAAACGTGATCCTTACCGGAGCCGTTACCGGCACGGGCGATATTCGGCGACTGCGTTTAAGGGCGCTGGACACACAGTCAGCCCAAGTTCTGGTTGCCACTTCCGAGCGATATTAACGACCGGCCGTCTTGGTTATGGCCGTAAAAGCATACATGAGTTCGACGGAGTACCGAAAACAGGAGAAAAAAGAGGGACGCCCCCTGCTATGCCCGCGGCAGGCGTGCCCGCGGCAGGCGCGTTGACAAGCGCAGCCTGGGGGTGCTAGGATGGTTTCCGATGAAAGGCATTATTCTTGCGGGAGGAGCCGGAACCCGGCTCTATCCCATTACCAAAGCGGTTTCAAAACAGATCCTTCCCCTCTACGACAAGCCCATGATCTATTATCCCCTGTCGGTTCTCATGCTGGCAGGGATCCGGGAAGTCTTGATCATCTCCAGCCCCCGGGATCTGCCCCTTTTTCAGGAGCTTTTCGGCGACGGCCGCGGCCTGGGTATGCGCTTTGCCTATACCCCGCAGAGTACGCCCCGGGGCCTGGCAGATGCCTTTATTCTGGGAAGGGACTTTATCGGTGAGGATGCCTGCGCCTTGGTTTTAGGGGACAATATCTTCTATGGCCGCAGTTTCAGCCGAACCCTGCGCCAAGCAGTTGCCCAGGTACAAGACGCAGGGGGCGCCCGGATCTTCGGGTACTATGTCAAAGAGCCCAGCGCCTATGGGGTGGTCTCCTTTGATGAGACCGGTAAGGCCCTGACCATTGAAGAAAAGCCGGTACACCCTGCTTCCCATTATGCGGTGCCGGGTTTGTATTTCTACGATAATGAGGTGGTGGAGATCGCCAAACAGGTGGAGCCCTCCAGCCGGGGTGAACTGGAAATCACCTCGGTGAATAACGCCTACCTTGCTCAGGGGCGCTTGACCGTGGAAATCCTGGGCCGGGGCATGGCATGGCTGGATACCGGTACCTATGACGGCCTCCTGGAAGCCTCCAATTTCATTGCTACCATTCAAAAAAGACAGGGCATGTATGTTTCCTGCATCGAAGAAATCGCCTTTGCCAACGGCTGGCTCTCCAGGGAGGAACTCTTGGTCCTGGCCCATTCCTATAAGACCGAATACGGCGCGTATTTGCAGTATATTGGGGAACATTCCTGATGGCCTTTACCTTTATCCCCGGTTCCCTTGAGGGCGTATATGAAATTATCCCCGCTGTTTTTAAGGACAGCCGGGGGTATTTCTTTGAATCCTATACAGAACGGGATTTTGTCAAAGCAGGCATAGCCGGCCGCTTTGTTCAGGATAATCAATCCCGCTCGGCCAAAGGGGTCCTGCGGGGCTTGCATTTTCAGAAACAGCACCCCCAGGGAAAACTGGTCCGGGTCCTGGAGGGAGCCGTGTTTGATGTGGCCCTGGACCTTCGGCCTCATTCCCGGACCTATGGTCAATGGCAGGGCATCCACCTGAGCGGGGAAAAGCACAATCAGTTTTATATACCCCAGGGCTTTGCTCATGGTTTTCTGGTTTTGAGCGAGACCGCGGTGTTTGCCTACAAATGCACTGATTTCTATCACCCTGAGGACGAAGGGGGGATTATCTGGAATGATCCTCAGATCGGTATAAGCTGGCCGGATCTGGGGATGGACTATATGGTATCCGCCAAAGACCAAAACCTGCCGTTCTTTGCAGGGGGGAGGGGATAATGCTCTGGATTATCGGCGCCAAAGGCATGTTGGGAACAGAAGCGGCCCGGCTTTGTGAGGCCTCCGCTCTAGCCTACCGGGGAAGCGACCGGGAAGTGGATATTACCCAGGGGGAAAGCCTCAGGGCTTTTGCCCAAGCTCAGGGCCCTGTCTCGTGGATCCTCAACTGTGCCGCCTATACTGCCGTGGATATGGCCGAAGAGGACGCCCTCAGTTGCAGCAGGATAAACACCCAGGGAGCGGCAAACATCGCCCGCCTCGCCGCGGAGATCGGAGCGGGGATGATACACCTTTCCACGGATTATGTCTTCAACGGCAAGGGCCGCCGTCCCTATAGGGAAGATGATGAGCCTTGCCCGCTGGGGGTCTACGGCCGCAGCAAACGCGAGGGGGAAGTGGCGATCCAGAGCCTCCATAAGGCGGCCTATATCATCAGAACCGCCTGGCTCTATGGAGCCTATGGCAAGAATTTTGTTACGACCATGCTCCGTCTTATGAAGGAACAAGACCAGGTCTCGGTGGTGCATGACCAGCGGGGGAGCCCCACCTGGGCATACGACCTGGCCCGGCTTATCCTGCGCATCATCGGCACCCACGCCGAAGGCAGGCCGCTTCCCTACGGGATCTACCATTTTTCCCATGAAGGGGACATAAGCTGGTTTGATTTTGCGTCGGAGATCTACCGGCAGGCCCGGGAACAGGGGCTTTTGACCCGTCCCTGTACCCTGAAGCCCTGTACCAGCGCTGAATTTCCGGCAAAAGTTACCCGTCCTGCGTATTCCGTACTGGACAAGGGGAAGATCCATGCGGCCCTGGGTGTGGACATCCCCGACTGGAAGCTCAGCCTGCGGGCATTTTTACAGACCCTCTCGCCATTCTAGGGCACAGGCCCTTTTGAACAGATTCAGACCTTATAGTACTTGTTAAAGCTGTGTTGTATAATGGATAGTGGTTTATTCCAGAAAGGCATTAAAATACCTTGACATTTCAGAAAATAGTGCTATATTTTCTAACATGAATATGAGATACAGTACCTATACCCCCCCCTTATTGTTCTTTATAAACCGGTTCGGCAGTATCACGGTTTTCTTATCCTCCTTAACGAGGGGTTTTACCGTATTATCTCTATTTCCTCTAGCCCTTATACAATCCCTTGTCTGTTTCCATGTGCAGAACCACGAAATGCGGGAAACAGGCGAGGCCGGCATACATCATGGAGCGGAGCGGACTAAGGCTCCCTCCCTCTAATACAGGAAGAAGCTGCCCGTAGAGGCGCTTATTTATAGAAGGAGGTCCCTCCTAAAGCCGGCTCCATTCTTGGCGGAACAGTCCGGCCTTGAGGGTGCGCTGAACGCACGGTCACCCCTGATTGCGGTGAAAGGCCATGCGTTTAGTCCTCTTTTAGCTTTAGGAGAACATAGCTATGAAAGGTACACTGCTGCTATCGGGAATATTCGGCATACTGCTGGTATTCGGAATCTTTTTATATACCGCCTGCGACCTGGAGGGCAAGAATGAGGAGACGTTGAGTGCGCCGGAACAGGTACTGGCAAATCCGGTGCCAGAAAGCAGTACCAAGATCCGCGTCTCCTGGACAGCGGTATCGAAAGCGACGACCTACAAGGTGTATCGCAGCGAGAGTACGAACGGTTACTATCAGGAGATTGCTCTGAGGTCAGAGACCTTCTACGAAGACAGCGGATTAACTCCAGACACCTACTACTATTACAAAGTGTCTTCGATAAACAGTTCAGGAGAGAGTCCTCAATCGGCCTATGTTACCGCCAGGACAAATCCATCCTCCGGTAACGGTAACAGCACGGTACCAACCACGCCTACCAACGTAACCGCATCAGCGCAGTCCTCAAGCAGCATCAGGATCTCATGGACAGGGGTGTCGGGAGCCACAGGCTACAAAGTACGCCGCAGTACCAGTTTTTCCGGTTCGTACACAGTGGTGGGTTCACCATCGAGTTCGCCATATACGGACACCACCGACTTATCACCTGGTACGACGTATTATTATACGGTGTCCGCAGTGAACGAGGCGGGAGAAAGCCCTCAATCCAACTATGTCTCGGCAACGACCAGCGCCTCTGAGAACGGCAACGGCAATGGCAACGGCAATGGCAATGGCAATGGCAATGGCAATGGCAACACCCAGGAAGGGGTGTACATGGGGATTATTTCATTTGCTGGAAACGCAGACGACTTAACCGGCGGGGTTCCGGTTTTTCTTGACGCTGCGGGAAAAACCAGCCTGTTCAGCAAGCTGAATTCGAACTACAGCATTGCAACTGAAAGCGGCACCGCCCTTTTCTATGCGGTACACAAGGCCCTGGCTACCCTTACAAGCAGGGAAAACCAGTATCCTGCCAATCTTGATTCGGTGAACGTGATTACCTTCACGGACGGCCTTGATAACGCATCCACCGGAAGGTCCGCGCTAACGCCGATTGAGGACAAAACCTTCGATAGTGATTATGAGTATACCGAGTATCTAAAGGAAGAAATTGACAACCGAAGTATAGCAAGTAAACCCATTACCGCCTATTCCGTGGGGGTAATGGGCAGCGATGTTACGGATACTGCCAAATTTCAGGAGGATCTGGCAAAGATAGCCACTACAGGAAAGAGCCAGCCCTTGACGGATTTTGGAAACCTGCAATCAACCTTTCAGAACATTGCCGACAGTCTCCAGATAACCCATACCAGTACGACCTTTACGATGAAGACCACCATGCTTCCCCCCGGTACTAGGGTCCGTATGACCTTTGATGTAAGCGGAACGAGTGCTGCGGATGGGGCGTCGTCGTTAAAATATATCGAAGGGACCATAAGCAGAACGGGAACAGGGCCAAGCATGACCTATACTTTCGACAGCATAAGTTATGCGGGCGGGCTTGGTTCAGCCGAAGGCACAGGTTCCCTAAACGGTAGCATAAGCGGTTCGGAAGTCAGTTTTACCTTTACCGCAGTCAGCGGGTATAATCAGGCTACGGAGGAATCACTAGCAAGACAATGGACACAAGCTCCCGGTACAACGACATGGCAGATAAACAGCGAATATGACGTGAGCGGTTCGACTTCTACCCAGATTGAGCGGCGTTCCTCTATTATTTATCTGGTATTGGACTCCAGCAGATCCTTAAATGCGATGCAAATTGGACAGATTAGAGAAGCGGCGATCCAGTTCATCGAGTCCCTCTACACCAAGCTCAACAGCAGCGGCAGTAGCACAACAGCACCCAGTGCGCCTACCAACGTAACCGCGTCAGCGCAGTCCTCAAGCAGCATCTCCGTCTCATGGACAGCGGTATCGGGGGCCACAAGCTACAAGGTATACCGCAGCACGAGTTCTTCCGGTACCTATAGCCATATTGCTTCGCCCACAAGCCCCTCATACACGAACACCGGCTTATCGTCTGGTACGACGTACTATTATAAGGTGAAGGCGGTGAACAGCGCAGGGGAAAGTGCTTCTTATTCAAGCTATACTTCCGCGACCACATGGTCTTCGTCTTCGAGCACTCCTTCATCGGGTTCACTACTTTCGTCGGGTACCTGGACAAACGGCACCATAAGTTCTTCCACCCCAGCGCAATACTATTACTTTTACGCAAGCTCCGGCTCTTCATATACCGTTGAGTGGAATGATTCTTATCAGGGAGACGGCACGAAAACCTGCGACGTCAAGGTATCCGCCTACTGGTATAGCGATAACGTGAGTATTTTTAGCACAGTAGACTCCGGGTATACTACCGGAAGGACCTTTACCGCAACAAAAAGCGGGTATGTTATGCTCAAGGTCCAACCGTATAGTTCGGGGACCGGCACCTATGCGATTGTCTACTATTAAACGCCGGCTCTAAACGGTTTGCGGCGCCCCATCCACGGGGCGCCGTTTTACAATTTTATTATTCTGTTAAAATTGGCAAATGTATTTTCACCGATATTTGATGTCTTATGGGATTATCATTACCTAATGATAAATAATGTGCATATTCTATTCCTACTATTTTAAATGATATTTCCATCCCCACATATAGCATGGGAAATATTACAAACAAAAAATCACATCCAAAAAATGGCATTATTCCAAAATCAAATATTCTTATATGATTATATATTCTACCACCAAAACTAAATCCAATCTGATCATATTCTCTTTGCTTATATCCTCTATCAATATTATTATTTTCTTTATCTTCTGGAAACCAATCTAAACCTATTGCTATATCACCAGCTATACCAATATAATAATATCTTGGAATAATACCATATCCAATGCCTATACTCGCATCAATTAATGCAAAAAAGGAAGTATCTGGGGTCGGAAAAATAAACCGCAATGATCCATTCGTATCATATTCAACCTTATTATAATAAAATACTGATTTATCAGTTCTATCAGATAATTCGTCCATTTCTTGTGATAATAAATTTACTGAAATGTTAAACAACAAAATAATAAGAACAAAATATTTCATTTTGCCACCTTGTTATGTTTATATATTATCCTATAATAATTTGTCAAGCATTCATCCAAAGATTTACTACAAAATTGCTTCTAAGGTTCCAGCTTATATGACGTTTTTGCAAGCCCGATAGTCGTGAGCCGTGATGAGTATTTTTAGCATAGTAGACTCAGGGTATACTACCGGAAGAACCTTTACCGCAACAAAAAGCGGGTATGTTAAGGATCATGCTATGGAGGCAGGGGGATGTTCTCAAACTTGATCTTAAAAACACCCCGGTGTTATACTGCTTCCACGATGAATGTAAACGGCAGGCGGTACCGGACCATCTGGCTTGAAGGGCCGGACCATGGGGTTGTGCGGATAATTAACCAGCTCCTTTTGCCCCACCACTTTGAGACGCTGGATCTTCGCACGGTGGAAGCTGTGCGCCGGGCGATCAAGGACATGTACGTCCGGGGTGCGGGGCTTATTGGGGCAGCGGCGGCTTATGGCATGTACCTGGCGGCCCGCGAGGCCGGGGAGGCTTCTTTTGAGGAGGACCTTTTGGCCGCGGCAAAGATGCTGAAAAACACCCGGCCTACGGCGAGTAACCTTGCTTGTGCCGTGGATACCATGCTTGCCGCGCTCAGGAGCCGGCAGGGAAAGCGGGCGCAAAAGATTGAAGCGGCGCGGCTTGCCGCGGAAGCTATCGCTGAGGGGGATGTACAGTCTTGCAGAAACATCGGCCTTTACGGGCTTGAACGTATCCGGGCAGCCGCGGAACGGAAAAAGGGGGAGACGGTGCATATCCTTACCCACTGCAATGCGGGCTGGCTTGCCTTTGTGGATTACGGCACCGCCCTTTCCCCGGTATATGCGGCCTTTGACGCGGGGATAGCCCTTCATGTCTGGATTGACGAGACCCGTCCCCGGAATCAGGGGGCCGCGCTGACGGCCTGGGAATTGGGGGGGCATGGGGTTCCCCACGACCTTATCCCGGACAACGCCGGGGGCCATTTGATGCAGCACGGCATGGTCGACCTGGTCATTACGGGCGCCGACCGGGTAACCCGCCGGGGCGACGCGGCCAACAAGATCGGCACCTACCTGAAAGCCCTGGCCGCAAAGGAAAACGGCGTGCCCTTTTACGTCGCCCTCCCCTCCTCTACCTTTGATTGGAACATGAGCGACGGCCTTGAGGAGATTCCCATTGAGGAACGGGACGCAGAGGAAGTGCGCTGCATGACCGGGAAAACCGCGGACGGCCGCATTGAAACCGTCCGTATATGCCCCGACAGCACTCCGGCCCGCAACTGGGGCTTTGACGTTACCCCGGCCCGGTACATTACCGGTCTTATCACCGAGCGGGGCATAGCGGAACCTTCGGAACAGGGGATACTGAAACTCTATCCTGAGCAGAATAGCTGAGCCGCTGCTGATGAATACCATACAGGTGAACCCCTTGGACGAGGGATACGTCAAATACACCGCGGACCACACCCAAGAGCTGATAGCGGTGGCGGAACTTCCTCTCTGGAAGGAACTGGATGCAGGGCGCACCCGGCTCTACGACCTCGGTCTCATCGGGACCCTTCCCAAGGGCATAGGATTCGGCAACGTGAGTATCAGGGTAAAGGATGAGGCCTTTCTTATCAGCGGAACGGCTACCGGGAACAGACGGGTCCTGGGGCCTGAAGGGTACTGCATGGTTACCTCCTTTGATATGGATAAAAACCGGGTAAGGACTTCGGGGCCGGTCAAGGCCTCATCGGAATCCATGTCCCACGGCGCAATCTACCGCGCCTGCCTTTCCGCCCGTGCCGTGATGCATATCCATAGCCGGAACATTTTCGACGGACTGCTCCGGGACCATTGCCCCTGCACTCACGCCTCTGTTCCCTATGGGACGCCGGAAATGGCCCGGGCCATCATCGCCTGTGTAAAAGAGCAGGGGGCAGTTTCGGGGCTCATCGTTATGGCGGGCCACGACGAGGGGCTCATTACCTGGGGCGCCTCAGTACAAGAAGCCGTGGATCTGCTGGTGGAACTCTATCACAGGTATAGATGATTCGGAATGTGGGCGCATCTGAGCATTTCACCAATAGCGGCGTATCCGCCGCCTCCCATGAAGCAGTCAGATCGGACTATCCGCCCCTATTCCTTGTACATTTTGCAGGGCGTTTTATCGTTTGAATAGAAACTAATTACAGTGTAAGGAGAATTGCTTATGTCGATTATCGGTATTATAGGCGGAAGCGGGCTGGACAACCCGGATATTTTTTCCGATCCCCGGGACACAAGGCTGGACACTCCCTATGGGGAACCCTCATCTCCCCTGAAGCGGGGGACCATAGGCGGCGTGGAAGTGGTGCTTTTGGCCAGGCACGGACGGGAACATAGGATTCCACCTAGCCAGGTAAATTTTCGGGCCAACATCGCTGCCCTTAAAGCTGCGGGTTGTACCCATATTATAGCCACCACCGCGGTGGGTTCCCTGCGCGAAGAAATTCACCGCGGGGATCTCATTATTGTCGATCAGTTTATCGATTTTACCAAACAGCGGAAGATGAGCTACCACGAGTCCTTTGAACCACATAAGCCCGTACATACGGCCATGGCGGACCCTTACGACGGCCGGCTGCGGCAGCTCCTTATTGAGGCATGTAAAACCCTGGGCTGCCGTTTCCACGATCACGGAACAGTGATAACCATCGAAGGCCCCCGTTTTTCCACCCGCGCCGAATCCCGTATGTTCCGCTCCTGGGGAGCAGATATCATCAACATGTCTATTGCAACGGAAACTGTTTTGGCCAACGAGGCGGGCATTCCTTACGCGGCAGTGGCCATGAGTACTGACTACGATTCCTGGAAGAACGATGAGGAGCCGGTTACCTGGGAGGCGATAGCGAAGGTCTTCGCTGAAAATGCGGCCAGGGTAACGACGCTGCTTACCCGGGTTATCCCGAATATTGAGGGCGAGCAGATGCAAGGGAGTGTTCGGGTTTCTGAATAGGCCGTTGCGATCAAGGCGCCTATACCCAGGTGGGTTTCTTCCCGTAATGAAATGTGAGCTCGACGAAAACAGGGCATAGTCGTTTACCCTGAGAACAAAGCCCCAAAGTTTGACGCTGACCCTTCGAGCGAGGGGTTCGGAGGGCAAAGCGAGCCATATTTTTGGGGCGCTCAAGGGGGAATGTTTGAGTAAGGCAAGGGAAACGGAAAGGGAAGCATTTGGGTAAGACAAGGGAAACGTTGGCCTAAAGAAGGGAATCGTTTGGATAAGACAAGGAAACGTTGGCCTCAGAAAGGGAAACGTTTGGGTAAGACAAGGGAAACGTTGGCCTCAGCAAGGGAAGCGTTTGGCTCAGCAAGGGGAACGTTTGGCTGAGAAAGGGAAGCATTTGGGTAAGGCAAGGGAAACGTTTGGCTAAGAGAGGGAAGCGTTTGGGTAAGACCAGGGAAATGTTGGGGTAGGCAAAGGAAACCGTGGCCTGAGAAAGGGAAACGTTTGGGTAAGGCAGGGGAAACCGTGGCAAGCCAAAACCTACGTTTTGCAAGGCTAGTCATACCTTTGAGAATGACCGCTTTGCTTCCCTAACATCACTGCCTTTATAGGGGCTTTAAAGCTGCCGCCGGCCGCTTGTTTGATTCCGCTATGGAACTCACCTTATTCAAGACCGGAGCAGGAACCCAGAGAAGCACCCTGGGCCTTACGTTTCGCACACTCCAAATCTTCTTGATAGTTGATATTAAAAAACATATCCCCCTCATTAAACATCTGAAGCGTTGAGGCATCAATGATATGGAGATGCAAGCGGTCCAAGAGGGTACTGATCTTATACCTATGCCCTACCAGCGCCGCATATATCGGTTGAAGACAAGACTTGTTGAAAAAAGCATTAAAGGGTTCATAAAAACCATCCTCCCGGCGGGCAACACAGGCGTCCACCTGTTTGGTACGAATCTCTTCCTGCATATACCGAATGTAGTCAAGGGAGATAAAAGGCATATCACAGGCAACTACATAGAGATACGCACTGCTACAATAGCTGAGCCCTTGATATATCCCCGCCAGAGGCCCTGCCCCCAGCTCGTCCTTGAGAACGACTACCTGATCATGGGCAAAAGGTTCATTGCTCGATACCAACACTTCGCTAAACAGGGCGTGCAGTTTGGTTATAAGGCTGGCTATTACCGTTTCTCCGCCCACTTCTAACTTTTTTTTGTCATATCCTATTCTACTACCGCGACCACCAGCCAGGATCAAGGCGCTTCCCATTACCATACACCCGGGTTTCTCCTGTCCCACTCCGCTGAAAGTAAGCCCCTTCCCCTGATAAGGAGAAGGGGCTTCCAAGATCATCCCGGAACGACCGCTCATCCTCCCTTATACTTGGTATGTAAGAGTTTGTGGGAAAGCTTCCCATTGGGTTTCTCCAAAAACTCCTTATATAGTTGGGTAATCGCCGGGTTGGCATGGGACTTCCGCAGGGGTAGCGCCTTATCATGGTCAAAGGTGGCTTTCCGGCGGTTTTCATAGGCCACCGGTCTATCGTTATCCACCAAAAGCTTAGGCTGTCCGCCACCGCTCACACAACCTTCTGGGCAGGTCATCACTTCCACAAAGTGCAAGTCCAAGGTACCGTTCTGTAATTGCTCAATGATAGGCTCGATATTCTTTAAATTGGTCAGCACTCCCACCTTTAAGGTTAGATCCCCTGCCTTAATATCCGCGGTACGGAACCCTTCGGTACTGCGGACCGGAAGTATATCCACATCACGGTCCTGCAGTTCCTTACCGGTGATCAAGGTATAACCGGTACGTATGGCCGCTTCCATAACCCCGCCGGTAACCCCAAAGATAGTACCTGCACCGGTATATTCCCCCAAGGGCTGGTCAAAGGATTCCTCAGGGAGTGTGGAGAAATCAATGCCCATCTTTTTAATTACATACGCCAATTCCCGGGTGGTAAGAACCATATCCACATCCTTATGCCCGCTATCCTTCATTTCTTCCCGGTCACACTCAAAGGCCTTACAGGTACAAGGCATAACCGATACGCTAAATACCTTGGCAGGATCCACTCCGTTGAGCTTCGCACCATAGGTCTTAAACACCGCACCGGCCATTTGCTGGGGACTTTTACAAGAAGAAAGGTGTTTCGTAAGTTCAGGGTAGTTATTTTCCATATATTTAACCCATGCCGGGCAGCAAGAGGTAAACATGGGAAGCACCCCTTTTTCCGTAACCCGCTTCACTAATTCGGTCCCTTCTTCCATAATGGTTAAATCTGCGGTGAAATTGGTATCATAGACCTTGTTAAACCCAAGCCTCCGTAAGGCCGCGGCCATTTTTCCCGCTGCCAAGGTACCTAAGGGCAGGCCAAAGTCTTCGGCAATACCGACCCGCACTGCCGGCGCAGCCTGGACCATGGTAAATATATTGGGGTTCTGCAATGCCTTGATGACCTCATCCACATGGCTCACATTATACGCGGCAAACAAAGGCTCGGTTACCGTATCAGGCAGGTTCCGTTCCTGACGCTTCTTGGCGTAAACCGCTACTCCATGGTCAATCAGCGAAATATAGGACTTGCACTTCTGTACACATTGTCCGCACATGACGCACCGCTCAGGAACAATGGTCTGGGGTTCATGCGGATTCCCTTCAATGGCATACACCGGACATACTTTGCTACATTCCTGGCATCCGGTACAAATATCTTTATCAATTTGAATAACCGCCATAATTACAGCCTCCCTTGTTTTACCGTATCCGATACCACTTCCAGCGCCATGGTTGCCTTGATTCTTTTGTCGTTTACTTCTGTTGTCGTATCAACCACACGCAATGCCTGATTAGGACAGGTTGCCACACAGGCAGGGCCAGCCTCCTTACCGATACAGAGATCGCATTTGTGGACAAAGCGAAGTACCCCTTGCTCCTGGGGTACACCGGCAGGGCCAAAAATAGCGCTTATCCCCTCCATGTCCTTAGCCCCCAGAATCGCAATAGCCCCAAAGGGACAGGCCATAACACAATTCTTGCAGCCGATACATTTTTTCCGGTTTATTACAACGGTTCCATCTTGGCGCTCAATCGCCCCGGTTGCACAGGAACGTAAACAGGGCGCGTTTTCGCAATGATGGCATTGTACCGGCATACGGCCCAATTCCGACGTGGTGATGTACAAATTAGGAATAACCGGGGTCGTAACGGTCCCAACGGTTTTCAACTGCCCTGGTTGATGGGCGGCAAAACAGGCGACTTCACAGGCCCTGCAACCGATGCATTTTTCCAAATCTGCCAACACAAAATAAGATTGCTCTCCATTCATCAAAATACCTCTTCTCAAAGGGTTATCCGGAACCTTTTACGGTTCCGGTAAGATACCATGGGTTTCAAAGGGCTTTCCTCTCTCGCAAGCCCTTGGTCCTCGTACATTACAAGGTCAGCAGCGGTAAAGAATCCGCATTTTTTATCCGTTTTTGTGCTTCACTGAGGGCTTCCAGCACAATTTTGTCTTCCGAATGATGACATGCGGTAATACAAGGAGGTATGCTGTCAGTATTGATACCTACCGCCGCTTTATACCGCTCACACACTTTGCATTTATGAACCTCCAGCAGCAGATCCCCTAGGATATACACTACCGCATTACTCCCGCAGGACACCCTACAGGGGTTCTGCATACAGCCCGTACACCGTATCAAGAGCGGTTCAAAGCTCCCTCCAGTATTCATTATTCCACCTTATCCATCGGTAATCCGTTCACTAGGGGTATGCATATAACTCCGCTTTAAAAAGCCCATCCTGGTTATCCCCTTTGCTTCAGCTTGTCTCACTGCCCCAACGATAAGCACCTCATGGCATTTTTAAAAAGGGAAACCGCCCTGGAAAAGGCCCCTTCACCCGCAGAAGGAACAGGAGCTTCCCCGGCTTTTATACCCAAACGAAGCTCCTATACCTTATGGCACGCTCTTCTCAATTCTCAATGGACGTACCCTCAAACCCATGAACAGATCGCTCATTACTCGGTTTATCCCACAGAGCCCCATGCTCTGCCTGGTGCGCCCATTGATAGCTTATTTATACCCAATCACCCCTGATACTGCACCGCCTTCCGGCGTTTTTCCGCTAAACTCTGCTCCATGGTCTCTTCGGTAACCAGCGACAGGGCTTCGGTAGGGCAGACTCGGATACAGGAGGGAGAATCCGCGACTCCCCTACAAAGATCGCATTTATTCGCCACCTTTTTGACCGACCCATCGCTCAGCACCTCATCGGTCTCCACGAGCTCTACTGCCCCAAACGGGCAGGCAATCACACAGTTTTTACACCCAATACATTTTTTGGTGTTGATAAGCACCACATTATCCACCATGCTGATGGCATTGGAAGTACAGGAAGCCTTACATGCCGGATTTTCACAGTGGCGGCAATGCAGGGGTGCGCTCACCCGGGCGGTCTTGACCATAAAGAGCTTGGGGTTAAAGGTATACCCATCCGGGTCTATTTCAAAGATCCGCTTCCCTTCATGGGCAACTACACAGCTAATCAGACACGTTCTGCACCCGATACACCGAATGGGATTTGCTTTTATGAAACAGTTCATGCTAAGGCCCTCTCCTTTACGATGTGCATCCGCTTGCGGATATCCTTATACCGTCGAAGCACCTCTTCTTCAGCCCACTTCTGATCCGGGATCTTTTCTATTCGGCACGCGCAGTACTTGTACTCTGGAGTACGGCTGGTAGGATCCAGAGAGGATATGGTAAGCTCATTACAAGCCCCAATCCACCATTGGTAGGTCATATACACCGCCCCAGCTTTAACCCGTTCAGTAGGCTTGCAGCGGGTGTATGCATAGCCCCGTTTTGAAAGAATTTTGACGATATCCCCTTCCTTTACATCCAGTTTAGCACAGTCTGTCGGGGATATTTCTACCCACCCGGGCTCGTCTTCCAGGTTCCGGAGCATCCGGCAGTTTCCCGTCATAGTCCGTACCGAATAGTGCCCTACTTCCCGGACTGTACAGAGGGTAAGGGGGAACTCGTTGCTTTCCACCTCTGTTGGCGAATGATAGGGACTGGTCTTTAATATGCCCATGCCATCGGGGGTGGCAAATTGCCCCCCCTTATGCAGGAACATGGTTCCCTTATCTTCAGGCCCCTTGTCCCAACAGGGCCATTGCACGCTGCCCTGACGCTCGATCTTTTCATAGGTAGCACCGGTAAACTTGGGACAGAGATCGATCATCTCGTTCCAGATTTCTTCGGTGTTGTTATAATGCATGGGATAACCCATAGCCGTGGCAATAAGGCAGGTGATCTCCCAGTCCGTCTTGATGTTCCCCACCGGCTCTAAAATCTTGCGGACCCGCTGGAATCCCCGGTCAGAGCTGGTGTATACCCCTTCATGCTCGCCCCATGCAGTGGCAGGCAGAATGGCATCGGCATGTTCTGCGGTCTTGTTCCAGAAAATGTCCTGGACCACCACAAAGTCGATCTGATCCAAGGTCTCCCGAAGTTCTTCCAAATCCGGGTCCGACTGAGCCGGATCTTCACCGGTGATATAGTAGGCATGGATCCGTTTTGCCGGGTCACTCTGATGTATCACGAATTCAGGAACCCGGGTAAGCTGAATACCGACCTTGTTGTCCAGCTTTACCCCCCAGGCTTTCTCAAACTTTGCCTGGATCGCCGGATCCGTAACGCTCTGATAGCCCGGGTATACATCGGGGAGATCTCCCATGTCGCAGGTACCTTGGACGTTATTTTGACCCCGCACCGGGCCGGTCCCGCAGGCATAGTGTCCGAAGTTACCGGTGAGCATGGCCATGCTACAACAGCATTTGACTGTTTCCACGCCCTGGGAGAATTGGGTGATGCCCATGCCCCAAAGGATCACCGAGTGCTTGGAACTGGCGTACTTCCGGGCGGTGAAGATGATATCCTGTACCGAAAGGCCGGTGATCCGCGCTACTTTTTCAGGAGGATAGTCCTTAACGACCTCCCAGAACTCGTCAAATCCCTTGGTATGGTTCCTGACAAACTCCTTATCATACAGATTCTCACTGATGATCACATAGGCCAAGCCGTTGGTGAGGGCCACATTAGTACCCCCCTTGAGCTGGAGATGGAGGTCCGCAATACGAGCGGTTTCCGTGATCCGCGGATCTGCACAGATAACGAAGCCGCCCTTCTCTTTGGCCTTAACTATCCGGCGAGCCACAATAGGATGAGAGGCCGCTGCATTATACCCAATATTGAAGATGACTTCGGCATCTTCGATTTCCGGGATGGAAAGGGACATGGCCCCCTCTCCAATGGTCTGTCGCGAACCGGCCACCGACGCGGCGTGACAGATCCGGGCACAATGGTCAATATTGTTGGTTCCTATAACCGCCCGGGTAAATTTTTGGGTGATATAGCCTGCTTCATTGCCAGGTCCCCGTGCGGAAGCCGCCCCCAAGAAAGCATCGGGGCCCCATTTCTTCTTGATCGCCAGAAAATTATCCGCCACAAAAGCGATGGCTTCGTCCCAGCTTACCACTTCCAGGGGTGATTTTTTCCCCTGTTTTCTGATCATTGGTTCCCGAATACGCTTGGTAAGGATCTGGGGATCATTGAGATAATCCCATCCATACCAGCCTTTAAGACATGCCGTTCCCTCGTTAGTTCTACCCCATACCGGATGAACATCAAGGATCTTGTTTACCGCCTTATCCACCGTAAACAAAAGCTGACACCCTGCACCACAATAGCAACAGGTCGTTTGAATTTCTTTTACCGACTCTCTGTTCGCCATGAGTACCCTCCTTCTTTTTTTCGTACCACTGTACGAAAGAATTACGATACACCACCAAGCCGGCCTGCCGTGAATTAGTCCGGCCTAAAGTATCTGTAATCTTGCACCAATACTTTGATGAACTCCTCTCTATCGCGTATATTTTTTGCTGCTCACCAAAGCCATACTGAAAATAGCATAATTATATAGTGATTTCTATATAGTACAATACCAGTATACCATCACCCTAAGGGTTGTCAAGCATTTTGTTCATCCTGTCAAGGTACAATAGAAAGGCTGTCTTCCCCTTCAGGCAATTCCAGAAACTGTTTTAATGCCCGTTCCCATCCAAAGGCTTCCCTATCCTCGAAATCTTCCCCAGCGTATATCAGCGTTGTCCGTCCGATAACCAGAATATCTTCCAGTTTATGTCGCAGGTTCCCCATTGCCGCTGGGGATAGGCTCTCTTTTCCCGTTTTTTTCAGTTTCCCTCTGTCCATATCCCTTCTCCGAAATATGCCCTTCCCTTCTTCACCCCTTCCAACAAGTAAATGCAGGAGCCCTGACATTACCGGCAGGGCGAGCGCATATGAACTAAAGGGAAGGGGAAAAGGGTCGATAAAAGGCAAATCTGGAGGGGGATATGACCAAATAACCAATGTGCCTTGGCGGGTTGAAGGGCATCATGCCTGGAAGAGCGTCAAAGCTATCGGGGGTATTGATTCCCAAGGAGAACGTGGAGACAAGGTTTCCCGTGAACGGTGCTGGTATATTTCCAGCCTTCCCCCGATCCGCAAGTATTCATTCTGGCCGGGCGTGGTCATTGAGGGAGAGAGCACTCGCTACATGACGTGCTTTATGTGGCGTATGGGGAGGAGGGGAACGTTTGGGTAAGGCAGGGGAAACGTTGGCCTCAAAGGCGGAAAAGTTGAAGGAGAGGATAACAGGGCTGGGGATAAGCTCTGACCGGATAGCCACGGATAGGGGGAGCGTTTTCTTGCGCGGGCATCGGATACGGAGCGTATTTCGGACAAGGGGGTATTAGGTGGGGGAAAATGGGAATGAACAGGCGGGCCCTACGCTTGTGCATTGGATTTGCTCTCGGTCGAGTCAGATTCCACACCTGGATCGGGTCAGCCTCCATATCTAGGTCCTCGGTATTCTGGGGCAAACCGGGAAGGCGCGCTAGGCGGTCTGGGGTGTATTGCGCCTCAGCCGCACCTGTTCAAGGTCATAACTGAAGAGTTCCCGCAGATCCTTCAGCCCCAGAGCCATCAGGGCCATGCGGTCTATGCCGATACCCCAGGCAGCTACCGGGACATGAACCCCCAGGGAGGCGCTTACCTCAGTGCGGAAGATCCCGGAGCCCCCCAGCTCAAACCAGCCTAAGACCGGATGCTTGATGTGAACCTCCACCGAAGGCTCGGTAAAGGGAAAGTACCCGGGAACGTACTTTACTTCCTTAGCACCGGCCACTTCGAGGGCGAACATCTCCAGGAAACCCAAAAGGGTCTTGAGGTTTACCGCTTCCCCCAGAACTATTCCCTCGGTCTGGTAGAAGTCTGAAAGGTGAGTGGCATCGACCCGGTCATAGCGAAAACAGCGGACAATACCGAAGTACTTACCGGGGATTTTTGCTTGAGGAAGGGTTTTCGCAGAAAGTACCGTCCCTTGGCTGCGGAGTATGAGCCGCCGGGTAAACTCGCGGTCAAAGGGGTACTTCCACCCCCGGCTTCCGGTGGTACCGCCGTTTTCATGGGCCGCAGCTACCTGGCTAAGCCAAGGTTCAGCAATAGCCGCGGCGTGGGTCGGCTCTGCCAGGTGATAGACATCATGAATGTCCCGGGCCGAATGAAACTGGGGCATGAACAGCGCATCGGAATTCCAGAATTCCGTTTCTACTAGAGGGCCATCGAATTCCTCAAACCCTAGGGATACGAGCTTATCTTTCACCTCTTCCAGAAATTGTGCATAGGGATTGGGCCTGCCCACCAGGAGCCGGGCCGGGGGAACCTGCATGTTATAAGAACGGAAGGGCTTTCCCTTCCAGGTGCCTTGGAGAAGCATCTCCGGGGTGAGCGTCCCAATTTCATCTCCGGTGATTCCTGCATCCTCTAAGGCCCGGGCCAGGGTATCCCGGTTGCTAGACCCCTTCTCGTCTTTAGTAAAACCGAAGAAAACCCGTTCCCGGTCTATTTCCCTGAAAGCCGAAGCCGCCGCACCCCGCTTCTTAGCAAGTCCTCCCATAAGACGCTGCTCTGCCTCGGATAAATCAGTCCAGGGAAGTAATCCCTCTTTTGCCTCAGCGCCTTTCGTTAAAAGCCCCCGAACCAGGGAAAAATAGTCTGCACCCTTGCTATCTTTGGAGGACGCCAGGGTAAGCTGTTTGTTTTCATCCATTCCCAGCACTCCCAGCTTGGACAGGGTACCAAAGGCGCTTCCCGCCTCTTTCGTATCGAGCCCCAAGGTGCGGGCAATCTCCGGGAGATGCAGGCCCTGGGGAGAGCTCTGCCGGCGGACCAGCTCAAGTATCCGCTCTTCAGGCGTACCCTTTTCCTTCCATTCCCGACCCAAGCCGGTCAGTTCAAAGAAAACCCTGGTCTCCCGGCGGAGCTCCTCCACAATACCCTTGCCTAAGAGCCATGACAGGGCCTGGTTCCCGTTACCGGGCCTGAGATTGAGTTCTGCCTCCACCTTTTCGATAGTCAGTTCATCCTTCCGGGTATAATGCCGGATGATCCTGACCTCCAGCGGATGCAGATCCTTCACCATGCTTTGCATATCCATGATTTACCTTTTTCCCTTCGTATGCTGAGGGTATCACCTTTCGGATAGTTTGAGAAGGAGGCCAAACCGCCGCAGTTTCGTTCCATCCGTACCTTTTGCAGTCCTGCCGCTATGCTGCCAAAGGGGCATTGTTATTGTGGTTTACCATACTTCCGGGGTAAACCCATAGAACAGCACCCCGTCCTGGGGAGCAGGAGGTCTTTATTTGTATATCCTCCTTCAGGAACTCCCCTAAGCGCTTTTCTTCTGCCTTTGTTACCTGTACCCGATAGGTTTTCCCTCTCACCGACCATACCCCTCCGGTGGGCAGGGCTTTTTTCTATCAATTCGTTTAGGAAAATCAACCCGCTAGTTCTCTAAGCGCCTTTTCCTGGGCCGCAATGACCCTATCGCACCACTCATCGAATTCAGGGTCATCCTTCTGCTGTTCCTTGTGAGCTAAGATATAGGCTATGGTCTCCCGGATTCCCTGGTCAAAACGGACCTTCGCGGTAAAACCGGGAACCAGGCGTTTCAGCTTCGTGGTGTCGAATACCACCGAATGGGCCTTGTCCCCCAAAAGGCCGCCGCGGAAATTGTAAGGGCCGCTTTGAGCGAGAAAATCACTGGCTATATGCACGGACTTGAGGGGTACTCCCAGGGCGCCGGCAATGGTTTCGTATATCTGGTTCCAGGTGAGGGTTTCATCAGAGGTGATCTGCACAGCCTCCCCAATGGCATGGATATTACCCATAAGACCGGTGAATCCCTGGGCAAAATCGCTGGCATGGGTGAGGGTCCACAGGCTCGTCCCGTCCCCGTGGATGATCACCGGCTTCCTCTCAAGAAGCCGTTTGAGCACCTGCCAGCTGCCGTATTTGCCGTGAACCCCCAGGGGCACGCTCCGTTCATCATAGGTATGACTGGGACGAACAATGGTGATAGGGAAACCATAGTCCCGGTACAAGTTCAGGAGGACCTGTTCACAGGCGATCTTGTTGCGGGAGTATTCCCAGAAGGGATTGGCCAGGGGGGTGCTTTCGCTTATCCGGTAGCCGGATAAGGGCTTTTGATAGGCCGAGGCAGAGCTTATGGCTATGTATTGGTTGGTTTTGTCCCTGAAAAGCCGGAAGTCCCGTTCAATCTGAGCCGGCCCAAAGGTAATAAAATCTGCCACCACATCGAATTGCAATCCTCGCAGCTTTTCAGCCACCGCGGCTTCTAGGTTTATGTCCCCAAGAATCTCCGTACACTTCCCGGAGAAGAGGTGATTGCGGTTGCCCCGGTTGAGCAGGTACAGGTCCCAGCCCCGGGAGAGAATGTTCCGTGAAATAGCGGTACTGATGGTTCCGGTACCGCCTATAAATAAAGCCTTCATAGCTTCTCCTTAGCATACACTATAAAAAACATGAGCTGCCGTGTATACGCAGCTTCAGGGGTTTGCCGGCCGCGGTATTGGGGCGGGCAGGAAGCGGTTTTTACGAAGGAGCTTCTTTATCGTAAGGATCAGCGCAATGCTGAGGGGAATACAGGCCCCTATATAGGCCAGAGGCCCGGCAAAGCAAATACCCAAGAAACCGAAATGACGGGAGAGGATGATCGCGGCAAAGGTGCGCATCAGCAATTCCATGATCCCCGCAACCGTGGGAATGAGGCTGTTCCCCAAGCCCTGCAAGGTCTGGCGGAAGATAAACAGACAGGCCAGGAACAGGTAAAAGCTCCCGTTAATCCGCAGGTACCTATGGGCCAGGGCCAGGGCCTGCGGCTCTTTGCCGATAAAAAGGGAGGCAAAATCCGCTCCCAGAAAAAAGTAGAGCAGCCCCATAAGGAGGCTGAACGCACAGGACATGAGGGAACACTGGATAAGCCCTTTACGGATACGCTCTATCTTTTTTGCCCCGTAATTTTGGGCCGCATAGGTGGTCATGGCCGCACCAAAGGAGGCCATAGGCATGGTGGCGAACTGGTCTATTTTCTGTGAGGCGGTATAGGCCGCCACTGCGGTGATCCCCAGTTGGTTCAAGGCAAATTGCACGGTAACTATGCCTATGGCGATGATGCTCATCTGGAAACCCATAGGAAGGGCCACTTTGATATGGGCAAGCACTTCTGCTGCGCTCAGGCTCCGCCAATCTTCACGGGTGATTCTGAGGAAGGGCATCTTTTTTATGAGTACCGGGATACACAGGAGCCCGGCAATCACTTGGGCAATCACCGTGGCATAGGCTGCACCGGCCACCCCGGTATGAAAGGCCTTGACAAACAGAAAGTCCAGGATGACATTGATGATACAGGCGATAATCAGGAATATGAGGGGGGTCCTGCTGTCTCCCATAGCCCGCATGATGCTGGAACAGAGGTTAAAGAGGATAGCCGCGGCAATGCCCCAATAGATCACCACGATATAGGAATAGGCCGCCTCCAGAATCGCAGGGGGGGTCTTAAGGAAGACCAAGAGCGGCCGGGCAGAGCAGATGCTTACCAGCATCAATACCAGGGTGAGCCCCAGGCTTAATACAATACTTACGGCAAAACTCCTGCGTACCCCGCAGGCATCTCCCGCGCCGAAACGCTGGGAGCTGATGATCGAGGCCCCCTGGGTGAAGCCGATCACAAAGCCCAGGATGAGGAAGTTTATGCTTCCGGTACAGCCTACTGCGGCAAGGGCATCCACCCCGATGGTTCTGCCCACGATAAGGGTATCTGCCATGTTATAAAACTGCTGAAACAGGTTTCCCACAAACAAAGGGGCTGCAAAGGATAAGAGTAAGATGGCAGGATTTCCCACGGTAAGGTTTTTAGTCATGGTTAAGCTCAGAATCCTACTGTATTACAAACGATAGTACAAGAGGCCCTGCCCCGGGTCCAGCAATTCCAAATTCAAGAATCATCGGGGGCCTCGCCAGCAATGGCGAGTAAAAAGTCAGTCCAATCTTTGTGCAAATACCGGCTCATTTCATACCGGAGCGCCCAGAAAAACGCATC
>JAITEL010000062.1 GCA_031282065.1 Treponema sp.
TCTCCCGAATGTGGGGGGTGGCGGGGGCTTTCGTCATTGCGGGAAGCGCAGTGAACCCGTCATTGCGAGGGGCGCAGCCCCGAAGCAATCCAGAGCCTATCCTTTACGCTCCGTAAAGCTTGCTGTTTACGAGGCGTAAAGCCCCTATGACGGGTAGTCATAAACCCCTATAACGGATGGTCATAAACCCCTATGACGGGTCGTCATAAGCCCGTCAGACGGATCGTCATAAACCCTTATGACGGGTCGTCATAAGCCCGTCAGACGGGTCGTCATAAACCCCTATGACGGGTAGTCATAAACCCGTCAGACGGGTCGTCATAAACCCCTATGACGGGTAGTCATAAGGCCGGTTTACGGGCCATCATAAGGCTAGTTTGCGGATCGTAAAGAAGCCCGTTTGCGCTCCGGAAAGAGTACCGTTTACGGGGCGGCTTATGCCGCTGCGAAGGGATTAACCCTAAGGAGGAACTACATGATACTCAAGGAGAGTCTGCGCCGGCTTACCCTTACGGCGCTCTTGTTCGCGGCCTGCTGCGCGTATGGCCAGCAGAAGTTCGCCCTGGTTATGGGAAATGCGGCCTATACGGTCGGCGCGCTCAGGAACACCCTCAACGACGCCAATGACATGAAAGCCGCCCTGGAAAACCTGGGCTTCACGGTGGACCTGGTGCGTAACGGGGATCTGCCCTCCATGATTGACGCGGTGATGCGCCTGAGCGAGCGGCTGCGGCGCTCACCGGACGCATACGGTCTCTTCTATTATTCGGGGCATGGCGCGCAGACCGACGGCGAGAATTACCTGATACCGGTGAACGCGGACATCAAGACCAAGGCGCGGCTGCGCTATGACGCCCTGCACCTGCAATACGTGCTTGACGAACTGCAAGATGCGAATAACGCGCTGAACATCGTGGTGCTGGACGCCTGCCGGGACAATCCATTTGCCGGGACAAAGTCCGATCCTAAGGGCTTGGGCGTGGTGGGCCGTCAGCCTCCGGGGAGCATCATAGTCTATGCGACCAGCGCCAACAGCGTGGCGTCTGACGGGGAGGGACGGAACGGCACGTTTACCGCGGAGCTCCTGAGACAACTGCGAATCCCTGGTCTGGAAGTGAAGGATATGTTTAACCGCGTGGCCTTTGGGGTTCAGCGGGCAAGTGGGAATACGCAGATACCGGCTATCTATTTGCAGTTCTTTGACGCCGCCTATCTGGGCAGCGCGCCAATCCAGCCGCCCCAGCCCCCGCCTGCGCCGTCGGACTGGACGCCAGCCAGCGACTTTGACTTAGGGCTTGTTGGGGAGAAGGGAGTTACGATTAAGAAGTACAAGGGGAAGGCGCAGAGGGTGAACATCCCCGCGGTGATAGACGGCAGTCCGGTTGTGGAAATCGGGTCTTCGGCATTTGACGGCTGCGGCTGGCTGACCTCCATAAGCATACCCGCCGGCGTTACCGCTATCGGGGCTTGGGCATTTGACGGCTGCAGCGGGCTGACCTCCATCACGGTTGACGCGCTCAATACGCGCTACAGCGCGGCGAATGGGGTTCTGTTTAGTAAGGACAAGAAAACCCTGGTGCGCTATCCGGCAGGCAAAACATATACCTCATATACCATACCCGCCGGCGTTACCGCTATCGGGGATTGGGCATTTTCCGGCTGCAGCAGGCTGACCTCCATAAGCATCCCCGCCGGCCTTACCGCTATCGGGTCTTCGGCATTTTCCGGCTGCAGCGGGCTGACCTCCATAAGCATCCCCGCCGGCGTTACCGCTATCGGGGATTTGGCATTTTCCGGCTGCGGCGGGCTGACATCCATAAGCATCCCCGCCGGTGTTACTTCTATCGGGTATGGGGCATTTTACGGGTGCAGCGGGCTGACCTCCATAAGCATCCCCGCCGGCGTTACTTCTATCGGGGATGATGCATTTTACAGCTGCAGCAAGCTTTCTGCGGAGAGCCGGGAGGCAATACGGAAGCGCTTTGGAGACAAGGTGTTTTAGGGGGAGGCCCGGGGGGCTGGGTGGGTTACGGGTCGTCATAAGGCCGGTTTACGCCTTGTAAAGCGCCCGGTTTCCCACTCGTAAAGCGCACGGTTTCCCATCCGTAAAGCGCCCGGTTTCCCACCCGTAAAGCGCCCGGTTTACGCCCCGTAAAGCGCCCGGTCCCGCTCCCGCCCCCTGAATCAGCCCAAACAGGAAAGTCCCTGTGCTGACCCCCGGCGCTGCGGGAGTGGCTTGCTTCGCTGTGCTCGCAATGACGGGGCTAGGGTCTCCCGAATGTGGGGGTGGCGGGGGCTTTCGTCATTGCGAGGGGCGCAGCCCCGAAGCAATCCAGAGCCTATCCTTTACGCTCCGTAAAGCCTGCTGTTTACGAGGCGTAAAGCCCCTGGTTTCCCACTCGTAAAGCGGCCGTTTTCCCACTCGTAAAGCGGCCGTTTTCCCACTCGTAAAGCGGCCATTTTCCTACTTGTAAAGCACCCGTTTTTCCACCCGTAAAGCGGCCGTTTTTCCACCCGTAAAGCACCCGTTTTTCCACCCGTAAAGCGCCCGTTTTCCTACTTGTAAAGCGGCCGTTTTTCCACCCGTAAAGCGCCCGTTTTCCCACTTGTAAAGCGGCCGTTTTTCCACCCGTAAAGCGGCCGTTTTTCCACCCGTAAAGCACCCGTTTTTCCACCCGTAAAGCGGCCGTTTTCCCACTTGTAAAGCGGCCGTTTTCCCACTTGTAAAGCGGCCGTTTTCCCACTTGTAAAGCGGCCGTTTTCCCACTTGTAAAGCGGCCGTTTTTCCACCCGTAAAGCGGCCGTTTTCCCACTCGTAAAGCGCCTGTTTTCCTACTTGTAAAGCGCCCGGTTTCCTACTTGTAAAGCGGCCGTTTTCCCACCCGTAAAGCGCCCGTTTTACGCCGCGTAAAGCGCCCGTTTTACGCCCCGTAAAGCACCCGGTTTACGACTTGTAAAGCGCCCGGTTTACGACTTGTAAAGCGCCCGGTTTACGACTTGTAAAGCGGCCGTTTTCCCACCCGTAAAGCGCCCGTTTTACGCTCCGTAAAGCACCCGTTTTCCCACCCGTAAAGCGGCCGTTTTCCCACTTGTAAAGCACCCGTTTTCCCACTTGTAAAGCACCCGTTTTCCCACCCGTAAAGCGGCCGGTTTCCCACTTGTAAAGCGGCCGTTTTCCCACTTGTAAAGCGGCCGTTTTCCCACTTGTAAAGCACCCGGTTTCCTACTTGTAAAGCGGCCGTTTTCCCACTTGTAAAGCGGCCGTTTTCCCACTCGTAAAGCGCCTGTTTTCCCACCCGTAAAGCGGCCGTTTTCCCACTTGTAAAGCAGCCGTTTTCCTACTTGTAAAGCGGCCGTTTTCCCAATTGTAAAGCACCCGTTTTCCCACCCGTAAAGCGCCCGTTTTCCCACCCGTAAAGCGGCCGGTTTCCCACCCGTAAAGCGCCTGTTTTCCCACTCGTAAAGCGGCCGGTTTCCCACTTGTAAAGCGGCCGGTTTCCCACTCGTAAAGCGGCCGGTTTCCCACTTGTAAAGCGGCCGGTTTCCCACTCGTAAAGCGCCCGGTTTCCCACTTGTAAAGCGGCCGGTTTCCCACTTGTAAAGCGGCCGGTTTCCCACTCGTAAAGCGCCCGTTTTCCCACTCGTAAAGCGTACTGTTTCCCACTCGTAAAGCGTACTGTTTCCCACTCGTAAAGCATACTGTTTCCCACTCGTCATAAAGTCGTATGACGGGTCGTCATAAGCCCCTATGACGGGAGATCAAACGTTTTTTCCAGGAGATCAAGCGGTTTTCTACCGGCCTGGAGCAGAGCTCTTGCGGGATTCCCGGGAGTGCTCTAGTATGAGATTACGAGCGCGTGCGTTTGACGGCATCCTGCACCCCTATACGCGATAAGCGGGATTACCGGCGCGGTTTGTTCCTGTCGAATGCGCGTTCCTATACCTAAAAGAGTTCAATGAATAGCAAGGAGTCTCTATGCGATCGTGTAAGAATCTGCTGGTAAGCGGCGGTGCGGGATTTATCGGGGTTAATTTTATCCGTCTGCTTTTAAGCCCGGGGCATGCCTTTTCCGGGAGGATTATCAATCTGGATGCCCTCACCTATGCGGGCAACCTTATGAGCCTTGAAGATATAGCAGCCCGGCACGCGGGGCGGCGCTACTTCTTTGAACTCGGGGATATCGGTAACTTCGAGCAGCTTCTCTCTATCTTCACCTGTTATGAGATCGATACGGTGGTGCATTTTGCTGCAGAAAGCCATGTGGACCGCTCCATTGCCGGGCCGGAAGCCTTTATCAGGACCAATGTCCTGGGAACCTTTCGCCTCCTTGAGGCGGCCCGCCAGTACTGGGGAAGCAAGCAGGAGGGGGTGCTCTTTCACCATATCAGCACCGATGAAGTCTACGGTTCTTTAGGGGAGACAGGGTATTTTACCGAAAAAAGCCCCTATGACCCCCGTTCACCCTATTCTGCCAGCAAGGCTTCAAGCGATCATCTGGTCATGGCCTATCACCACACCTATGGATTGCCGGTTACCCTCTCGAACTGCTCAAACAACTACGGCCCCTATCAGTTCCCTGAAAAACTGATCCCCCTGATGATCCTCCGTATGCTTTCCGGTAAGGCCCTGCCGGTATACGGGGACGGGAAAAACATCCGGGACTGGCTCTATGTGGAGGATCATGCCAGCGCCTTGTGGGCCATTATCACCGGCGGTCGTACGGGCGAGAAATACAACATAGGCGGAGAAAACGAGTGGGATAACATCAGCCTCCTGCATAGCCTCATAGCCCTCGTGTCCGGCAAGACCGGTATAGACGCAGCAGCCATAGAAGCCACCATCACCTTTGTCAAAGACCGGCCCGGACATGACCGCCGTTATGCGATTGACTGTTCAAAACTCAAAGGGGAACTGCCTTGGAAACAAAGTGTGGATTTTGAAACCGGGCTTGCAAAAACCGTGGACTGGTACCTGGCGCATCCGCAATGGATTGCGCAGATTCAAAGAGAGAAATACCAGCAATGGCTCAAGAAGAACTATGATGCACGATAGCGGGACTCCCCTCAAGGCTACGGCAGACCGCAGCTCCTGTACTCGCTGGTGTCTGTGTGTTACATAGCCGCTCCATAGAGGCCATCCCGAAATTCCTCGGCATGGACGCGGATTGCGGTAAGGGCCTTCTTTTCAATCTGCCGGACCGTTTCCGCGGAAATGCCCATCTTATCACCTATATGCCTGAGACTGTATTTTTGGTTCCCTTTAAGCTGATAGCGGTATATGAGGACCCGCTTCTCATGGTCCTTGAGGTGATTGAGCAAGCTCTTGATGGTATCCTTCGGCACTGCGTTCTGGAAAAACTCCTGTTCAGGGTTGTAGGTGTAGTCTTCACATATATCCAGCATTACCGGGGAATCCTCATCCCCTTCGGTATCCAGAGATACAAAGTCACTGGTAATGGAGATGATATATTCCACATCTTCCACAGACATGCCGATCTCCGCAGCTATGGCTTTGGTAGAGGGCTGCTGCATGAGGGACTGGCTTAAGAGGTTATAGGCTTTTCGGATCTTTCGCAGACTTGCTTCTTTCCGATGGGGCAAACGGATAATCCGCCGCTTATCGGAGAGGAAGCGGTTTATAAACTGGCGAATCCACCAGTTCGCATAGGTGGAAAAGCGGACATTTTTTTTATGGCTATATTTCTCAGCCGCATGGATGAGACCCATATTGCCCTCCTGAACCATATCCATGAAGGGAACATCCAGGGTAAAATAGGTCTTAACAACTTTAATCACGAGCCTTAGATTAGCTTCCACCAATTTCTGACGAGCCGCGGTATCTCCGGCTTGTATACGTTTAGACAGGGCCAGCTCTTCTTCAAAAGTGAGCAAGGGAATCGCTTTAATTTGCTTAAAATAAGCCTGTAAACCCTCATCTCCTGAAGAAGAGGTGTTCTTTTTATCCCGTAATGTTTGCATGGTATCCTCCCATAGCATCGTTTTAGTATTATAAGCAAATTACATGCCACGAAAGGCGGTTCTCCACAATAATATGCTTATTGTTGATATGATAAAGAAATAAGCAGAATACTCATCGGTGCAACCTTCAGGAAACGGCCATTTTGTATGATCTTACATACAATCTTGCATACAACCCTGTATACTATTTTATCGCATCCGCAATTATAGAAAAAAAACACCCTTTATGATACACTGAATACCATGCAGTTTAGCTATGGTTTTAACAAGGGCTTAGGATCCTATGCTTGAATACATCGTTCCTAGTAATATGGATGATAGGCTCCTCTCCCGAGCCGCCCAGGTCCTCCTGGAGGGAGGGCTTGTGGCCCTGCCTACGGATACCAGTTGGAGCATCACCTGCTCTTTTAAATCCAGCGAAGGTATTAAAAAGCTCCGCACCCTCTCGGGGGAGCGGGAAGAGCGGCATTTTACCCTCTTGTGTTCTGGGATTGCCCAATTCGGGGAATGGTGCCAGATGGATACTACCCGGTTCAGGCTCATCAATAGGCTCACCCCGGGCCCTTATGTCTTTATCCTTAAAACCCTGCGAGGCACTGAAAAGACCCTGGGACTGCGGCGGAAGGAATTGGGGGTTCGTATCCCGAACCATCCGGTAGCCTTAGGGATCACCCGGACCTTGGGATTGCCCCTGTATTCGATAACCGCAAAACGCAGCATGATCCCCGGCTTCCAAGAGGCGGCGCTTCCCGTAGATACGGACACCCCAGGGCTTCCCCCGATTCCAGAAGAAGAGCTCTTTCAAGAAGCCTGGGAATTGGATACCATTGAGGGCTTGGATCTCATCTTGGATAGCGGAGAGGAGCAGATGCGGATCTTCTCGACCATCCTGGATATAAGCGGTGATGCGGTTAGCCTTCTTCGCCCGGGAGCAGGGATCTGGCCAGCGTAAGGGCTGGTTTTATGGGGGCCTAGCCTCCCTGGGCTTGCAGGTATCGTATACACCATGAAAAAAGAATGGGTGAGGATCCTTTTTAGGCGGCGGGTCTACGTCATAACCATGCTGTTTATCCAGACCGGCTTTATATTAGGGGCCATTGCCGGGGGGAGGCTGTTTTTTCGATACGGGAGCATCTTCCTCAATGCCGTAAGTATCTTCGTGTGCCTCTATATTCTCAACAAAAGAGAAAAGTCTGCCTATAAATTAACCTGGATATTCCTGATTCTGCTTTTTCCCATTTTCGGGGGCTGTCTGTATATTGTGTTTCATTCCCAGTCCCATTCCCGTAAACTGCGAAGGCTCACGAAAACCGGGGCTGTGAAATGCCGTCCCCTCTTTACCCTGCCGGGAACTGCCCTGGAGGAACTGTCCCGCGGTCACAGGGACTACCTGTCCCTGGCCCGGTACCTGCAAAACTACGCGGGCTATCCGGTCTATACCCATACCCAGACGCAGTATTTTGACTGCGGGGAAGGGTTTTTCCAGGCGGTACTGGAAGCCCTGGAAAAGGCGGAACAGTATATCTTCATGGAATTCTTTATCCTGCGCCACGGGGTCATGCTCAACCCCATCATCGCGGCCCTGGAAAGAAAAGCCAAAGCAGGCTTGGATGTACGGCTCATCTATGATGACTTAGGCTGTTTCATGTCCTTGGCGCCAAATTTCAAAGAGCACTTGGAACGGAATAAGATCAAGTGTATGGTCTTCAACCCCTTCAAGCCTATACTCTCTTCCCTCCAGAACAACCGGGATCACCGGAAGATCCTGGTGATTGACGGGAAAGTCGCCTTTACCGGCGGTATTAACCTGGCGGATGAGTATATCAATGCCATAGATCGCTTCGGCCATTGGAAGGACGCGGCGATCATGGTTTCAGGGGAGGCAGCCTGGGCCTTTACCTTGATTTTCCTGCACATGTGGAACCTGGAACAGGATACGAAAGAGGACCACCAGGCATTGTACCCCTGGAAGGAAGCGGCCTGTCCGCTTCCTGGGGAGGGCTATGTACAGCCCTATGCAGACAGCCCCTTGGACGATGAAAATGTAGGAGAGCATGTATACCTGCATATCATCAACAACGCAAAAACCTACGTCTATATCAACACCCCCTACCTGGTGGTCGATGATAATCTGCTTTCTGCCCTGACCTTAGCAGCCAAGAGCGGAGTGGACGTGCGGATCATCACCCCCCACCGCTGGGATAAGAAGATCCTGGCCATCACCTCCCGTTCCTATTACCGGCAGCTCCTTGCCGCAGGTGTCCAGGTCTATGAATATGCCAGCGGCTTCAACCACTCCAAGACCTTTGTCTCTGATGACCAGGTGGCTACGGTAGGCACCACGAACCTGGACTTCCGCAGTCTCTACCTGCACTTTGAATGTGGGGTTTGTATCTATGACAACCCCGCGGTGGCCGCCATAAAACGGGATTTCCTTGAAACCCTTCCTAACTGCCACCGGATCACCTGGGAAGACTGCGCCCGAAACGCCTTCCAGCGGCTCCTCCCGGATGTACTGCGGCTCTTTGCGCCGCTCATGTAGCCTCCTGGGCCGTTTTTGTTTTGAGGCAACCGGGAGTTCTTGTCAGGAGATCAAGGGATTGTTAGCACACCGTAATGCGGGCGCTCACCGGCGAAGAAGCCCCCTTTTCCACCGCTCCGGGGACCGGCGCCGCATCCCCCACGATAACCTTATAGGAACCAGGAAGCAGGACGCTGCGGCCTTCGGCATCGACCGTTTCAAAGGCCGAGGAAGGAAGCTCAAAATGAATAAGCAGGATCTCCCCGGCATGGATAAACAGGCGATCAAACTCCCGTAATGAGGCAAGGGGATCCTCTGGCCCCGGAGGATCCTTGGCCACATAGACCTGCACCACCACTTCCCCGTCCCGTTCCCCGGTATTGCGTACCTGGACCGTTACCTTGACTGAATCACCGGCGCGCAGTTCCTTGGCGGAGAGCAGCCCGCCGCCCGCAGAATCAAAGCGGAAGCTGGTGTAGGAAAGGCCAAAGCCAAAGGGATACAAGGGAGGCTCCCGCATATACCGGTAGGTCCTGCCCTGCATGGCATAATCATCGTAGGGGGGAAGCTGGGCAGTGGATGCGGGGAAGGTAACGGGGAGCTTGCCCGAAGGGGACCTATCACCGAAGAGGATATCCGCCACCGCAGTCCCCCCTTGTTCCCCAGGGTACCAGGCAAAGAGGATGGCGTCGGCAATGTCTTCAGGAACCGCAATGGGGCTGCCCCCGGTAAGCACCAGGACCAGGGGTTTACCTTCCGAGCGGATCTTGCGAAGGTAGGCAAGCTGCCAGGGGGGAAGCTCTATGGCATCCCGGTCTCCATTGGAATCCGAGGCAATGGCATCTCCTTCTTCCCCTTCCATAGCGCCGTCAAGGCCGAAGACCGCAATGATCACGTCCTTGTCGCCGGCTTCGCCAAACATGAGGTTTGAGGGGTGATTAGCCTCGTACTGGAGACAGCCCTGGCGGTATTCCAGGTTGATCCCGTATCGGCCTTGGACCTTCTCCGCAAGACCTTCCAGGATGGTAACCAGCCGGGGGCTTAAGCCGTAATAGTTGCCCAAAAGGGTATGGGGATTCGCCGCACCCGGCCCCAGGAGGAGTATCTTCTTGAAGCGGTCATCCAGGGGCAGGAGCTGCTTATCATTTTTCAAGAGGACTATGGACTTGTACGCAGCCTCCAAGGCCAAGGCCCGGTGCTTCTCGCAGCGAATGGTTTGCCGGCCCAGGTTGCGGTAGGGGTCTTGTTCAGGGGGATCAAACATACCCAGCTTGAAGCGGGTCCGAAGGAGCCTGGTCAATGCAGCATCAATGGCAGCTTCGCTCACCAGGCCCTGCTTACAGGCCACGGTGAGATAGGGATAGGTACAGCCGCAGTTAAGGTCGCACCCTGCGTTCAAGGCTTTGGCTGCGGATTCTTCCGGGGAAGCGGTAAGCCGGTGGTGTTCGTGGAAATCCCGGATGGCCCAGCAATCGGAAACCACATGGCCTTTGAAGCCCCACCGGCCCCGGAGTATGTCCTGCAATAAGTAGGTACTGCCGCAGCAGGGTTCCCCCAGGGTACGGTTATAGGCGCCCATCACCGCTTCCACGCCGTTTTCCACCAGGACTTTGAACGCGGGCAGGTAGGTCTCGAAGAGGTCTTTCTTGGAAACCTGGGCATCAAAGGTATGGCGCTGGTTTTCCGGGCCGGAATGGACTGCGAAGTGTTTGGCACAGGCTGCGGTCTTGAGGGTCTTTGGATCATCCCCCTGGAGGCCCTTCATGAAGGCCAGTCCGATGCGGCCGGTGAGGCAGGGGTCTTCGCCGTAGGTTTCCTGGCCCCGGCCCCAGCGGGGGTCCCGGAAGATGTTGATGTTAGGGGTCCAGAAGGTGAGGCCCCAGTATTGCCCCCGGTTGCCCTGCTGAAGGGCTTCGTTGTATTTGGCCCGTGCTTCATCGGAGATGGCCCCGGCCACCTTTCGGACAAAACCTTCATCAAACGTCGCGGCCAGGGCAATGGCCTGGGGAAACACCGTAGCGCTTCCTGACCGGGCAACACCGTGGAGGCATTCGTTCCACCAGTTGTAGGCGGGGATTCCCAACCGTTCAATGGCAGGACTTGTGTAACTGAGCTGGGAGACTTTTTCTTCCAGGGTCATGTTTGAAACCAGCGCTTTGATGGCGCTTTCCCGTACTTCTTGATACATACACACTCCCTTTTAACCAAAACCCGCAGGCGGCAAAGCGCGGCTGCGGGTTTTTTAGGGTTTTCTTTAATACCCCTCCAGTGGAAGGGCTCTTACAAAGACCGTAAGCCAAGGCCGGGAATCGAACCCGGGACCTGCGCATTACGAGTGCGCCGCTCTGCCAACTGAGCCACCCTGGCGTAGTTTCAGTATAACAAATTCAAGGAGAAACGATCAAGTGGCCGTGTACAGAGCACAGCAATTCCAAATTCAAGAATCATCGGGGGCCTCGCCAGCAATGGCGAGTAAAAAGTCAGTCCAATCTTTGTGCAAATACCGGCTCATTTCATACCGGAGCGCCCAGAAAAACG
>JAITEL010000074.1 GCA_031282065.1 Treponema sp.
CGTATAAAGGGATACCGCCGGGTTTGTACCCGTTATGACAAACTTGACATCATGTTCACTGCGGTTATTTATGTGGCGCTCACAGTTATCACTTTACGTCGTGTGAACACGCCCTAGGCTGGATCGATGGGTTCGATCTGGCTAGAGCGATGGGATCGATCTAGGCTGGATCGATGGGTTCGATCTAGCTAGAGTGATGGGATCGATCTAGGCTGGATCGATGGGTTCGATCTGGCTAGAGTGATGGGATCGATCTAGGCTGGATCGATGGGTTCGATCTAGCTAGAGTGATGGGATCGATCTGGCTAGAGTCATTGAGTCGATCTAGGCTAGGAGCCTCTTGCGCTTCATAGCAAAACCGGGAAACTTCCGGCCTCTTTCTGATTTTTACGTTTGGGAGACCGGGTTGTCCTCCATAAATAAGCGGCCCGTTCCATCCGCTTTGCCCCTCGTATCCCTGCGAAAGCCGGTATAAGCGCTTCAGCTTATACCCAAGAGACCCCGTCTCCCATTTCTGATTTACCTTCTCAAGCCCCCTCAGCAGAAACTGCCGGAACCCGCTGCTCCTGGTTTAGTCTCCCGAATACCGGTTCCACCGTCTCTTTCCGTTTCTTCCCCTCCGTCGTTTTCACCCGCCGCTCCATCGCCTCTTGTACCTTCGCCCCCAATTCAGCAGGCTCCTCATGCTTCTCCAAATCTTCGGCCCTCCGCTGAGGCTGCTGTTTCTCCACCGCCTTCACTGCAATTGTCCGCGCTCACCGTCTATGCCTGGTATACATCCCTATCAATACTCTCTTCTACCGAAGGTGATCTGCACCTGTACCTGCTTTTCCCCTTTCAGCCCGCCATCGCCGCAGCGGAAAGGCCGGCTCCAGAAGCCTTCTGTAGACATCCCGGATGCTGTGGCCGGTTCCGTCTTTTCCGGCCAGCGGGCTTGTAGCATAGCCGGGGTACCGGTACAATACAGCTATGTTAGATAAGCTCACCCAGAAAATATCCGATGCGCTCAGGACGATTTCCGGCAAGGGCGCGATTACGGAAAAAAATATCAATGATGCGGTAGAAACCATCAAGATGGCCCTGTTGGAAGCGGATGTAAACCTCCGGGTAGTCCGCCGCTTTGTCAATGCCACTATGGAGGAGGCCAAGGGAGAAAAGGTCCTCCGTTCCATCAATCCAGGACAGCAGTTTGTTAAGATAGTCCATGATAAGCTGGTGTCCTTCTTGGGGGATACCAAACAGGACCTGCACTTGAAGGGGCCGGATACCCTCTCCTGCATCCTCATGCTGGGGCTGCAAGGCTCAGGAAAGACCACCAGCGCTGCTAAACTGGCCCTGCGCCTCAAAAAGGAAGGGAGGCATCCCTTACTGGTAGCCTGCGACCTGGTGAGGCCCGCTGCTATAGACCAGCTTGCGATCCTGGGAAAGCAAGTGGAGGTCCCGGTCTATAAAGAAGCAGGTGCCACTGACAGCGTCAAGGTCTATAAAGAAGCGGCGCAGTGGGCGCGGCGGAACCTGATCGATACCTTGATCATTGATACCACTGGCCGGCTTCAGATAGATGAACCTATGATGGCCGAACTTTCCCGGCTTAAGCAGGCTGCCGTACCGGATGAACTGCTCCTGGTGGCGGATTCCATGACCGGTCAGTCTGCCGTGGACATAGCCAAGGTCTTTGATGAAAAGATGGGCCTTACCGGGGTGGTCTTAACCAAATTCGATTCGGACACCCGAGGGGGCGCGGCCCTGTCCCTGAAGACCATCACCGGGAAACCCCTCAAGTTCGTTGGGACCGGAGAAAGGGTCGAAGACTTGGAACCCTTCCACCCGGATCGTATTGCCGGCAGGATCCTGGGCATGGGGGATGTGGTGAGCCTGGTGGAAAAAGCCCAGGCCGTGATCGATCAGAAAGAAGCGGCAGTCCTGCAAAAAAAGATGGAAAAGGAGACCATTACCCTAGAGGACTGGCTTAAGCAGCTGCGGTCCATGAAGAAGATGGGTTCCCTGCACACTATGCTGGATATGATCCCTGGGATGGCAGGAAAAGTAAGCGAAGAAGATATGAGCAGCGAGAATTTCAAAACCCAGGAGGCCATATTAAGCTCTATGACCCGGAAAGAACGCTTGAACCATCTCATCATAGGCCCTTCCCGGCGTTCCCGCATAGCCCGTGGATCCGGCACCTCTGTGGCGGAAGTAGCCCGGCTCCTCAAGCAATTTGAAAAGATACGCAGTATGATGAAAAAGATGACTAAGCTAAACCGAAACTCCGGAGCAGCCCAATCTGCGATGGCCCGGATGCCCTGGTTAAAATGAATCCGCTCTGGGGCATCCTTCCAAGGGGAATGGTCGCTAATCCCCCCCTGGTCGGAGCTTCCTGCTTCGGTACAGGAGAAGGCCCGCGGTTTCGTGGGCCTTTCTTACCCTTATCGGGGAGCAGATGCAGGCTTGATGGCGGGATTATCCTGAGCCTTCCGGGAAAACGTACAGGCCCGCAAGGCCGCCTCTTCCGGGAGCGTGGCAAAGGAACAGTAGTCTTTCATCTCAATGGCATCCACCAAACGTCCGGGGACGCCTGCGGCCTGCATGAGGAGTTTTGCCACATCCCCGGCAGAAGCGCCGTGGCGGCGTCCTAGTCCCACATAGACCCGGGTAAACCCGCTACCCGGAACAAAGTCCCCTCTGGAAGCTCCGCCTCGTGCGGTATGGCGATCCTTGCGGTGGTCTACGCGCGGGTCTGTTCCCTCAAAATCCCGGCGTGAGGAAAAGCGCCGCATCCCCAGCCGCCCCCGGCCTTCCTCCCGGGACGGCGTTTCTTGAAATTCCGTAATAGAGCCGTACCGGGAAGGATCCAGCAGATCCCCAAAGGTACGGGCGATGAGAGCCTGTACTGCCCCCTCGCTGCCGAGTTTTTCTATGAGTTCCCGGCTTACCTGGGCATACAGGGGCTGAACCGAGGAAAAGACCTCCCCGGCCCCCTCTGGATCCGCCATAAGGGACAGCTCTGCTTCCTCACTTCCCGAAAGGGGAGTCCAGTCTGTGGGAAGGGCAGCACTAACCGACAAAAGAATCCGCCGTTTAATGGCCTTCATAACCGATTTTATCTTGGGTACCTTCATCCATTCGATCTTAGTCCCCAAGGTCCGTTCCATGTTACGGGACAAGTGGCTTATCCGGCCCCGTTCTGCCGGCAGGGCAAAGCTGATGGCCTTACCCCGCCTCCCGGCCCGTCCGGTCCTGCCGATACGGTGTACATAGGTCTCCCGATCATTGGGGAGATCCCAGTTTATCACATGGGTAAGCCGTTCAATGTCCAAACCCCGGGCAGCCACATCAGTGGCTACCAAGATGGTGGTGATTCGGGAGCGGAAGCGCCGGAGGGTCCGTTCCCGGGCCTCCTGGGAGAGATCTCCGTGGATGGCCTCGGCAGCATACGCGCCTTCCACCAGGCGGCGGGCAAGTTCATCGGTTCCCACCTTAGTCGCACAGAAAATGAGGCCGTAGAAATCATCCGCCCCGTCAATGATCCGGCGCAGCACTTCCAGCCGGTCTTCCTTCTTGACCACCAGGTAATACTGATCCACCGCCGGCTTTTCATCTTCCGGGGCGCTGTCCTCCAGGATTTCCACCTCTCCAATATAGTCCCGAACTATCCTGAGGATCCCTTCGGGCATGGTAGCGGAAAAAAGAGCCACCCGGCGCTCGCTTTTAACCGCCTTGAGGATGGTCTCCACATCTTCAAAGAAGCCCATATCCAGCATTTCATCCGCTTCGTCGAGGATGCAAAAATCCACTGCCGTCAGGTCCAGGACCTTCCGTTCCATGAGGTCCATGATGCGCCCTGGGGTTCCTACCACAATTTCAGTACCCCGCTTGAGATCCAGGATTTGGTTTCTGATAGAAGAGCCGCCGTAAACCGCGGTGATTCGGGGAAAAGGCCCAGTGGTGAGGGAGGCGATTTCTTTAGCAATTTGGAGGGCCAATTCCCTGGTAGGGGTGAGTATGAGGGCCCGGGGCGCGTGCCCTCCTTGGGTAAGGCGCTCCACGAGGGGTATTCCAAAGGCAGCGGTCTTACCGGTACCGGTCCGGGCCTTTACAATGAGATGCCCCGTATCTGCAAGCAACCGGGGCAGGGCAATCGTTTGAATAGAACTGGGCGCGGTAAAACCTTTTTGGGTTAAGGCATTGAGTATCGCGTCAGATAAACCAAACGTAGCAAAAGGATGACAGTCTGTGGTCATAAGCTAAAGTATAAAGAGGATTACCGGGTCAATACAAGAGAGCCCCTTTTGTAGAGACAAGATAAACGCATAGAACATCCCCCGGTCCTGGGGAGCAGGAGGGCTTGATTGGCGTGAGCATAGGAGTGCATAGGGTCTCCCGATGCACCGCAAAGCGGCCAGTTGGAACGCCTGGATCCGGTCTCTTGAACGGCTTGTCCTTTATATGGTATATTAAACCCCAATAAACCTGAAAGGGGTTTATCACATCTTACATGCTTGAAGGTAGGTTCATAAGAACCAATCGTATGGAGTTTTATATATGACAATACTCGGGGTGGTACTACTGGTTTTCTTTGTTATCGTGGCAATCCTCTTGGTCTTCATTGTCTTGGTACAAAGTGAAGAAGGGGATAGTCTGGGGGGTATTTTTGCCGGAGGAAGCTCCTCGGCATTCGGCTCTCGTTCCGGGAACGTGTTAACCCGGGCTACGTCGATTCTGGGGGGCCTCTTTTTAGTGTTGAGCTTTAGTCTTGCCCTGATTAACCGGACTCCCAGCGGAGCCGGGGTAGAATCTGCGGCCCGGCAACTGTCAAACGAGGGAGACAGCACTTGGTGGCAGGACCAGGAGGAGGCCCCTCCTGTCGAGGAAACGCCCGCCGGGGAAGCATCAAGCCTTGAAAGCCCCGTGGAGGAAGCACCCCTTAGCGAAGCGTCCGGTGAGGTCCTTCCTGATACGGGAATCGCCGAATAGCCGTATTAAAGAGAGGGTGCTATGTTTTTGTATGATGTATTTCCTCCTGAATTAATCAAAGTTGGCCTAGAAGCAGAAGACAAAGATGAGGTCTTCGAGGAACTGGTGGATTATTTCTGCCAAGCCCAGGGATCCGATGAGCGGGAGGAACTGCTTGCAGCCCTAAAGAATCGGGAATTGAAGATGTCCACCGGGATACGGAAAGGTATTGCAGTTCCCCATGGTCAGACCAATATGGTAGAGCGTATTTATGGGGTACTGGGTATTTCAAAGCGGGGAATAGACTACGACGCCCTTGACGGAGAACCGGTATATCTGGTATTTATGATACTCACCCCACACAAGGATTCGGAACGACATCTGCGGCTTTTGAAACGCTTGACCCAGCTATTGGATAATGAGACGTTTTTTCGGGACCTGGTGGTTCAGAAGGATGCTCAAGGTGTTTCAGGGCTTATTAAAAAGTATGAGGATATCCTCCTTGCCTTGGACTAAAGGCCGGCACCTGCATTGCCGAAAGACCGGAGAAGCTACTGGAGATAAGGAAGGTTTGTATGAATGAACCGGTATTGTACCACTTATTGCAGGTGGAAAACGAAGCCGCAGCCTTGGTAGAAGATGCTCAGGCAGAGGCAGACCGGCGTCTTGCAGCAGGAGAACAACAAAACCGTATGGCCTACGATGAGCGGTATAAACGGGAACTTGCAGCCATTGATGAGGAATACACCAAAAAACGTGCCGCCTTGGAAACAGCGTATCAGCAGGAACGGGAGGAGTATCAGGAGAGCCTTAACGCATTGCCGGTCTATAGGGAGCGGTTTTTCTCGCTGGTGGCTGCCTTGCTTTCTTTAGACCCTCCCCAGGGGAAGGAACGGTAGATGCTGAGAGCAGGGGAGCGGGCTTACAGCTATGCCAAGACCTGCGGGATCATCGGGAAATCCTTTGTGGGAAAGAGGATTACCCCCCTTAGAGGGATAAGGCGGCTTTCCGACCTGGACCGTTTGCTTTTTCCCGAAACCAAGCAGGATCTCCCTGAACAGGAACTCCTCGTTGATCTTGAAGCGCGTATCCTTCAGCGTTCAGTAGGGCAGATCAAGACCATCTTGGGTGCCTTTGTAAAGCCCCCGAATCTCTTGGTTTGGCTCATTCGCAGTTATGAATATGGGGATATGAAAGGGGTTTTCAATGCCCTGGTTACGGGCGAAGCAAAAAGCCCGGGATTCACCGATATAGGGCGGTTTCGACGGGTTGCCTTTGAAGCCTATCCTGATGTAGGGGCTATGGTGAAAGGCACGGAATTCGAGGCTTTTTTGAAGGATCTGCATCTGCTCCCCTTTACCTTAGGGAAGTCCCAGTCCCTGAGCGCCGTGGCCCTGCAAACCAAGATAGATACCCTGTATTACACTGCCCTTTGGAAGGATCTCCGGGCCCTGCCGAAAGGGGAGCGTCGGGCGAGTGAACATATCCTCAGTGAAGAAATAGCCTTGAAAAACGCTGTGTGGGCCCTGCGCTTGAGAACCTATTATGGTATGTCCCCTGAAGAGATCCGGGAAAAACTCATTGCCCCGGAATCCAAAGCATTCCTTGCCCCTGCAGAGGCATTGCTTTCCCTGCCCCTGGATGTCCGGGCTGACTGGCTGAGTTGGAAATACGCATCCTTGCTTAATCCTGAAAAACCCCATGAGCAGTGGAGAGCCGATCCCCGGTATCTGCAGAATGCCGCATCAGAATACCTGTACCGCTTAGTCCATTCCTCCTTTCGGCGCCGGCCTTTTTCCCTAGATTCGTTTTTCTGTTTTATCAAGCTGAAGCAGTTTGAAGAGAACCTCTTGACCAGTATTGCCGAAGGCCTGGGTATGGGTATGGCAATCCAGGATGTATTTACCCTGCTGGAGATACCATCGTGATACGTCCCCGAAAAATGAAACAAATCGAATTGACCGTACTGGAACGGGATGTGAATGCGTTGATTAGCTTTTTGGGGCGAAAGGGGGTGATGCAGTTTTCCTCAAACCATGAGGATGAACTTCCCCTGGATGAAGCCCAGGCGAAACAACAGGACGCTGCTCGTGCCCGAGATGAAGCCCTCTATCAGGGTATCCAAGGGCAGCTTGAAAAGCTCCAGACTGCTGCAGCGTATCTTGGGATTGAACTGCCCCCAGAACCAGAGGAGACGAGCTGTTTTCCGGGGCCTTGCGAGGACGCCTTGCTTGAAGAGATCCGTACTACCTTAACCGCGGTTCGTGGCCAAGAACAAAGGCTGAGCCAGGAACAGGGGCAGATTGAGATCACGCTCAAGGAAGCTCGGACCTTTAGCGATTTTAATGCCCCTTTTAGTGCTTTGGATCAGTCTTCTTATCTGACCCTGCGGATTGGACGGCTGGATCCCAAGGAACAGGCCGGGTTACAGGAAAGCCTCGCGAACCGGGCCGTACTTGTTTCTCTAGGAGAGGATCGGGTAGTAGCAGCAGCTTCCCGGAAGGGTCGTTTCGCCTTGGATTCGGAACTGAAGAAGCATTCCTTTATTCCTATCACCCTGCCTGAGGGGTATCACCAGATTCCGCCGGACCTGCTTATCAATCTTGAGAGGCGGTTTGAGGAGGTAGTCCAGGAACGGCAAAACCTAGAAGCGCGTAAAAGGCGCCTCAGGAATGATTATGGGCCAAAACTCCAAGCCTTAGCCGGCTCCTATGGCTTGGCTGCCATAGCCGCTCAACTCAAGCGTAAACTGGTAGTTTCCAAGAACGTATACATGTTAACCGGCTGGGTACCGGCAGATACCCTGGGACATCTGGTGGCAGAATTGGAGCAATGCACCGACGGCCGCGTAGCAGTACGGGCCTTTAACCCGGATGAAATAGCAACGGTTAAGGAAGGAAAGGAAAAGGTACCAGTCTCCCTCAAGCATGGCGCCTTTGTGCAGAGCTTTGAAGGAGTGGTCTTTTCCTATGGAGCCCCGCTCTACGGAACCATTGATCCGACTCCCTTTGTAGCAGTGTTCTTTACCCTGCTGTTTGGGATCATGTTCGGGGATGTGGGGCAGGGTTTTGTGCTCTTGCTGCTGGGGATACTCACAGGGAAACGGTGCATCCAAGCCCTGGCTGCTTTCAGGCACTATTCGACGCCCCTTATCGCGGTGGGTATAGCGTCTATGCTCATGGGGTTCTTGAGCGGCTCCTTCTTTGCCCACGAGGAAGTCCTTGTCGCTCCTACCCAGAAGGTCCTCGGGTTTTTCATGGGCCTTACCGGGCAAACCGGGGAGCCGCCGGAGCGCATTCTGCACCTGATGCCTGAAGCGGATAATATCGAGAAGCTCTTTTATTTCTTTGGCTTCACCCTGGCGGTAGGGATCGTCTTCATTTCCATTGGCCTATGGGTCAATATCATCAATCAGATCACCCTCAAAAAATACGAAAAGGCGTTTTTTTCAAAAACAGGAGTAACGGGAGTGCTGCTCTTTTGGTATGCGCTTTTCATCGCAGTCCGGTGTCTTTTGGGAGGGTATGTTGCATGGTTTGATGTTCTCGCGCTTATGATACCTGGGTTCTGCATTTTCTTTGGACCGGTGATCTGGCGCCTTATTGCCAAAGAGCGGCCCTTGCTCTCCGAAGGCTTGCTGGTTTTTATTATGGAAGGATTTGTGGAAATCCTGGAGACCGTATCCACCTATATTTCTAATACCGTAAGTTTTCTTCGGGTGGGGGCCTTTGCCCTTTCCCACGGGGTGCTCTCGTTTATTGTCTTTACCCTTTCAGGCATGGTATCCCAGATCGCCGGGGGCTCGCTCTTTGCCTTCATCATTATGCTGGTGGGGAACATGGTGATCATACTCCTTGAAGGAATGATCGTGGCCATTCAGGTGGTGCGTCTTCAATATTATGAGTTTTTCAGCAAATTTTTTACCGAAACTGGGGTGGAATTTTCTCCTTTCCGGTTTCGTAGGGAGGTTAAGTTATGAAACGGGCTCTGCTCATTCTTGGGCTTGTGCTTTTATCCACTTCACCGGTTCTGGTCTTGGCGCAGGACGTACGCGGTGCAGGGACTCCGGTGTCCGTTGAAGCAAGTGCCGATTCCGGGTCGGTGAACTGGAAGTATATTGCCGCGGCTTTGGCAGTGGGTCTCTCCTGTATTGCCGGGGGCATTGCGGTGGGTCAAATTGGGGCCGCTGCTATGGGGGCTATGAGCGAAAACCCTGAGCTTTCAGGAAAGGCTCTGCCCTATGCGGGTCTCGCTGAAGGGATATGTCTCTGGGGCTTCCTGGTGGCATTGCTCATTCTTGTTCTTAACTGAGGGTGGACTTTTTTTTCATCGGTGATCCGGAATTGGTAACCGCTTTCCGTTTCATCGGTATTCGCGGCAAAGCGGTGGCCAATGCGGATGGGGCGAAAGCTGCGTTTTTGGGTATTATCCACGGAGGGGATGAAAGCTCCGGCAATATCTTAGCACAAAGGGAAAAAATTGAGCATTGCCATATCCTGATTATCACTGAAGAGGTGGCGGATTGGCTAGGGGATATGCTCATCCAATGGCAATTGTCGGATCAGTATCCCTTGGTGGTAGAGGTTCCCGGTATGCTGGGCAAAATTCCTGGCCGTAAGACCCTGGTGGAATCTATCCGGGAGGCTATCGGAATCCATGTATAACAAAGTAAAGCAGGATGTGTATGGAAGAATTGCAATCCACTGAACGGTTAGACCAGGAAATATTAGAGGATGCTCGGAAAAAGGCATATCGCATACTCAAGGCGGCAGATGAGGCCGTGAAAGCAGGGGCTGAGGCATGGGAACAAAAAACCAATGCTGCCATCGCCGGGATGAGGCAAAAATATGCCCAGAAATTTGAAAGGATACAGCAGGAGATCCAGGCTCGGCTTGTCTTGGATAAGCGTCGGATCCGGGTGGAGAAAATTGAAGGGCTGCTCACCTCTGCCCTGGATGCTTACTTCCTCATTCTCCCCAGAGAAAGGCTGCTTTCCTTGTTACAAGGAGTATTGCAAGGGTGTGTAACGGAAGTGCAGCAAAACGGAGAGCCGGTTTCTGGGTTTATGGTGCAATGTCGCGGTTTAACCGGTACTGAGGGAGAGCAGTTGCTTAAAGCCTGTCTCCCTGGGGGAAGCTGGACACTGACCACGACGGATTCCGGGCTTATCCAGGAAACGCCATTCCCAGAGCTAGTAGCGGATGCTCCGGCAGTGCGGATTACCGTTTCCATCAAAGGGCTTGGGAAAGCCCTCTTGGAAGATAAACGGGCAGAACTGGTGGAGGCCCTTATGGGATCAGTGGGCTTGATGAACGAAGAAATCTCTCGGACCGAAGAGGTATCCCTATGAGCGAAGGCCAGGTAAAACGCATTGCCGGTCCCATCATCCGAGTTGCAGGGCTCAATGGAGCCGGACTCTTTGATGTGGTGGAGGTTGGGAAGAAGCATATCATCGGGGAAGTGGTCCGCATTGAAGGGAACGAGGCGGTGATCCAGGTCTATGAGGATGATACAGGGCTCCAGATCGGGGCTACCGCATCCTCTACAGGCAGACCCCTTTCGGTGCGACTTGGGCCAGGACTTATCGGTACCATCTATGATGGGATTCAGCGGCCCTTGGAATTTCTTTTTAAACAGTCTGGGGCTTTTATGGATCCCGGTGCTTGGGGGGAACCCTTAGACCTTTCCCGTTTATGGACCTTTATCCCGGATCCTGCATTAGCGGAAAAAGTCGCTGCCGGAACGTCGGTTGTAGTTCAGCCCGGTACAGTGTTGGGAACGGTAAAGGAAACCGAAAGTATCACCTGTAAAATCATGGTTCCTCCCTATTTCCGAGAAGGGAAGCTGAAGGAACTGGCCCCGCTGGGGGAATATACCTGTGATGCGGTGATAGGACGGACAGACCAAGGAGAGAACTTATCCTTGGCCCATTGGTGGCCGGTACGGATTCCCAGGCCCACAGCAGAACGGCTTGCACCAGATCAGCCGCTGGTTACCGGGGAACGGGTGATAGATGTGTTTTTTCCTTTGTCCAAGGGAGGGACTGCGGCTATCCCAGGGGGCTTTGGTACGGGCAAAACCATGACTCAACATGCTATTGCGAAATGGTGCGATGCGGATGTGATCATCTACATTGGCTGCGGAGAGCGGGGCAACGAGATGACCGATGTACTCACCGAATTTCCCAATCTTACGGACCCGCGAAGCGGTAGATCCCTTATGGAGCGAACCATTCTCATCGCGAATACCTCGAATATGCCTGTGGCAGCCCGGGAAGTCTCGATTTATACAGGAGTTACCTTGGCAGAATTCTACCGAGATATGGGCTACCATGTGGCGATCATGGCGGATTCTACCAGCCGCTGGGCCGAGGCCCTCAGAGAACTTTCGGGTCGTATGGAGGAAATGCCTGCAGAAGAGGGTTTCCCTGCCTATCTTCCCACAAGGCTTGCGGAATTCTACGAGCGTTCAGGCCGGGTTCGTACCTTGTCAGGTCCAGAGGGATCGGTTTCCATTATCGGAGCCGTATCTCCTCCGGGAGGGGATTTTTCCGAGCCTGTAACCCAGCATACCAAACGCTTCATCCGCTGTTTCTGGGCCTTGGACCGGGACTTGGCTAATGCCCGGCATTACCCTGCCATCAGCTGGATAGACAGTTATTCTGAATATGCCGAAGAGGTGAAGCCCTGGTGGGAACGGGTGAATCCTGCCTGGGCTCTGGTCCGACAGCAGGCCCTGGATCTCCTTAAAAAAGAGCAGCGTTTGGCAGAAATCGTCCGTCTCATTGGGCCTGATGCCCTACCCGATGATCAGCGGCTCATTCTTCTGACGGCGGATATCATCAAAGACGGTTTTTTACAGCAGAATTCCTTTGATCTGGTAGATATGTACTGTGTTCCTACAAAACAGGTTCGCCTTTTGGAGCTTATCATGGAATTTCACCAGCGCACCCAGGTATGCATCAGGCTGGGGGCTCCCCTGATCAAGATCACGGCACTTAAAGGGAGTGTAGCATCTCTTTCTATTCGGGAACAGCTTTCCCGGCTTAAGAGCACCATAAAAAACGACGACTCCCTGGGCTTTGGGGAATTTGAAGGGCACATGCGGGGGGCCTTAGAAGAACTGGAGCGGACCTATCGTACGAAGGAGGTTCTATGAGAGGGGTAGCCTACCGAGGGCTGACCAGAATCGAAGGGCCAGTGGTGATCACCGCCCGAAGTAAAAACGTGGGCTTTAACGAAGTGGTGGCGGTCTACGACCGGGAAGAGGGCCGGCGCTTGGGCCGGGTGGTGGATATGAGTGAAGACTGGACCGCTATCCAGATTTTCGGGAGCAACACCGGCCTTTCTGCAGATGAAGCCCGGGTGGAATTTCTGGGCCGGCCCATGGAAATCCGGGTAGGAACCGGTCTTTTGGGGCGGGTCTTTAATGGCCTGGGAGAACCCATTGATGGGTATGGGGCTATTTTTTCCTCTACCTGTCTTGATGTAAACGGACTTCCTATTAACCCCTATGCCCGGATCTATCCCCGGGACTTTATCCAGACCGGTATTTCTGCTATAGACGGTATGAATACCCTCATCCGGGGACAGAAACTCCCGATCTTCTCTGGAAATGGCCTCGCCCATAACCGTTTAGCCGCGCAGATCGTCCGGCAGGCGAAGATTTTAACCTCGCAGGAGTCCTTTGTGGTGATTTTCTGTGCTATGGGTGTCAAATACGATGTGGCCCACTTCTTCTTGAATGACTTTGAGCGTAGCGGGGTCTTGGCTAAGGTGGTGATCTTCTTATCCTTGGCGGATGCGCCCTCCCTGGAACGGCTTGTGGCCCCCCGCTGTGCCCTCACTGCCGCAGAATACCTGGCATACGAAAAAAACATGCATGTTCTGGTGGTGATGACCGATATGACCAACTACTGTGAGGCCTTGCGGGAAGTATCTTCCATCCGCGGAGAGGTACCAAGCCGTAAAGGGTATCCAGGCTACTTGTATTCTGAGTTGGCTTCCCTCTACGAGCGGGCAGGGAAGATCAGCGGATCCTCCGGTTCCATAACCCAGATCCCTATCCTTACCATGCCTAACGACGATATAAGCCATCCTATTCCAGACTTGTCAGGGTATATCACCGAAGGGCAGATCGTGCTTGACCGGGAGCTTGCTCAACGAGGGGTCTATCCCCCAGTGGCAGGACTGCCGAGTCTCTCCCGGCTTATGAAAGACGGTATTGGGCCTGGCATGACCAGGGAGGATCACAAAGATGTGTCTAGTCAGCTTTTTGCAGCCTATTCTAAGGTAAAGCAGGTGCGGAATTTGGCTTCTATTATTGGGGAAGAAGAGCTTTCCTCCGAAGATAAACAGTACCTGCGCTTTGGAGAGAAGTTTGAACAGATATTCCTCAGTCAAGGGGAATTTGAAAACCGGGATATAGGCAGAACCCTGGATTTGGGCTGGACCGTGCTTACCGAGATCCCCCGGGATGAATTATTGCGGATCAAGCAAGAATTGATCGAAAAATATCTGGATCCCATTGTAGCGGCACAACAGGAACCCGCACGAGTAAGCCAGGAGGCTTCATAATCCATGACTCGAGAATCCATTGCCCCTACTAAGAGCAACCTCATCAAGGTTAAGGAGCGTTTGGCTACGGCCACTGAAGGGTATGAACTGCTGGAACAGAAACGGGAAATCCTCGTGATGGAGCTGATGCAGAAGGTGGAGCAGGTAAAACGCCTGGAACGGGACTTAGACGCCCAGGTTGCCTTGGCCTATCCTGCATTAAAACGGATGCTCATCGTGGTAGGCCGGGAACGGGCGGATAGGCTTTCCCGGAACATCCGGTACAGGTTTGCCCTGCAAGAGAAAAAGGTAAGTATCGCGGGGATGACCCTTCCGGGGCTTGAAATCAACCTTCCCCAGGTAGAACTCAAATATGCTCCGACGAATTCATTTGCAGAATGTGATGAAACCGTATTAGAATTCTTTAAATTGTTGAGAATTGTGACTGAACTCGCAGCGGTACGCACCATTGCGTGGCGACTTGCCCGGGAAGTCCGCAAGACCCAGCGACGGGTGAACGCCTTAGAAAAAATGGTGATTCCTGTCGCGCTGGAAACGAAAGGGTATATTGAATCAGCGCTGGAAGAGCGGGACAGGGACGCGTTTTTTACCAGTAAGCTGTTAAAAAGGAAGGCCGGCAAGGAATGATAAAATCTCTTTTTCCCCATATTATGGTCGCGGTTACCGGTTCTGATGCTTCTATATCAGCGGCCAAGTACGCGATTGTTATGGCCAAGATCTATCGGTGCCGTCTTACCGCGGTCTATGTGGTGGATATTGCGACCATACGCCAATTAACCTTGAGTAAGCTCTTCATCCAAGAGGAGAGTCAGGAGTATGAAAAAAGTCTTGAGATGAACGGGGAACGGTATCTTTCCTTTGTGGAAGAACTGGCCCATACGAAGGGAGTTAAAATAGAACGGGAACTCCGCCGAGGCGCGGTGTATACCGAGATTCTTACCGTAGCAGAGGACAAGAAGGCAGATATGATTATTTTAGGGGGCTTGGAAAAGAACCGGAATCCCCGGGACATCATTTCTCACGCCCACCGGGAAATTATGCTCAATGCCAAATGTTCGGTATTGTTGGTCAAGGAGCCTATGATTGACCAGATATTTAAACGTGCCTAGGACGCTGCCGAACTATCGAGATAGGTTCATATTATAAGCAAGTAGTATATGAGAATAGCGGTAATCAGCGTTTCTGCCCAATCCCCAAAGATTCCTGACTATGTGCATGCCTTGGCAAAGGGTATGGCATCCATGGGGCATCAGGTAGATATCCTGGATGCCCGGACTGAAGAGGGGTTCCGTCTTCCAGCCTATAACTACATTGTGGTGAGTGCCGAAGCAGTATCCCTTTTTAGCGGTAAGATGCCTGAGGCCCTGTCGAAGTTTCTGTCCCTGAGTAACATCACCGGCAAGAAAGGTGCTGCTTTTCTCAAAAAAAAAGGCCCCTTTACCACCAAGGCCCTGGTAAACCTCATGCGGGCCATGGAAAAAGAAGGGATGCTCGTTAATTGGAGTGAGATTATTCTCAATGCCCCTCATGCAGAATCTCTGGGAAAACGAATTGGGGCATAATAGGGTGTGAAAAAGTGTGGAAAATTACTACAAGCTCCTTGGAATAGATCACAATGCTTCTTTTCAGGATATTAAGCGGGCCTTTCGGGAGCAGGCAAAACGGCTGCACCCGGATATTGCAGGGAAATCCGGGGAAGCGCACATGCGAAAGCTCCTGTGCGCGTATGAGGTGCTCTCCGACCGGGAGCGGCGCTATGAATACGATAGGGCCTACAGCCGTTTTGTAAAGCACCTTGAGTTTGATTATCGGGCTTTCCTGGAATCCCAAGTGGATGATCCTGAAAGTCAGGCTAAGCTGGTTTTTTTTGATCTCCTGCACCTGGACGAGGAGCAGGCCCTGTCGGTGTGGAGAACCCAGGGGGGCTTGGGTTTCCCTATGAAGCAATACCTTAACCGGGAAGACTGGATGGACTGTACCTTTATCCTGGCAGAGGAACTGGAGAAACGGCAGTGCTATTATGAAGCTTTTGTGCTTTTGGTGCATCTGGTCCGGGAAGAACGGCGGCAGCCCTATTTCCGGCATTTTATGAGCGATATTGAGGGCTTCTTGAAAGAGCTGGTCCGACTCAGGCTTAAGTCCGCAGTGGATGGAGAGACGTATATAGGATGTATAGAAGACCTCCTGGAATTGGGCTTTTCCTCTCGGGATGAAGCCCGGTGGATGCGTTCTATGGCAGAGACCTTGGTGCAGATGGGGAATCTTGATGCTGCCCAAGGGGTATTCCGGGAAGCCCTCAAGCGGGACCCGGCCCTTCCCAATGTGGTGCAACTGCGACGGAAACTCAAGGTGTAGCAGGGCATGATACCAAAAAAGCAGGAACAGAGAAAAGATGATTCGTTTAAAGAATGAGAAACAGATCGCGGGGATTCGTGCTTCCTGCCGTATGCTTTCTGCCATGTACCGGGAATTGGTTCCTTTGGTTATCCCCGGGGTTGAAACCTTGGAACTGGAAACATGGACCCGCCGGTGGATCAAGAAGGCAGGGGGAAAGCCGGCGTTTTTGGGCTATGGCCCTAAGCAAAATCCCTTTCCCGCGGCCCTGTGCATTTCCATCAACCACGAGGTCATCCACGGACTTCCTTCGAAACGGAGGATCGCCCAGGGGGACCTGGTATCCCTGGACTGCGGCATTGCGTTTGAGGGCTTCATAAGCGATCAGGCGGTTACGGTGGAGGCAGGGCAGGTAAGCGAGGCGGCGCATAAACTCAACCGGGTTACCCAGGAATGTCTCTACAAGGGCATTGCCGCGGCCCGGGCAGGAGAGCGGCTTTTGCAGGTCTCCCGTGCCGTGTATGGCCACGCGGTTTCCCATGGCTATGGGGTGGTCCATCAATACTGTGGTCACGGGGTGGGCTTTGATCTCCATGAAGACCCCCAGGTGTCCAATCATCCTCGGGGGCCTAATCCCCGCATGATGGAGGGACTGGTAATCGCCATAGAACCGATGATCAACCTGGGTACCGGCGACGTGGATGTACTGGATGACGGCTGGACCGTGGTTACGGCGGATCGCCAGCTGTCCGTACACTGGGAACATACCGTGGCGATTTTCAAGGATCATACGGAGCTGTTAACCGAACCGATTGTTTGCTCTCCCTGAGCGCTGTTCAGGTTCAGATGCGCAGCTGCCGGAAGTACCGGCGGGGTAGCGGGGAAGGATCTCCCGCTTAGGCAAAGGGAAAGGGCACCCTAAAAGATGAAGCAATACCCATGAATGCCAGGATACCCATGCCTGAAAAGCCGGCTAAGAACAGTACGCCCTGCTTCACATGAAAGCTGAAATCCTGCGGGGAGATGATGGCGTAGTAGTGCCAATTGATATGCGGTATGGAATCAATACTGCCCATAAAACTAAAAGACAGAACCGCAGCCAATCCCATACACACCAGGGAGGGATTGTCCGGGGTATGCCATAGAGGCCTATCCCTTATTACGTCTAAAAGCATTGCCATAAAGAGAAAAACCGCTATGAGCGCCCCGGCAAAGAAATCCGCTGTCCCGTAATCATACACCGTGCTTTTTATCAGGGGAGGTATGGATACCTTCGGGGCCGGAGCGCTGCCTATGCGCGTCTGCATATAGGTATGTTTACGATACATGAGCACAAAAGAACACCCCCATGAGAAAACCGTACTTACCGGCACATAGATAAGGGCTTCTACCTGTATCACGCCCTTGAGGACAAGGAGGTTGAATAGGAAGAAGGGGAGCGTATTGCGTATTGCCCTTTTTACAAAAAACAGGGAACGAATGCTTCTCTGCATGAAACGGCTTTTTGCATACCTGATTAACGGCGGCAGGACAGGGTACGCTTTCAATGAAACAAGCAATGTCGTAAAGAAAAGAACCGATAGCACGGTCATACATCTTTTCGTATCCAAATAGAGGAGGGCAGGTACCTCGGCGATACCAAAGGTGAGCGTGATGAGGAAGGTTCCCATACTTATGACCGGATACGATGTAAGCACACCGAGTATCCTTTTTATGGCTATGTTCATCCAAAACAACCACAAAGACATGGGTTTGAGTCTATATCCTTATGGTTATGAGGTAAAGCGTTTTTCTCAGGAGGTCAAGCGTTTTTCCCAGGAGGTCAAGCTTTTTTCTCAGGAGATCAAGCGTTTTTATTCCGCCCTGGGGAGCAGGTCAAGCCCTTGTCGTATGATTTTCTATACAGTAATGCACTATACTTAACGGTGTACTATGACGTATTTATATGAAACCCATCTGCATACCAGCCAGGTAAGCGCCTGCGCCATTTCCCGGGGCCGGGAGTATATCCCCGCGTATAAGGCCCTGGGGTATGCAGGCATCATCGTAACGGATCACTTTGTTCATGGGAATTCCCGCTTAAGCCGGGGGCTGTCCTGGAAAGAGTGGGTGAACCACTTTTGCCGGGGCTATGAGGAGGCCCGGGAGGCAGGAAAGCAGCAGGCCCTGGATGTCTTCTTCGGCTGGGAGGAGACCTTTGACGGGGATGATTACCTGGTCTATGGGCTGGATAAAGGGTGGCTCCTGGAGCACCCCGAAGCTGCCCATTGGAACCGCCGGGAACAATACGAGACCGTGCAGTTTTACGGCGGCTGTGTGGTTCATGCCCATCCGTTCAGGCAGCATTATTATATCGACACCATTCATTTAGCGCCCCAGTGCGTGGATGCCGTGGAAGCGGCCAACGCGGGTAATGAGGAGGCCTCCTATGACGCCCTGGCCATGAGCTACGCCCGGGCCCTGGGGCTGCCGGTAACCGCAGGTACGGATATACATTCCGTAAGGCAGCTTCAGGGTCTTGCCTGTCCCTTTGGGGTGTATCTGGACAGGAAGATGAGCGGTATTGAAGACTATGTGGCGGCTATTAAGGGGAAGACCCTGGGGGGCTTGCAGATGAGTCCGGGCCGCTGCGCCTCTACGGGGCATGAGAGGGTGAGCTTGCCGGTGGATATCCGGGATAAGGATGACCGGAGCACCGGGAGAGATCTCCTTGAGCTCTTGGGGAGCGGCTAGACGCCGCCCCCCGCGCTCCTAGGCCTGGGGGCCTGAGGTTTTCAGCAGCTTTGCCAGGTCTGCTGCCGGGCTGCTTATGGGGCTCAGCCCATACTGCTCCACCAGGTGCGTGAGTATCCGGGGAGAGACAAAGGCCGGGAGGCTGGGCCCCAGAAGGATATTGTGTACCCCTAAGGAAAGCAGGCTCAGGAGTATGCTTACCGCCTTTTGTTCATACCAGGAGAGAACCAGGGAAAGGGGCAGGGCATTGACCGAACAGCCAAAGGCTTGTGCCAGGGCTAGGCTTATCTCTATGGCTGCATAGGCGTCATTGCACTGGCCCAGGTCCAGGAGCCGAGGCAGGCCCCCTATCTCCCCCAGGTCCAGGTCGTTAAAACGGTACTTGCCGCAGCCCAGGGTGAGGATCAGCGTATCCTTGGGGGTCTGTTTCACGAAGTCCCGGTAGTAGCTGCGGCCCGGCTTTGCCCCGTCGCAGCCGCCCACCAGGAAGAGGTGCCGTATGGTACCGGCCTTGATGGCGGCTATGAGCGTGTCCGCAGCAGAAAACAGGGCCTCTCGGGCAAAACCCGTGAGGACCTGCGCGCCGGCGCGCAGGCCGCTGGGGACGCGGTCTTCGGTATAGCCTTTGAGTTTCAGTGCCAGGGCTATGAGGGGGGCAAAATCCTTAGGTTCATCAATACGGCGCATCCCCGGATAGGCCACAGCAGCGGTGGTAAAGACCCTGTCCCGGTAACTGTCCTTCACGGGCATGAGACAATTCGAGGTGAACAGCAGAACTCCGGGGATGCCCTCGAATTCCTGCTGCTGGTTTTGCCAGGCAGTACCGAAATTACCTTTCAGGTGGGGATACCGGTTCAAGCCGGGGTAGGCGTGAGCCGGAAGCATTTCACCGTGGGTGTAGATATGAACCCCCGTGCCCGCGCTCTGTTTCAAGAGGAGGCTCAGGTCCTTAAGGTCATGGCCGCTTATCACGATAAAGGGGCCTTTTTCCACGGTCCGGGACACGGAACGCGGCTGGGGGTTTCCAAAGCACTCGGTATTGGCCTTGTCCAAAAGGGCCATAGCCTTGAGATTGATCTCGCCGGTTTCCCGTACCACAGACCATAAGGCTTCCATTGGGTAGTCCTCCCTAGCCAGGGCATCCAGGGCCTTGTAGAGGAAGGCACTTATCGCCTCATCCCTATAGCCCAGCACTTGGGCATGGTAGCTGTAAGCCCCTATGCCCCGGATGCCGAAGAGGATAAGGGATTTAAGGGAGCGTATATCCTCCGGGGCCTGCCATATCCGGGAGAGATCAAAGCCTTCCTCCTGGGCAGCTTGGGCAAAGCGCCGGCTCCGCTCCTGCCGGATCCGGAGGATGAGCGTTTCTATGAAGGCATCATCAAAGGTAACATTGCTTAAGGTGCTAAAAAGCCCTTCCATAAGCAAGCGGTCGCTATCCGCGGAAGGGCCCTGCCCCAGGGCGAGCTGCCCCAAGCGAATGAGCTCGCCGGTGAGCCGGTCCTGTAAGTGGGCAGTCCCTTCCTGCTTCCCGCATACCCCCACGGAACTGACACAGCCCTTTCCGCCGGCGGTCTGTTCGCATTGAAAACAAAACATCTTTCCCATGATTTTCCTCTCTACCTATACACGATGTACCGGGACCCTATGGTTCCGGTTTGGTTCAGCCATTGGCTTGATTCAATAATAGGGTAAGAGGATACGCCGGTCGGTTGTTTTTATAACAAGGCAGGGAGGATACTGCTAATATTTGCGCAGTATCTCCAGGGGCCGTAGCTTCCCGGCCCGGCGTGCAGGAATCCAGGAAGCGAAGATGGAACTCAAGACCGTAAACACCCCGATAAGGGCCACCGCAGTCCAGTCAATAATGATGGGGATGCTTTCCAGATAGTACCCGGGGTCCAGGATTTTGACCGGCTCTTTATGGAAGACCTGGGAAAAGACGCTCAAGATCCCTTCCAAGCCATGGATGATACCGTTGATATTGGCCCCCAGGAGCAGCCCCAGCCCAATGCCTATGCTCCCCCCGGTTAAGCCGGTGAGCAAAGAGCCCCAGAGAAATATCCCGCTGGTGGCGGCAGGACTTGCCCCGGCAGACTTGAGCACCGCAATATCCCGCTGCCGTTCAATCACCAGCATGGACGTGGCGGAAGATACGTTCACTGCCGCCACAAGCACAATGAGGGCCATGATAAAGAGCAAGAGTTGCCGGGTGGATTCGTAGGAACGGTACTGGGCTTGCTGGAGTTCCTTCCAGGTGTACACGCGGTACTCTCTTCCCAAGAGATCGTTCAAAAAGGGGGCCATAGCATCGGCCTTGCGGTAGGGGTCCTGCACCTTCACCATGAGGTAGGTGGAGGACAGGTCCGGGGAGAGTATGCGTTTGCCTGCTTCGTAGCTGATGATACACCAGAGAGCATCCAATTCCCGGTATCCTGAGGATATGATCCCCCGCACCCGAAAGGGGCTCATCCGGGGTATGGTTCTCCCCGCGGCATCCAGCCGCACGGTCATAAGCCGGACCGTATCCCCAATGTCCGCCTTCAGGGACCGGGCCAAGGCTTCCCCTAAGAGGAGGTCCTCTTCAGAGGCAATCCTTGCCTCCCCTGCTACGGTAAGGAGGTAGGCCCGGCTTCCCGGATCCTCCCAGAAGGAGGGCTCTAGTGCCCGGATGCTAGCCCCGGTTTTCCCCTGTTTACCCACCAGCACCCCCAGGCCGTGTTGTTCCGCCCATACCCCCCGAACCCCTTCTATGGCCCCGATAAGGGGGGCGACGGCATCGAGCTTTGAGGTATTCCTAAAATTATAGACCTGTATATGGCCGGTTCCCAGTTCTAGGTACCGGTCGGTGATCCCCCAGATCATGCCGTCTGCTACGATGAGGGTAACGATAATGGGAACAAGGCTTAAGGCTATCCCGGTTGCTGCCCCCCGCAAGTAACGGCCTCCCTCATGGGCTCGGCCCAAAAGGTAGCGCAGGGCAATGAAGAAAGGAGCCATGCTTCTCATGGCTGCCGCTCCGCGTTCGGCTCCGGGGGCTGCGGCCCTATGAGCAGCCCTCCCTCAAGGGTGTACCGGTACAGGGCCCTTTGGGCCACGGTTTCATCGTGGGTAACGACGATGAGGGTTTTGCCCCACTTCTCCGCTGCTCCGTAGAGCAGTTGTGCTACTGCGGCGCTGTTGTCCGGGTCCAAATTACCCGTGGGTTCATCTGCCAAAATCAGATCCGGATCGTTTACCAAGGACCGGGCCACGGCAACCCGCTGCCGCTCCCCTCCGGAAAGGGCTGCCGGGAAATGGTGAAGCCGGGCATCCAGGTGCACCTCTTCCAGCAGGAGCCGGGCTTTTTCCAGGGCCGCCTTTTTCTGCATCCCCGCCATATATGCCGGGAGCATCACGTTTTCCAGGGCGGTAAAGTCTTTTAAGAGGTAATGAAACTGGAAGATGAAGCCCACCTGGTCCCGGCGGTACCCCGAAAGACTGTTTTCTGAAAGACCGGTAATGTCCGTTCCCGCTACCGTGACAGAGCCTGCATCGCAGCGGTCAAGTCCGCCCAGAATATTAAGGAGGGTGCTCTTACCACTGCCGCTCTCGCCGCTCACCGCCACGGTACTTCCCGGAAGAACCTCAAAACTGATGCCCCGCAGTATATGCAGGGTTTCGGCGCCGGAGATAAAATCTTTTACCAGGTCCTTCACCACTACCAAGAACTCACTCATAGCGTAACACCTCCGCGGGCCTTGTGCGGGAAACCTTTCCAGAAGCAAACCAGGCCGCCAACAAAGCAGATAAAAACCCAAACAGGTATATGAGCAAGACCTCATGGGGGATGATCCGGGAAGGAATCTCTTTAATATAGAAAATCGCCGGTGAAAAGATCGCAAACTCCCCCAGATCCGGGGAATATCCCATGAAGACACCCACGAGGGAATTCAAGAGCCGCAGGATTCCATTAACCCCTGCTTCCAAGGCGCTGAAGCACCGGCTTATATACGCAGCAATCAAGAGCCCCAAGACCATGCCGAGCCCTGCTCCGGTAAAGCCGATGATGAAGCCGTCCCAGACAAATACCAGCCGAACCGCCCGGTCCCCGGCACCCAGGGCGCGGAACAAGCCTATCTCTTCCCGCCGTTCCAGGACCATCCGGCGCTGGGCCTGGAAGATGTTAAGCCCCACCACGATAAAGATGAGTCCCACCACCACAAACATGAGGAGTTTTTCCGTACGCAGGGCGCCGAAAAAGGCACGGTTATAGGATCGCCAGGTGCTCACCAGGGGCGCTGCTCCCGGAAGGGAGGCGGCCAAAACAGGGCGTATGAGTCCCACTGCCCGCGTATCCTGCCAGCGGTTTCTGAGCTTCACCCCTAAGAACAGGGCATCTGCTCCGAGGGCTTGGGCAGTATCCAGGTTGATAAAGCCCCAGCCCAGATCGTACTCATAGAAACCGGATCGAAAAATACCCCGTACCGTGAAGGAATCTGCCCCAGGAGCAGCTTCCTCAGGAGCTTCCCCTAAAAGGCCGGCTACGGAAACCACGGTAACATCGTCTCCCAGCTTTACAGAAAGACGGCGGGCTAGTTCTGCCCCCAGAAGTATGGAATCTTTACGGCTCAAGTCAAAGGAGCCGGCCTCAAACACCAGCTTCTCCGCCATACCCCGGTCCTGTTCCAGCACATCCTGAGGCAAGCCCCGGATAAGGGCCACCTGGGGGCCTCCCCGGTTTCCCCGAATAAGCCCGTGAAATTCCCGCAAAGGGGTAACCGCCACTATCCCCGGAAGGCCGCGTATGAGGGGAATGGCCCCCTGCAAGGACGGAGGGCCCTGGGGTTCCGCTGCTTCACGAGCCGGTTCCTCTACCCTGATATGGTATGAAGCGATTTCCAGTATGCTTTCGATAAAACCCAGTTGAAACCCGTTCATTACCGCAAGGATTACCGTCAGGGCCAGGACCCCCGTGGCTATCCCTAAGACTGCAAGAACCGCCGATGGAGAATTCCGGCGCTTCCTGGAGACATACCGGGAGGCCACAAAGCCTATCCATCTTACCTGGGCTGCGGCGCCTCTTCCCTCCAGGCCTTTCTGTACTCGCGCAGTGCGTTTCACCTTCATTCCTTGTTACATACCTACTAACGCAAAAACGTCAGTTTAATCACCTTTTCTCCGTTAAACGGCAGAATACCCCGTTCTTGCACAAGCACAACCCTGCCCTGTGCAAGCACAACCCATCCTTGCACAAGCACAACCCTGCCTTGTGCAAGCACAACCCTGCCTTGCGCACGATCAACCCGTTCTTGTGCACGATCAACGCAGCCTTACTCAAGGACGGACCCGTTCTTCCGCTATTTTGCGGCCATCCTCCCAAAAAGCCCTGAGGATGAGCTTGCCGTTCATATAGAGCTCTTCGGTTTCCCGGCCCTGGTCCTTACGGACAAGCCGTTCCAAGACCCCGTTGAGGTAATTCCGTTCAAGGATGCGGTCCCCTGCTTCATCGTAGGTGTATTCAATACGCCGCTCCTCTTCCCCGGATTTCCAGTCTACCGAGGCCAGGCGGTCCCCCTTCCAGGTATTGTGGATCTCCCTTACGATGGTTCCTGCCGCATCTTCGGTGATCTCCGTTACTATCCGTCCCCGCTCATCCGTGGTGTATACTACCCGGGTGCCGGCAGCAAGATCCACAGGGGTGCTCTCCATGAATTGCGAACCATAGGCTGTACTGGGACTGACAAAGGCCTTTTTTTGTTCCTCTACCGCGGCTTGCAGGCCCAGATGGGGAAACTGCAGCCGGATTAACCCGTTTTCCGCAGCAAGTTCCTGATGATACACCCGCTCCACGCCTCGTAATGCCTGGGAACGGCTGTACCGGTAATAGTCGCTTAAGACCAGTTCAAGCGTTTCTTCACCCGCTCCCGATGATTCATCCTCTGATCCCTCAGCTGGGGCAGGGGTCTTGATGCGGGTTTCCGAGCGAATAAGCAGTCTTTGTCTATAGAAGTAAGCGGTGATGGTTTGTGTACCATCCTCTGCAAAGAGGTGTTCTTCCCTAAGCTGGCTGTTTCCCGTAAGCACCTCATAGATTTCAATAAACCCGGTAAACCGCTGCTGTTCAGATATGGGTTCCCCAGACTCTGCTTCCGGTACCAGGTCCCCCTCAGCTTCCTCAGCAGGCTCCGGCACCGGGGTACTCACCAGCGAGGAAACCACCAGCGTCTTCCCCTGCTCGTTTCTGAAGATCCATTGCCGCCGGGATTCCCGGCCGTCTTCATAGAGGGTGTGCAGCTCAATTCGGTATGAGGGCTGGTAATAGGCTTGTAAGGGTTCAGGAAGCTCCGGGGCAGTCATGAACTCCACGGAAAGGCCGTATTGGTTTCGTAAGGCCGCGCTGCGGGAGGGAATGAACTCTAAGAGCATTCCCGCAGCATTGGAGCGATACCAATCTGCCGGGGCTGCCTTGCCGGTCCAGATCATAAGGAAGACCAGGGCCAGTCCATACCCCTTAGGCAAGACCGACAAATTCCAGGGCATAGGTGTGGGGATCAAAGGGGTGTATATCCGGGTATTTTTCCCCGGTACCGATAAAAAGCACCGGAAGTTTGAGGTCCTCTGCCAAGGAAAAAACCACCCCTCCTTTCGCGCTGGAGTCGTATTTGGTGAGGATAAGCCCATCAAGGGAGACTGCTTGATGAAAAGTCGCAGCCTGAACCAGGGCATTCCTGCCGGTGGTAGCATCCAGAACCAGCCATTTGCGATACCGGGCCCCTTGAGCCTTGGATTCCACTACCCGATCTATCTTCTTTAATTCCTCCACCAGCGCGGATTTGGTATGCATCCGGCCCGCGGTATCCGCAATGATAAGATCCCCTCCTCCTGAACGAGCTGCTTCAATGGCATCATAGATCACCGCGGCAGGATCGCCGCCATGTTTATGGGCCACGACCCGCACTCCCAGGCGCTCGCCGTGGATTTTAAGCTGGTCAATGGCAGCGGCCCGGAACGTATCTGCTGCCGCAAGGATCGGTTCTTTATGACAGGAACGATAGTGATCCGCCAATTTAGCTGCGGTAGTGGTTTTTCCCACCCCGTTCACCCCTAATAAGAGGATCACCTCTAAGGTACCTGCGGGTATATCCCCTGTGCCCCTTTCCGGCTCAAGGAGCAGTTCTTCCAGCAGTTGGGCTAAACTTTTCCGTACCCCTTCGGCGTCGCTGATCTTTTCTTTTTTACAGAGAGCCCGTAACGTATCTACGGTCTTGTAGGCCCCCGCAGCCCCAAAATCACCTTCTACCAGGAGATCCGTTAATTCTTCAAACAACGATTCGGAAACGACATGTTGGATACCAAAAAATTTTTTTAAACGCTGGGCAAAAGTCCCCATGATCCCTCCCTATCCTTCTTCTTGCTTCTACTGTTTTGCGAGGAAGGCCGCACCTTCACCGCCGGTCCTGATATAACGGAATATACGGTAAAACGTTTCAGCCAAAGCCACCCCAGCGGCGATACTTGTTCCTATGGAAATATAATACCGGGTAAGAGCCCCATCGTATAAATCAGGATTACCCGTCCTATTGTAGGCGTTTACGTGGGCGGTGGCTATACCGCTTATGACAAAGGCCACCGGTAAAGCAATCCAGAATCTTCCATAGGCACCATACAGGCGCCTTCGGGATGTTTCTACCCGCTGCTCCTCTGCGCTATGGCTGGGTTTGAGTTTCAAAGTCAAGGTGTCCCTGCCTGCTTCGGCCTGTTCCCGCCCTTGAATGATCACCGATGCAGCGTTTCCATCGGTGCTTTCAAGCTGGAAATGCTCCGATGTAGTGAGGGGTATTTCTACGGGTAAGGGGGTTTCTCCCCGATAGAGGGCACCTTGATATACCTTGGCTTTATCGGGAACCGCTAAGGTAAGGGACCCCAGGCTCAAAGGCGGTAAATCAATAGACAACTCTGCCTGCTCCCCCTCGATAAGATCCAAGGACATGCTCATGGGCTTATAATTGTCCGCAAAGCTCTCGATCTGTATTGAACCAGGAGGATATTCCCGGGGACCTACTTCACCTCGGCCTGCAAAGGAACCGTCCACCAAGAGGATGGCCTCTTCTGGCTTAGCGTGTACCACTAGGGACGCAGGGGGCGCTTCAGAAACCGCGGCTACAAGCCTAGTGGCCAATTCCTCCACAGCCTGGACCGTATCCTCGCTGGAAAAAATACTGCCGTCCTTATACTGAAAGGAATTGGTATAAAGGGTATAGAGTTTCAGGCTGATATATAAACGACCATGAAATGCGCCGATAGTTCCGGTAAGAAAGGCATCGGCCTTTTGGCTCACACAAAACTGGTATTCTCCTCCAGGCTTGGGAGGCGACGGAAAAGTAGCCTTCAGCGTATCATCGGTAAACGTAAAAACCGGGCGCTCCGCAATAAGCGGCACTTCTGCTTCAGCCTTATCCAAGGCTTCTTCAAGTTCCTGGATCTCCTTCTCAAGGGCTTTGAGGGTCTTTCGATATTTCCACGGAGGATCCCCTCCAAAGAGCAGTTCGTCCCGTTGCTCCCGTTTTGCCACCAACGTTTTAGCCGCCGCAGCCTGGGACTTGGACCATGCGTAATGGGTATAGTAGAGGTATTCTTCAGAAGGCCGGCTCCGGTGATCCACTTTTTTCAAAGCTTCCACCAGGTTTCGGGTCATAACTTCCCCTAAGAGCTGCTGGGAAGGAGGAAGAGAAGCAACATCCAAGGCCGTTACGGATAAAATCCATTCCTTGTTTTGGGTTGGAGGAGGCTCTCCGGCATCGGTCTTGCCCAGTCCCTGAACATGTCCACCTACAAGCCAGAACCAGGGGATGAACACACAACAGGCCATCCTGAGAGCAGCCCTTTTTCTCATACGGATCCTTCCAGCATAAATACACCTTAGACCTGGGAATTCCAGGCAAAACGTAAGTACTCCTCGATAAACTGATCGATGTCCCCATCCATGACCGCTTGTATATTACCGCTCTCTGCCTTGGTCCGGTAATCCTTCACCAGGGTGTAGGGTTGGAAGACGTAAGAACGGATCTGATTCCCCCAAGAAATATCCTTTTTTTCCTGGGCAAACTTTTCATGTTCCTTTTCTTTTTCCTGCCGGTAATAGGTATAGAGCCGGGCCTTGAGCATGCTCATGGCAATAGCCCGGTTTTTGATCTGGCTGCGCTCATTTTGGCAGGCCACCACGATTCCCGTAGGAAGGTGGGTAAAGCGGACCGCACTGTCGGTCTTGTTGATATGCTGCCCTCCGGCTCCTCCTGAACGGTAGGTATCCACGCGGAGATCTTCCGGTCTAATGCTTACTTCTATGGAATCATCGATCACCGGGAAAATATAGGCTGAAGCAAAGGAAGTATGTCGCTTCGCATTAGCGTCAAAGGGAGAAATCCGAACCAGCCGGTGTACCCCGGATTCGCCTTTCAGGTAGCCGTAGGCATAATCCCCTTCGATCCGGACCGTAGCGGACTTGATGCCCCCTTCGGCTTCCAGATGATCCACCTCTTCTATGGAAAACCCCTTTCGCTCGGCCCAGCGAAGATACATGCGGTAGAGCATCTGGGACCAGTCGCAGGCTTCAGTACCTCCTGCACCGGAATGAATCGTAAGGAAGCAGCCGTTTTTATCCACCTCTCCACCCATGAGTTCAAAGATATTCTGCTTTTTGTATCGCTCGCTCAGTCCTATAAGGGTAGTTTCGATTTCCCCTTCATGCGATTCGTCTTTGGCTTCTGCCGCCAGTTGGAAGAGGACTACCAGATCATCAATCTCTACGCGTAGGCTTTTCCAAGGTTCATACCGGCCTTTAAGGGTCTTGAGTTCCCCCATGAGTTTTTCCGCCTGCCCCGGTTCTTTCCAAAAGTCAGGATCCCCTGCTTTTGCTTCCAGTTCCCCTATGCGCTGTGCAAAGGAAGCCTCCTCAAAGACGCCTCCAGGTTTCATAGATTTGAGCCCTCAAGCTTTCAATAGGAGCACCTAATTCAGATAACAACATAACACTTTTCCTTATATTTCCTGCTGCCGCCGGTTTATACGGCAAACCTTCGGACTTACTGCTCTGCTAATTCCGCCAGAGGAATGGGCTTGGGGGAATCATCTTCACCCTCAACCCGGGCCAGCTCTTCCATGAGTTCCTTGCCCCTCCTTGAGAGTTTAGTAGGGATCTGAATCATGAGCTTAATATAGAGGTTACCCCGCCTGCCCCCTGAGCCTGCGGGAATCCCTTCATCCCGGATCCTGAGCATTTTACCGTTCTGTATCCCTGGAGGTACTTTGACCTTAATGGTTTTCCCGTCTAGGGTAATGACGTGAATATCCGCTCCCAGGACGGCTTGGCTTATGGAAATGGGTACCGCACAATACAGGTCCATGTCTTGGCGTTCAAAATATTCGTGGGGTTTAACCCGGAAGAACACATAGAGGTCTCCTGGAGGACCACCATTGGGACCGGTATCTCCCTGCCGGGGAATAAGCACCCGTTTGCCGTTTTCTACCCCCGGCGGGACAGTAACCATGATCTTCTGGCGTTTCTTTTGGGTCCCAGCACCATTACATTCCTTACAGGGATGCTCGATAATATACCCTTCTCCCCCGCAGTTTGGACAAGTAGAAGCCACCGAAAAAAAGCCCTGACTATGGCGCACCTGCCCGGAACCGCCACAGGTAGAACAGACCTTCTTACCCGTGCCACTGGACGCTCCGGTTCCTTTACAGACCGGACACGCCTCGTTACGGGAGTACTGGATCTCCACCTTGGTACCGAAGACCGCATCCTTAAAAGATATGTCCACGTCATAACGGAGATTGGCCCCCTGCCGGACACCAGAGCTGCCGGAGGAACGGCGACCATTGCCGCCAAAAAAGGTATCGAAGATACTGGAAAAATCCCCAAAAATATCCCCAAAGTCGCGGAAAGCCGAAAAATCCTGCGACCCTCCCATGCCCTCAACTCCAGCAAAACCAAACTGATCGTAAGCCGCTTTTTTCTGATCATCCGAAAGAATTTCGTATGCCTCGGTGGCTTCCTTAAATTTCTCTTCTGCTTCTTTGTTACCCTGATTCTTATCCGGGTGATATTGAATGGCCAGCTTCCGGTATGCCTTCTTTATATCGTCTTTGGTAGCGCCCTTCTGTACCCCCAGGACTTCGTAGTAATCACGCTTTGCCACAATAACACCCTTTTCACCTTAGTAAACTTCATGACAATTCCCTTCATTCCCCGATGATAACAGGCCTAAGAATTGTCCCTGAAGGCCTTGCTATTTGTCATCAACCACTTCGTAATCCACATCTTCGGCCCGCTTGGTATGGTCAGTGCTCTCCTGAGCAGAAGCGCCTCCTGCCGGGTTAGAACCGGGCTGCTGCCCTGGCTGCGCCCCGGTCTGCTTGTATACCTCTTCTGCGATCTTGTAGGATACCTGTTTCAAGGCTTCAGTCTTGTCCCGAATGGCCTGAATATCGGTCCCTTCCAAGGCCCGTTTAAGGTCTGCCATGGCTTCTTCTGCCTTGGCTTTATCTGCAGGATTGATCTTATCCCCTAGGTCTTTGATGTTCTTCTCGGTACTGTAGATCATGGAGTCTGCTTCGTTTCGGACTTCCGCTCGTTCCCGTTCCTTCCGGTCCTCTTCCGCGTGGAGTTCCGCTTCCTTAACCATGCGGTCAATGTCAGTATCCGAAAGCCCTGAAGAACTTTCGATACGGATCTTCTGTTCCTTACCGGTACCTAAGTCTTTGGCTGAGACATGCACGATACCATTGGCGTCAATATCAAAGGCCACCTCTATTTGGGGTATACCACGAGGAGCGGGAGGAATGCCTACCAGATCAAAGCGGCCCAGGGTACGGTTCTGATTTGCCATTTCCCGCTCCCCTTGGAGCACTTGGATAGAAACCGCGGTCTGGCCGTCAGCAGCAGTGGAGAAGATCTGGCTCTTCCGGGTGGGGATGGTGGTATTTCGAGGAATGAGCTTGGTCATTACCCCACCCAAAGTTTCAATCCCCAAAGACAGGGGGGTTACATCCAGGAGCAGCACGTCTTTGACGTCTCCTCCCAAGATACCTCCCTGGATTGCCGCACCAATGGCCACGGCTTCGTCAGGATTGACCCCCTTATTGGGTTCTTTCCTGAAAAGCTCCTTGACGATCTGCTGTACCGCGGGGATCCGGGTCGAACCTCCCACGAGGATGATCTCATCAATCTGGTCTGCGGTGAGCCCCGCATCAGCGAGGGCCTTTTTGCAGGGCTCTTTGGATCGTTCCAAAAGGTCCGCCACCATCTGTTCAAATTTCGCCCGGGTAAGGGTTTTCTGCAGGTGCTTAGGCCCTGATTGATCTGCGGTAATAAAGGGAAGGTTCACCTCAGTGGTCTGCATGGCAGAAAGCTCGATCTTGGCTTTTTCAGCCGCTTCCCTCAGGCGCTGCAAGGCCATACGATCCTGCCCAAGGTCTATAGCGGTATCTTTCTTAAATTCGGCAATCAGCCATTCCATGATCCGCCGGTCAAAATCATCTCCTCCCAAGTGGGTATCCCCATTGGTGGACTTCACTTCAAAAACCCCTTCCCCCAGTTCCAGAATGGAAATATCGAAGGTACCGCCTCCCAGATCGTAGACCGCAATAGTTTTTTCTTTTTTTTGATCCTTGTTAAAGCCGAATGCTAAAGACGCGGCAGTAGGTTCGTTGATGATACGCTTAACCTCAAGACCTGCTATCTTCCCCGCGTCTTTCGTAGCTTGCCGTTGAGCGTCATTGAAGTAGGCCGGCACCGTGATGACCGCTTCGGTAACCGCTTCTCCGAGGTAATCTTCTGCGGTTTTTTTCATTTTTTGCAGTACAAACGCGGATATTTCTTGGGGAGAGTACTTTTTCCCGTCAATATCCACCCGTACATCATCCCCCTGTTCTACCACTCGATAGGGGACTAATTTCATCTCATTACCCACTTCAGAATACCTTCGTCCCATGAACCGTTTAATAGAATAAATCGTGTTCTCAGGGTTGGTGATCATCTGGTTTTTTGCCGGTTGACCGATTACCCGTTCACCCTTACTGGTAAAGCCGACAATAGAAGGGGTGGTCCGTCCACCCTCAGAATTCTGAATAACGATAGGTTCACCGCCCTCAAGCACCGAGACACATGAATTGGTGGTTCCCAGATCGATTCCAATTATTTTACCCATATATACTTAACTCCTTTCCTATTTTTTCTATAAAAAACAGAAAAAATAGAAACATATACGTAATGCCATTGTAATAAATATACTAAAAAATCACCTGCTTGCGATCATACGCCTAGTATCCTGTATAATTATGGGGGATTTCCCTTACCGGGGGCCTCTGCTTTGGGGGAGGCATGTTCCGTTTCCTGGTCACTCCCCGGCTGCTCAGGCATCAAGACCTTTACCTTGGCGCTCCGTATAACCCGATCCTTTAAGATGTACCCTTTAATAAAATCTTCTTTGACCACAGGCTCGTCTATATCCGATGACTTTTCCATCATAATAGCCTCATGCCGGTTGGGGTCAAAGGCTTCTCCGGCAGCATCGTAGCGTTTGAGTCCCCACTTGTGCTCAAGCTGGGAAGATAGGCGCTTTTCTATCATGCTGATCCCTTCATAAAAGACCGCAAAGTCCGCAGCCCCCTTCTGAGAAGCATCCGCGGCTTTGATAGCCCGCTCAAAATCATCAATGATAGGGATGAGGTCCAAAAGGAGGCTCTGATTTGCAAAATCAATAGCGTCCTGTTTCTCCCGATTCATACGTTTACGGAAATTTTCAAATTCTGCGGCTTTACGCAGGTACTGATCCTTAAGCTCAGCGATCTGCGCCTGGGCCTCTTTGAGGCTTTCCTCGGGTTGGTGGGTTTCCGCTTCTTCCCCTGAGCCCGCTTCATCCTGAGCAGGCTCAGGGCCGAGAGGATCGGCGGCTTTGGCGGTTTCCGTAGCCTGCTTTGGCTGCGGATCTTCTTCGTGATACTGAGCGCAATATTCTGTTGACATACCTATACACACCTTTTTTTATGAATTCTGGATACTTTGTGTAGCCTGATGAAACCTATACACGAAAACGTATTATTCATGGGGGTTAAAGCCTAGGGCTGGTTCAGGCTCTCAGATTACTTCTCAATAAAAACATACTTAACCGGCACTATAAAGGTCAAGAAAATTGTGTTGCCTTGCCGTATAAACCTCTCAGAAGGGCAGGCGGCAGGTTCCCTCTGGAGCCTGATCGACCGCTTGTATAAAGGTCCCCAGGAGACTCAGCATGTTCCTTCGTCTTCTGTAAAAGCGCTCTCGTGAACGAAGCAGGTTCTCGATGCGGCTCAAAAAATTCTATGGGCGGTCAAAAAATACTAACGGTGAATTCTCCCGAACCCTTATGCATCAAGCACGTATCGGTGTATCGGCCTCCTACCCTAGCCTATCATCTTATAAGGCATATATATATAATGATCCTATGATTCTCTATGATCCAGACTTGATACAAGCCTATACTGATTACGGTATCATGCTCCCGATTTCCCCTGCCCGGGCACCGCGGATTATTGATTTCCTTGACCACAGCGGCGTCCTTGCTTCCGAGCCGCTTAAGCCGCTTTTCGATAGCCCCACAGCTCGCCGCTTTCTGGGAGACCCGACGCCCCTACACCGGGAGGATCTGGAACGGGTCCACCAAAAGGAGTTTATCACCACCTTGTACCAAGAGGGCCCAGAAGGCAGCCAAGGGCTGCTTAAGGCCCTGCTCAACACTTATGAGCTTATAGACCGCCGAGGACGCCCCCACCGTTATGAGCCGGATCGGGCGGTGAAGCCCTTGCTTGAGCTGTTTCACCTCACCCTAGCCCAAGTTGAAGGTACCTACCTGGCCTGTCGGCTTGCCCTAGAAAAGGACCCTAAGCCGGGGTTTTGCTATTATCTGGGAGGAGGTATGCACCATGCTCGCTATGACCAAGGGGCAGGGTTTTGTCTTATCAATGACATCATGATTGCAGCCCGGAAATTGCAGTACGAAAACCGGGTCCAACGTATCTGGGTTGTAGACCTGGATGCGCATAAAGGCTGCGGTACTGCGGAACTGGTATATTTTTCCCGAATCCGCGGGGATCTGGGAGGGAATACGGGCTTGGAGATCGCTAACCTCTCCATACACATGGCCAAAGGCTGGCCATTGGATGGGGAAACCTTGCACGCTGCGCCCCAGGGACGGGCCCCCTGGATACAAGGAGATGTGGAGATCTGCATTGAAGCAGGAGCAGAGGATACCTATATCTCTGAATTACAGCGAGGTTTAGCGCTGCTGGAGAAAGGCTCCCAAAACCTGCACCCGGACCTGGTCATTGTGGTTGATGGGTCTGATCCCTATGAACATGACGAGCTCCCTTCCAGCAGTCTCCTCAAGCTGAGCTTGGATGGCTGTATTGAACGGGACCGGCTCGTTTATCAATACCTGCGGGAACAGGGCATACCCTCCGCCTGGATCATAGCAGGCGGTTATGGGGAACGGGCTTGGGAACCGAATGCGTACTTTTTGCGGACTTTACAGGGTGGAGGACAGCGGTAAGCGCAAGAGCTTTTTTCTTAGAGGGCGCTAGCTGCTGAGCTTATGCAGAAGAAGCTTCTTGAAGCGCCCTATCGGTTCGGAATTCGGTTCCAGGGCTAAGGCTATTTCACAATCCGCAAGAGCCTGGGGAAGGTCATCCAGGTGATAATACGCCTGGCCTCGACGGTAGTAACAAAATGCCTGGTAGGGGTTTATCTTGAGCGATAGGGTAAAATCCTCAATGGCATCCAGATACCGTTGCAAAACCGTTCTGACGATACCCCGAAAATACACGGCTTTATAGGATTTACGGTCCAGTTCTACAGAACGGGTAAAATCCAGGATAGCATCGTCATATTGGGATTGGGCGAAACTAGCCATGCCCCGGTGTTTGTAAATAAGGGAAGCAATGGCATTTTCAGGTTCCATGTTCAGAATAGCGGTATATAAGGCAATAGCTTCGGTAAACTGATGCTCATTATGGGCACGTAGGGCGGTAAGCAGAAGCTCATCAATCGAATTACTTTCCAGCAATTCCTGGCAAGCTTTATCCAAGGGGGATAGGTTGCCGGGGATTTCCTTGTGGCAATCTTGCAGGGACTTATTCGACCCCTCATGGATAAAGAGCGGAGTATCAATGGATGCTTCAATTTTTTTAAAAAAGGAATCCCGGCGTTTCCCCAACTCTCCATTGAGCCGCCGCTGATAGGTCCTGACTTCCTGAAAAATCGTATCTGCCAAGGAAAGGCTGGCATTAAGGGCTGCTAGTTTACGTTTCATGGGTTCATCGAAAGGGGTAAATGCAGCTTTATACACCAGTTCGTGTTCCACTTCAGCCCAAGCATCCTGGAGAATAGTACGAATCTGAATCTCCACTACTTCCAATCCGCAATCTTCCCGTTTTTCAAGCAGCGCTTGAGGAATCTTTATTAAGAAGTGAATGGATTCATAGCCGAATTCTTTAAAAGAATAATTAGACCCTTTTCGTTCCACCTCAATAACCGTAAAGTTCGCTTTTAAACTTTTTTCAACTATGGCAAGATCTTCAAAAAAAGGGCATACAATCCTGATACCGATTATATCGGTAATACATAAAGATTTGAAACAAGACGGATCTTTTTGAAGGAGGTGGATATATTTCTTATAATAGCTCTCGAATTCTTTGACCCGACCTTTGACTATAGGCCGGGACGAAAGAAACTTGAGCTGTTCCTCAAGGGTAGTTTCCATATCCCGGGCAATTAACATTCTTACCTGGGCATACCCGTCGTAGCTTTTCCTGAGTGTATGCTGATCGGGAATAGTAGAATGATATCTGCAGCCCAATTTTCCTTCCCTAAATAGAAAAAATCAAAGGGCTACCTAAAAACCCACTCGGAATTTTTCAAGTAGCCCTTGATTCATAGCACCTAGATAAACCTACTTACTAACGCTATTCTTCAACCTCACTGCTACTGCTAGCACCCTCAGTGGGAGTAAAGGTAGTCTGAGGAGCTTGCCGCTGCCTATCCAGATAGCGCTTAATTTCCTGCTGTCCAAGCCGCTGCAATTCTCCAGTCTTCCGTGCAGTCTCCCTATCCTGGATAATATTCCAGAGTGCTTCATCCTCAATATCCCGTTCAGTATCAAGTACCGCTTGATCGTAGATGATCTTAACATCTTTGAAATAACCGATAAAATCTCCACCAGGACTGGAGGCATTCCGCTGAATGAGGAATCCACCAAACTTCACAAAAGGCGTTGAATCAGGATAGATGGGGTATAAACGCAATTCCCGGTTCCGCACATTCTGCACATAGGCAGGATTATCCCACCGCAGTTCTCCCCAGCCTTCAAAGTTAAGATAACCCATAAAATAGGTTTTCTCATTCCCTTTGTCATCAATAAGGATCACCGAAAGAGCATGGGGGAAATTAAGGCCATAGGCATTTACCGCTATGGACTTAATGGTTCCTACGTTCTTAATCACCCCTAAACCACCGGTAGGTTTGCCTTCTTCATTAACTTCACCTTCAAAACGACTGGGACCTGTAACGCCTGAAGCATCGCTTGGCTGGATAGTTCCCTCATCATCGATCTCTGCAGGAGGTTCAAACGCGGGAATATCAAAGGGCGGCTTCACCACAGCCCAAGAATTAAAGGCCTCCACCGGGAAGTGGATACGAACACCCATCACCTTTTCCCATTCTTTAGAAGGGGCTTCTTTAGTATAGCTGAGATGCTTGGTAGTAATATTCTGCGAAGAAGATGAGAATACCACATCCCAATTGGCTATCGCTAAAGAAGATTTCATCTCTGCCCTTTGCCGGGCAGTGAAGTTGCTCGTGGCCTCATTGGTAAAATCCATTAAGGTCGCACGGTTTTGAGTGGGCTCGTCATTTTGATTGGGGATAATGTCTGCGGTTAATTTTGAGAAGTCGATAAGCACCGACTCTTCAGCAAACACCGATCCCATTGCTAACAACGTGACGACGACAAGAATGAAGATACGTTTCATTCACAGCTCCTTTCAATTGTCTGTAATTTTAACATACTAGTTATTAACTAGTATACAAAATATAATTAAATTGTCAACGGCTTTTTACGCCAATTTCTGCAATATGGATAAAATTCAAAATTATTATCCCCCTACCGCCTCGGTTTGCATGATCCGTACCTCATGGCCGTAGATAAAAAACTTGACCTCCTGGACCGAAGGAAAATTCCGCCTGATTCCCTGTTGGAGCGTATCCAAGCTTAAAAAGACATCCGGCTTCGGAGCCTCCAAAAGGGGCAAGGCAGCGCTTTCTGAAAGATCGAGGTATACCACCTGGTCCCGGTATAATAATGAGCGAAGCCGGGTTTCTCTTGGAAACAAGGGTAAAGCATCCGGTGCCACTGGTCCAAGGAGGGTCTCTTCCACATAGCGTCTGAGGGCAAGCTCTTCGGTGGGCGCGGGGGAAAGCATACGGTCTTCTACTAGGGGTTTCCCATCTCTCAAGGTATAAAACATAAAGGTCCGTCTCACCTGGTTTATGTGCCGGAATTGGATGAACGTGAAGAGCCCCAGTAGGAACAGGTACACCAAACGCCGAACATATGGTTTTACCCTAAACCCGCCCTTTTTTTTACTGTTTCTCGTACCCTTCATATAATACCCACCATGTCCGTTCATTTTTTATAAGGCAGCCCTTCATCTTTACAAGCCTTCAAATTCACTCACAAAATCCATAATACCCTGATATAAGGCTTCTGAAAAGCGCTTCAAGTAGATCTCATCGGTCAAAAGCGTCGCATCTATTTCATTACTCAGAAAGCCTAATTCGACCAAAACCGAAGGCATCCGAACATTCCGTACCACAAACCATTCCTCTGCCTTGATACCGCGGGAAGGAAAAGAACTGCCCAAGGCTTCATCAAAGCGTTTCATAATAGCTTCGGCCATCCTGATGCTTTCAGAGGTGAATTCTTCCTCAAGCATGGCATTAAGAATGGGAATAACCTCTTGCGTATCCTTGTATTTCGAGTGGTCAATGACGGTCCGTCGGTACTCTGGATTCAGGTACCATACCTCATAGCCCCTTACATGTTTATTGAAGGATGCATTGGCATGGATGGAAATGAATACCGTGGCCTCGTTGTCTTGCAATGGAATCCCATTAGCTATAGCTACCCTATCATCCAGGCTGATAAAGACGTCCTGGTCTCGCGTCAACAAGACCTGTTTATCGGGAAAACCGCGGGAAAGCCGGCTATGAAGGTCCTGGGAAACTTTGAGGGCAATGTCCTTTTCCTCCACCCGCAAGGGCTTTCCATCAATACGATGATTCCCCACTGCTCCCGTATCTTTACCCCCATGACCAGGATCCACAATAATCGCGGCAATACGAAACTGGACCGGCGCTTCCTGAGGCGGAGTATCTTCCAGATCCTTGCTGAGGGCGCTCACAAAGGCTTGGGGAAACTGCAACACCCCTTGCTCCAGAAAGGGGGACGGCAGGGAGAGTATTTCCTTGCCGTTAAGGAGAACCAGACCGGTTTCACCGGGCATCCCAACCCTGAAGGATAGGTACTGATCGGCCCGTGAAAAGACCCCGGCCTGAAAAAAGGGATCCCAGCGGAATGCGGCGGCACTTCCCGGTGAACCGAGGACTTCGAGGGTTTCATCCAAGGTGAGGGCCTTCTCATCCCCAAAACCCACGAGTGGTATGGATATAAAGAGCATACTGGAAAACAAAAGCCCCAGTAAGAAACGCCGGTTATGTATCAATTCTATTACCCACAGAAAGTCTTCTTATGATGCTTGAAGAAGCACAGAGCTAACAGGGTCTCGGTATCATTGACACTATCGAAACTAACCAGGTTTCAGAAAACCCTGCCCCTTATATCCTCGCCATTAATCACGATCCGTCTAGAGACGTACCGGCCCTCGTTGCATCAGGAATGGAAGGGTACCAGAGTATCTACCAGGTATACCGCGCCCTGGTAGCCTCCCCGGATCAAAGCGGTCCAGAAACCGCGACCGAGAACCAGCGTTCCTGGTTCCCTCAGGGTATCCTCGGCATAGGCACCCACTTCCCGCAAGGGAAGGGGAAGCCCGGTGAGGGACCGGACCGCTTCAAGACTTTCCGGTACGGTCCTCCCGGTATAATCCTGGAGGTCTGATTCGATCAAGGGCTGAAAGCACAGGAGGACCACCTGGGAAGCCCTCATAGCGGTCTGCGCATAGGCTGGTTCCGGGAAAGATGCAAGAAGGGACCTCATGGCTGCTGGAATGATAAAGGCCGCAGGGGGAAAGAGGGTATCCTCTCTCCCAGAAGCGAGAAATTGTTCGGTTTCCGTATCCGGTGACTCAAGACGGATCAGGATCAACCGGGCGGCCTGTTCTGCGGCGTGTACGGCTTCTTCCCGTGTAGGAGCCGCGCTGATGCTATTCCCGCACTTGCTTACGTTGTTTTCAGGAAACCGGACCCGGCTTCCTGGGGCAATCCGCAGGAACAGGTCTTTCACATAGGTAAGGGAGGCAGCCGCTTCCCTGCCTTGTATGGCCCGGACCTTTCCCGGTATGGAGATGAAGGCCCGTTCCGCACTGGTCCACTGCCGGACCGGGCTAAGCCCTTGAGGGGGACGCCCCAAGGCGATAAGGATGGCTCCCCGGGTAAGCTCCACCCCTGAGGAGTAGGGGTAGGTCCAGCCCGACATATAGCCCCCGGAAAGCCGGGCCGCAATTTCCCCTATCATAGGCCCCTGGGGGGTGAGTTTTATATCTCCTTTGGCAGCGCCCTGGGTGATACCCAAGGCCTTAATCCCTGCTTTAAAGACCGCAAGCAGGGGTTCAACTGCGGCAGGGTTCAGCGCGGTGGGCATGGTATGGCCCATTTCAATGAAATACGGGGGGAAGCAGATGTGCCGGTCCGCTAAACCGCAGATGGTGATCTCCCCTTGGTATACCAAAGCGTCTACTGAAAATTCCGGCCCTTCCATGTATGCTTCCAGGATAACCCGGCTCGTTCGGGAGAATCTCAGGGCATCGGCCACTGCGGAACCGAGCAGTTCGGGGCGGTCAACCCTGCGGCAGCCTCGAGCGCCCATATTGTCTACCGGCTTGACCACCAGGGGGTAGCCAAAGGGAGGGGAAAACCCGGAATCAGGGACCGCTTCCACCACCGTATATGCAGGAGAAGGCAGGCCTGCCGTTTGAAAGCACCCTCGCATCCGTTCCTTGTCCGAGGCATTGAGGGCAGCCTCATAGGGAATCCCCGGAAGCCCTAATTGGGCCGCAACCCAGGCAACCGTGGCGGAAAAATCCGTTCCCGCGGTCATGATCCCGGCCAATCCTCCCCGGGCTTTAATCGCCGCTCCCAAGGCGGCAATGGCCTCCTTGTCTTTTAAATCGATCCGTTCAAAGCGATCCGCTAAGGAGACGCAGGGAGCCTTTGCATCCGCATCCACCACCACGGTTTCGAGGCCCAAGGCCTTGGCAATGCGGATGGCAGGCCCCTGCATCACCCCTGCCCCCAGGATCATCAATCGTTCTTGCATATCCCACCTGCTGATTTCCTAACCGCCGGTTCCCTGCCCGCGGGTTCTTTGACTGCATACACCTCAAAGGTGTCTCCCAGATGAAATATACGGCTTATCCACAGGACTAAGCCGTATGCCAGGCCGCTTTTTCTCCCTGCTCCTGTCCCTAAAAACCGTCCCACCCCGGGAAAACGCTCAGGATGATGCCCGGAAATGACGAGTGTTTTGAGCCTAAACCCAAAGCTGCGCAGGATCCTGCCGGTTCGACCAGGGCTCCACACCGTCCAATGATCCGGCGGGCTTCGTTCCAGGAAGCCTGAGAAGGACCTGCGGCCTGATATACCGGAACCAGAAGGGCTTGAAAAGGCCAAGACCCCGCCGGGTTTGAGGAGCCGGTACAGTTCCGCGAGCACCGCCGCGGGCTGTTCAAAATGTTCCACCACATACCACAGGGAAATGAGATCAAACCCTTCAGAACCGAACCCTTCAGGCACAGGGGTTTCCGGGAAAAACCCCCGGCATGCAGGGATATGCAGTTCCTCCTGCACATACCGCACCGCATCTTCTGCCGGGTCCATGCCGAAAGGCAGAAACCCCTCTTCCCGGGCGGCAAGCAAGAAGGGCCCATAGGCACAGCCTATATCCAGGAGCCGTGCCGGGCTTTGGGAAGGATCTTCCCCCCGGGCTCTTCTGGCGCTCCAGACCAGGGGTTTAGCATAGCGAAGGCGTTTTTTCCCGTACTGTACCAGATGGGGAAGATCTTCCAGGTAGGTTTTTCCATATTGCTGCTTGTAAAAGGAAAAAAAATACTCCTTTTCATATTCGATAGGCGGTAAGGAGGTACGCAGGAGGTACACCATACCGCAACGCCGGCAGCGCCGGTAGGTCCTGTCCGGGAACCGGCCACAGACCGGATCCTCCGCAGGGCCTGTCCCTCCGCAGACCGGACAGGATCGGGGGACCCGAAGGGTGTAGCTCGCCAACAGCGCCGACAGCCCGTGAACGGGCGAGCTAAGCCCTTTACCGGAAAGAGCCTGTGCTCCATTCGGGGGCCCGTTTCCTTCATTTGGGTACCCGGATACTCCATTCGGGTACCCGGATGTTGTATTTTGGTACCCGGATACTCTATTCGGAAGCCCGGATGCTCCATTTGGGTACCCGGATACTCTATTCGGAAGCCCGAATACCGCATTCGCAGGCCCGGATGCTCTATTTGGGTACCCGGATGTCTGTTCCGGTTTCAGTCCATACCGCTCCCGGATCTCCTCGCACCGATCCCCCAAGGCTCTCAGGGCTTTCTCATTGAGGAGCAGGGAGGTCCGGTTTTGCGGATCCGGGGTAAAGAGGAGGCTGCGTAAACGCCGCGCTCCCTTTTCCCCTATGCCCCCGGAAATGAACCCTGCCTGGACCGCGAGTTTTTCGTGGTACGCGCCGGGGGATAGGAGCAGCACCGGTACCCGGGCCGCAAGACTTTCAAAGGCGGTGAGGCCAAAATGGGTAAGCACCAGATCATACGAGGCCAGATGCTCCCGCAGTTCCGCCATGCCCTCCCGCACCCGGATCCCTGCGGCCTCAAGGCTTGCCCGGCGGGCTTCCTTAGCGTCAGTCTGGTTGAGCCTGCCGAACAGCGCGGTAAGCGCTGTTTGTCCGGGTACCTGCAGGGCAAGGCAGACCGGAAGGGTAAGGTCTCCCGGATCTTCCGCGCCGAAACTCACCAGAACCTTCAGGGCCTGCTTTCGCGGCAGTACAAAGGAGGGCCGCCGGTGCTCCGGCAGCGGAAGGAGGCTTGGGGAAAGGATATTAGGAGGCAGACGGCCCGCAGGACCGGGAAGCAGATCAATGAGAAAATCAAAGCGCTTCCGCCTGGGTCCTCCCTCATCAATACCGATAAGGGGAGCTAAGGCCGTGTATTGGGCGAATATTTCAGGATCCGTGCTGAAGCGATCCAGGATAATGCAGGCCCAGGTCCGCATGAGTTCCCGCTCCTCTATGAGCCAGGAGCCTTCAAGCCTTTCTTCCTGGGCCATACGCAGCAAACGAGGGACATCCTGGGATGCCAGAGCGGGAATATGGAGATAGGCTTCCTGCTTGAGGGAACGAAGAGAGCGAATCAGCACGAGGGAACGGACTAAGTGCCCTCCCCCGCGGCCTTTTTCAAAGGTGGAAACCACCAGGAGGGGGCCATGCATCATGGCAGTTCACCTGTTAAGGGCTTGAAGAGCCTGCGGTAGGCGGCGATGATAGGCTCTCCCTGGGACACAGGCCCTCCCGTATCGGCGAGCGCCTGGAACAAGGCCGCTGCTCGCCGGTAATCTGCGGGGCTGTCTATGCTTATCCGCACCGCGGGATCCTGCCAGACCAAGGGGGCCAAGGGCCGGTGGAGCAGGAACAACTCAGGATGGGTATACAAATAGGGACATACGTGTTCCCGTTCAGCCGGGAGGGAAGCCTCCGCTTCGGCGCGAAGCAGGGCTTGTGCAGCCACCGATTCCACCCCTGCGCCATAGGGCAGACCGCTATAACCGGCATAATCAGCCTTACGAGCAAGGGCCTCTTGGTTGATGGTATTCGCAGCATCTACAAACACAAAGGGATTGTCCCCGGTGGCTCGGATAAGGCGGTCTATGCCGAAACCGCGCACTGCAAGGCTATACCGGCTTAACACATCTTCCTTTGATCCTGCCAGCAGGTCAAAGCCGGCCTGTGCTGCTAAGGGGCCAAAGGCTCCCGCACAGTCATGGGGGCAGGCAAGCACATACCTATCCGCCCATATCCCCTTGAGGGCCTCCATGACCCGCAGGATCAGGGGCTTTCCTCCCAGAGGCAGGAGGGATTTTCCCGGAAGGCGGGTCGAATCAAGCCGCGCCTGTACTACCACTGCGGTGGTCATTTCAAGGACCCTGACCCTTCAATGCGTTCCGGTTCACCTTTTGGCGCTTCAAACCTGAGCGCTTCCATTCCCGGACCTTCTGGTTTTCCTTCTTCGAGCCGGGGATGATCCTCTGCTAAGAGCTCACCCATATCTTCCCACAGCTCGGTGATGGCCCGAGCATCGCTACGGAACCGGTAACGGTTGGTCTTTACCCATTGGCGGCCCTGGGAAAAATCATCCCATGCGGCGAAGAGGGTCTTGCCGCTACGCCAGAAATACCGGGGAAAACACCGGAGCGGAATCAAGGCAGAATCCCCTCGGAAAACCGGCGCCAGATTCTTGAGATAAAAACGCCGGTAGCTTTCATCCGCCGTACTATCCTCAGGCGGGGTTTCTCCATCATAGGAAAGGCGGATCATCTGGGTGGCGCCTATCTGCTCTCCCCACAGATACGATCGGAAGCCGAAATCCATCAGTTGCCAATGGCTACTTTTTAAGGTACTGTCAAAGCCCCCCATCCGGATAAACCGGATCCGGTCATAGATACCCACTCCATCAAAGGGGTACAGGGAGAGCTGCCCTTCTTTCGCAGGGGCAAAGAAGAGGGGTTTGACCGTGGCACGAAACACCGCCGGTGCAATGAGGGTGGGCAGGGTTTCAAAATGGGAATTCTGAATCAAGGGAACCGTACAAAGCCGTTTATACAGGCTTTTTTGCCCCTCTCCCTTGTACCGTTCTTCCTTGCCCAGCCGAAGCCGCTCCTCCATCCGGGAAGCCCCGCCGCTATGGAGGATCCTCAGATCATTGCGCAACACAAAAAAGAGGGGGCTGGAGAGTTCCGATGCCGCGAGGTTTATCTGTTCGCCCAGGCTTACCGCTTCCTTCAAGAGAATAAAACGAACCTGGGGGAAAAGCCCTGAGAGTTCTTCCACATCGTACCGTTCCTGGGGGCCTTCCATGGAGAGGATATAATCAAAGCCAATCTTTTCCAGTTCATGAAAACGGATACGCCGGGGATAGCGGCCTCCGCCTCTGCCCAGAAGGACTGCGGAAAGCCCGGTAGAAGCTCCCCGTTCAGTACCTCCTACGGCAGTATAGGAAGGCAGGGTATCGTTAAAAGTTGTAGGTATAGTATTCATCACACCCCGCGCATATTCCCGTATAAGCCGCTCTACACTGTTCGCTGTAAAGCGCCCCAGACCGGGACCAGATGGTTTCCAGGGAATCAGAAAAAACATTGCCCCCTATCCCTTTTTCCGCTTCCCCAGTCAAAGCCCCGAGATCTTCCCGACAGCAGGGAACGGTTCCATCACGCAGGATCACCATATCCCGCATGAGGTGCCAACAGGGCTGACGTTTTACCGGCGAGAGATCCGATGCCCCCAATGCAGGGAGCACCCCGCAAAAATGATCGTATTTCTGGATAATGATACGGGCCCCCGCTTCTTTCCAGTACCGATAAAAGTGTTCAATATCATCTTCACAGCCTTTGACCCTGACTGCTTGCACATAGGCGTCCTGGGGAAACAAGCGGCTTACGGCTTTGGCAGTTGCCTGGGCTTCGGCATAGCCTGGGCCCCGAATTTCCCGGTACCGTGCCGGATTCTGGGTATCCAGTGCAAGTATCCAGGAGAGAGGCGCCATACCATTACACCGGGGCGGGGCGTTCTGGGCTTCGGTTGCCGCCTGTTCCAGTTCATCCGGTTTCCAGCCAAGGCCGGAACTTTCGATGATAAGAGAGAGCTCAGGATGGGAGAGGACATGGCGAAGGATCTCCATCTTTTCAGGGTGGAGGCTGAGTTCCCCCCAAAGGGAAAGATCGATCACCCCGTCCCCGGCAAAGGCGATGATGCGCGTTACCAGCTCCTCAAACCGATCTCCCCCTAGGAAGTCGCTTCTTTGGGTCAGATCTCCTGAACCATGGAATCGAGAATATGGGCAGAGGGTACAGGACTGAGGACAGGGGCCTGCTACCTGAATACTAAAGAAATGAGGAAGGGTTCGCAGGAGTTCAGGTTTTTCAGCAATGAGGGTTTGTACATCCTGGGCCCGGGAAAAACCTGCTTGCGCAAACCGGGTCAAGAGCATGAGGTTTCGCTTGGAATTTGCGCTCAAGCTCAGGCGGTGGCAGCGGAGATCCACCGGGGAAAGGATCGTTTCAATATCAAAGGCATTGATATCTTTTTGGATAACCGAAAACAGAATATCCCGTTCCACCGGGCCATCAGCATCGCCGAGTATTTTTGAGAGCAGCCCTCCCATACCTGGCCCCAGAATTTCCGGGGAAAGGCCGTAGGGCCAGCCATCGGCATAGGAATATTCCGCGGCATACTGAAGATGCCGTTCAGCAATAGCCTTGGCAAGCTCTGGATCCAAGAAAGGGCAATCAGCCCAGGCAAAATAGGTGAGATCAAACCCTGCGGATTCCTTGGCCAGGGTATCAAGGACGTGTTTTTTGGTCCATTCCGCAGCCTGAATCAGCTCAACTGCCTGAATACCCTCAACATGCCGGATCGGCCTTGTTTGGGTCAATAAAAGAATCTTACGGGTACCGGGAAATGCAGCCGCCCGTTCCACTGCCAGGGCAAGGGCACTTTTTCCTGAAAAGACCTGCTCATACGCCGCTTCGGTAAGGCTGCCCCCATATAATACTGCCAGGGCATTCATACATTACCACTATCGGCATTCTTGGTACCTGCCAATAGAGGCTCATTACTCAACAAAAGGGCAAATCAGCACATAGTTTGATGCGCTCCGTATAAAGTAAGGGTGAAGCTGAAGGGGCTTCCTCCTTCAGCTTCACCCTTACTTTATGCGTAGGCTTTACTCAGGGAGCCAGTCTAAACCGGCCAAAGGATGCGGCAAGATGTACATCGGGTGTTTCGCTTACGGAAGCTAGGTTATCAATCCATGATATCCACCGAGGCTCTTCTCCATCGGTGCTCCAATCGGTACGAAAAACCCCTACCAGAAGCAGGGTCTCGTTGTCCTCACTGAGCAGGCCCGCTTCCCGGAAGGATTCTAAGGGGATTGCTCCCTCTACTGAATAGCGGCCGTCAAAAATTCTCCCCGCTACTTGTTGGTCGGTGAATGTCCAGTCATTATTCTGATCCCGTAGGTAATAGGCCAGCGAATAATCATGAACATGCCCCAAAGCATCCACAGAGACCACATAATAAGGAGGAAGTGCACCCTCGACCGGCCGGTCTATCTGATGGGAAGCAAAGAACAGATGCACCGCATCTAAACGATCAACGCCTTCTTCATCGTCCACTGCTTCTGCAGACACAATATCCTCATCTTCAAGGACAAAGGAGAAGTAAAAGGTATCTGCATCGTGATAAGCCTTAAATACGGTGGAAGGAGCCACATCTTCTTCCCAAGGGAGAACAAAACTACCGATAGCCGGCACTCGATCCCACACCCGTTCATCCGCAACACCGTCAAGTATGAACACCGCTTCATCACGATTAACCACATCATAGGTTCCCGCAAAAAGCGTTCCGACCGCACCGATTAGCACCATAGCTAATACCCATTTTTTGCACATGTAATCGATCCTCCGATACATAAAGATACTGGCAGTTTTTTCAAGATATGCTATCTTGAAAAACCCCTATGAACAATAGCATATATTTTTATGGGTGACAATAGGCTTTAACGAATACATCAAGCATCATTGAAAGAGTACATAAAAAAGAAACCGTCCCCTTTATACCGGGAACGGCATCTTGCTGAGGGCTCCTACGGGATATGTCTCGATAAACCGAAGTTACTGCTGCAACAACTGGAGAACACCCTGGCTTCGCTGATTAGCCTGAGCCAACATAGCCGTACCAGCCTGGCTAATAATCTGATTCTTGGTAAAGGAAACCATTTCGGTTGCCATATTGGCATCCCGGATACGGGATTCAGAAGCTTGCAGGTTTTCCGCTCCTATATCAATGCCGCGGATTGCCTGTTCTAAGCGGTTCTGGTAGGCTCCCAGATCTGCCCGCTGTTTACTGACCCTCTTGAGGGCTTCATCAAGCGTCCCCAAAGCCCGATTGGAACTATCCGGATCGGCAAGGGTAAGCAAGCTATCGTCTCCCACATTCCGAATCCCCAAGGACTTGGCGGTCATGGTATTGATAAACACCTGTTCCCGCTGATCCATGTTCGCCCCGATATGAAGCCACAGCGAAGCGGTAACCACATTTTCGCCCCCTTGCCGGGCAAAACGACCGGTGAGCAGGTTCATCCCATTGAATTGGGCATGGGAAGCAACTCGATCCAATTCATCAATAAGAGCTGATACTTCGATCTGAATATACGTCCTATCTTCTTCCGTATAAATCCCGTTGGAAGACTGTACTGCCAATTCACGGATCCGCTGTAAAATATCCTGCGTTTCCTGGAGGTAACCCTCGGTGGTCTGAATAAACGAAATCCCGTTCTGCGCATTGGCAGATGCCATACTCAGGCCTCGAATTTGACTCCGCAGCTTTTCAGATACTGCAAGGCCCGAAGGATCATCCCCCGATCGGTTAATCCGCAAACCGCTGGACAATTTCTCAATGTTCTTTTCAAGAGTCGTCTGGGTGGATTTAAGGGACCTATCAGCAAACATAGCACTTATGTTGTGATTAATGATCATACTGTCACTCCTTTGGCTTTTTCGGCGCAGCGTAAGCTCATACACCTTTCAACGCCGCGGCATCCATGCCGTCTGTATTATGGTTTGTAACAAAAAAGCATATTTTTGAAATCCTCAAGCTATTTTAGAAGAATGAAGATACCCCCAATCTGCTAAACCATGAAAAGGCCCAATACCCTCATGGTTCTCGTTTGATTTTTATTAATATCGGATATTGCCCAAAAAGCTTTAGAGGGAATTTACAGCAACCCAGAGCTCTGACCGGTTAAAAAGACCCAAAATACTCCCACACGGCAACGTAAGGGATGAGAGCAATACAAAACGCAAGCATGTACGCCGATATATAAACTATGCAACATAGTATTTGGTTTTTATGTATCTTCCTCGCGGGGATACTCGTTTCCTGCGCTACCAGTCCTGAGCGGGAGACACCCGCTCACCCTGTTCCCGCATCCCTGGTTTCAGAAATCCCTCAAGAGAAGGGTCCAGAACGTCCCTCTATACCTGCGGTTCCCGAATATATTATGGGACAGGGCCGTACCGCCCCGGAAACGTTGACATTGTTCTTACTTGCGGTTAACCCCGATGCGGATGAGCCCTTTGTAAAGAACTTAGCGGCGATCTATGTGGAAGAAGCGGGAATTGAAGGGGTAAATCATGATGTGGCCTTTGCCCAGATGTGCCTGGAAACCGGCTTCCTCCGGTACGGAAACTTGGTAACTCCTGATATGAACAACTTCTGCGGTCTGGGCTCAGTGGGTCCTGGACAGCCGGGTGAGCGGTTCCCGGATCCCCAAACCGGTGTCCGGGCTCAAATCCAGCATCTCAAGGGCTACGCCACCCAGGCCCCGCTCAAACAGGAATTGGTAGATCCCCGGTACCGCTGGGTCCGGTATGGTTCAGCGCCGGAAATTAAAGGACTTGCAGGAACCTGGTCGGCAGATCCCTCCTATGCGGACAAGATCAAAAATATCTTGGAACGGCTCTATCACTTTTCATTTGGAGAAACGCCCTAAAGGAAAGGTCGTGCCGGACATTGAATGTGAACCGGGAATGGGCCGTTGCCTGAGAACTAAGGGATCCCCAGCCGATACCTATCGTTCCCGGTAAATAATACGACCCCGGTTTAAATCATAGGGGGAAAGGGCAATCCGTACCCGGTCACCGGGTACGATACGGATATAATGTTTACGCATCTTACCGGAAAGATGGGCAAGTATAAGGTGTCCATTTTGATTGTCAAGCTCGACCCTAAACATGGTATTCGGGAGGGCATCCCGGACTATCCCCTCTACTTCTATCGCTTCTTCTTTAGCCACAATAACTCCTTGGCATAGTAAAAGAATATTAGGACTTTGTCGTTTTTAACCACGATCCGCATGGTTTTCCTAAAACGCAAGTTCTTAAAACTTCAGTCTTTAGTTTGTTCCTTATGCTATCGCAGAAGCGTAAAAAATGCAAGCTATGGCACCTGCGACCCAGCAATTCCAAATTCAAGAATCATCGGGGGCCTCGCCAGCAATGGCGAGTAAAAAGTCAGTCCAATCTTTGTGCAAATACCGGCTCATTTCATACCGGAGCGCCCAGAAAAACGC
>JAITEL010000132.1 GCA_031282065.1 Treponema sp.
GGGTCAGAGATAGTGGAGGGGGAGCCGCCAGGGGAGGAGGCACGGAGTGGGGTCAGACCCCGTTATGGGGAAGCTCTGAAGGCCCCCTATTTTCCGTTCTTGTGCTGCCGGTTTCCCCGTATCTTCCCGCTCGCTACCGCTCCGCCCCATTTCCCGCACTAAGCGTGTTTTGCAAGTTTCTCCTGGTCAAGCAAGCAGGGCCGGCGCATATAAATAAAGATGAAGGTGAATCTTCGAGCACTCCGCTCAAAGGGAATCGTACCGTTTACCACTCGGCATAAACCCGGTTTACCACTGGTCATAAGCCTGGTTTACGGAGCAGCGGGGGCGTGGAATTGAGCCGTGAGGTGAAGGGGGAGACCAGGGTGGAAAGGCATCTTTTTATATCCAGTCTAAGCGCAGATGCATCCCCGTTTGCCCAGGCGCCTCGTTTCTGGCATGGGTGGCGGCCCCTGGGGATACTGAAACGAAAAGCAACCGCATCGGGCAGCGGACACAGATGGCATGGTCGAAGGAATAGCCAGAACCCTTGCTTTTCAATCTCCCTTCGGGTCATGTATATGCGCTCGCCCTGGCAAAGCAGTACCCTGGAGCAAATCCCTAGTATATCCATAAAAAATATGCTACACCCAAAGCATGAAAATAGCAGTATTGTTTTTATGTTCCGTAGTGTGCCTGTTGAGCAGTTGCAATGATAAGCCTGAGCGTTCCGCCCAGGTTCAGGCTATACGCAAGCGGGGGCTTTTGCATGTAGGGACCCAGTCGGATGTGCCCCGGTTCAGTTACTTTAACCCTCAGACCCGCGAGCTGGAAGGATTGGAGATAGATCTGGCCCGGCATATCGCACAAGCCATCTTAGGGGATAAGGATGCGGTCTCCTTTACGATAGTTACCACGCAGCTGAGGGGGCCCATGCTTGATAATGGAGAGGTGGATGTCATCATTGCCGCCTATACCATCACCGAAGAGCGCAAGCAGCACTACAATATTACCAGCCCCTACTATATTGATGAGGTCGGCTTCCTGGTACGAAAGGATTCAGGCTTCAACGCGTTTGCGGATATGCAGGGTAAGACCATCGGGGTCATCAAAGGAACCACCACCGCCCAGGCCATACGCGAGGAAGCGGGGAAGATCGGCATTACGGTAAACTTCGCAGAATTCCCCAGTAACCCTCCGCTCCTGGCGGCCCTATTGGCGGGACAGATCGACGCCTATTCGGTAGATAAGTCCATACTCTTAGGCTATCTGCAAGAGGACACCCTGCTATTACCCGATGGCTTTGATCCTCAGGAGTACGGTATTGCCACGAAACTGGAAAACGATAAACTGGCGGCCTATTTGGATGGCTTGATACTGGGGATGCAACAGGACGGCACCTTGGCAGCCCTGTTACACAAATGGGGGATATAGGAAGCAGCGCCCTGTTTCAGAGCGCTGCATCAGGTACTGAAAAAGGATTTATATTAAGGGCAGCGCATACTTTTTTTTCGAGGATTTCCGGGGTGATGGGTTTTATAATATAATCTCTCACCCCGCCGTATTTGGAAGCGTACTTAATAAGTTCTGGACTTGCGTGGGAAGAAATAAAGATAATCGGCACATCCTGGGCATGGGGATGGTCCTTGAGCTTTTCAAGGAATTCAAAGCCCGACATGCCGGGCATTTCAATGTCCAGCAGAATAAGAGCCACTTTTTCACAGTCCACTATCGTAAGGGCCATCTGGCCGGATTTAGCCAAACGGACATCAAATTGTTTCTCTAATAATACCTTAATAGTCCTCAGATTCATGGACATATCATCAATGGCCAAAATGACCTTTCTTTCTTGCATACGAAGGATCCTCCTGGGTTGTCCTTTTCAAGTCCTGGGCGAAGCCGTATCACTGGGGCGGGAGGTTGATAGCTTTACCGTCTTTGGTGATGTAAATATCCTGCATATCCAGGGCAGCATATACTTTCTTTTGCAGCACCGCAGGCTCAAAGGGCTTCATCACATAATCTTTCGCCCCTGCCTTGGTAGCCCGGGCAATTAAGTCGGTGGAGGCATGAGAAGTTACAAAAATAACCGGCACATCTTTCGCCCGGTCCAGTTTCTTGAGCACATCCAAAAACTCAAAGCCCGACATACCGGGCATTTCAATATCCAGCAAAATAAGGTCCACCTTGGACGAACCCAATACGGATAGGGCAATCTCCCCGGACTTAGCCAAACGGACATTAAACTGCTTATCCAAGATAACTTGGATGGTCCTCAAATTCATTGACATATCGTCAACAGCTAAAATCACCTTTCTGTCTTCCATAAAAAATACTCCTTACTATGATGAGATGTCTGATGCGTACGTGAGATGCTTCTGATTCTATACTCGCAGGGGATACCATATCTCAAAATATCCGGCTCCGTCAAGGGACCGCATAAAAGTATCAGGGTACCGGCGTTTTATAAGGATATTTCTTTAATATGCTAAGATGTACGGAGGTGAAAGCCTGGGGCGGGCGCACTCAAACCGGGTAGTGCACGTACCAGCCGCAGGCTGGTATAAAATCTCTTGATCTCCTTACAAAATCTCTTGATCTCCTTACAAAATCTCTTGATCTCCTTGCAAAATCTCTTGATCTCCTTGCAAAATCTCACGCATCTCCTGAGCAAAACGCTTGGTCTCCTTACAACTCCTTCTGCCCTGGGGGTATGCAAGGCAAGCGCACATGCTCTCGTTTTTCTACCATAAATCTACCGCTAAACCGCTTGTGAAGGCGAATAACAGGGCAAACAGGAGGTATAGGAGATAGTGTTTTATACCTAACACCATTTTTAACGCGCCCAGATTGGTAATCTTGGTAGCAGGTCCGGTAATCATAAAAGATGCGGCGCTTCCCATGCTCATGCCCTTTTGCAGCCACGTTTGTAACAGGGGGATGGTCCCGCCGCCGCATACGTACAGGGGAACGCCGATGGTGGCCGCCATGAGCACACCGAAGCCTTTATTGCCGCTGAAGAGTTTCGCAAAGGCCTCCTGCGGCACATAACGCTGGAATAAGGCCGAAAGCATGACGCCGGTGAGAAAATAAAGAGCGGTGGCCTTGCTGTTTCTGCCGAAATTTTTAAGGAAACGGACCCAAGGGTTCGGGTCAATATCACGATTTGCCCTTTCTTTGAAACCGGAGAAGTTGAAAAACCCTTTGCCTTTGTAAAGATACCGCACACAAAGCCCCGCAACCACGCCGCATAAAAAGCAACTGACAAAACGGATAAGCAGCGCCGGAACGCCCAGGGCGGCGCTGTAGAAGAGCAACTGCGGATTGAGGAGGATAGAACCCATCATGAACGCGGCAAGCCAATCATCCTCCATGCCTTTTTCAGAGAACGAGGCGGCAATGGGGATGGTGCCGTACATACACAGGGGAGAAGCAATGCCGATAAGCGATGCGGGGATTACCCCCAAAACTCCCAGCTTCTTCCCCTGCAAGGCGGCAAAGAGTCCGTGTATTCTTTCCCTGCCGAAAACAGAAATACCCGAACCCAGCAGCATACCCGCAACCCAGTATCCGGCGATCTGCCGGAACTGCATATCGAAGTAGTACCATAAGTAGACAGCTTCCCGCCGGAAGATTTCAGCCATTCAAGCGCACCAGTTCATAGGCCTTGCTGCCAAGGCCTATCTCCGCTCCGTGGTCGATGGTCCGAAGTCCGTTGCGGGACTCCATGCGCTGTATCAGGCTTCTTCCATCCGGCGCGGCGTACACCAGGTCAACACAGGCCTGGTCAAGCGCCACGGGATCAAGAGACGAAAGAATGCCGATGTCGTGCATATCCGGCTCGGCGGGGTTGCCGTTGCAGTCGCAATCAACGGAAAGGCGGTTCATCACGTTGATATAGAGGATCTTGCCGTTCAAACGGTCAACCACGGATTTTCCCGCTTCGGCCATAGCATCAAGAAAAGCGTTCTGCTCCCCGCCCCAGGGACGAGTTTTGCTCTTCCCCCCGCTGTGTATCCAGGCCTTCCCTTCTGATGAAGCAATGCCTATGCTTATGTTTTTGATTGCCCCGCCGAGTCCGGCCATGGTGTGCCCCTTGAAATGGGAAAGGACGATAAAGTAATCGTAATTCCTGAAATGGCCGCCTACAAAATTTTCCCGAAGCCGCGTACCGCCCCGCACCGGGAGGCTTATGGAGCCGTCCTCGTCCAGAATATCCACAGGAGCGATTGCCGTGTAGCCGTGATCCCGAGCGGTCTGTTTGTGCAGCGCCGTGCTTGCCCGCCTCCCGCCATAGGCGGTGTTCGACTCAACCAGGGTGCCCTTTACGGACTGCACCAGGTCTTGTATCAACGCGGGCCGCAGGTGGTTGCTGTTAGGCGATTCGCCGGTGCTGATCTTCACCGCTACTCTGCCGCCCGGGGTTTGCCCTAGGGCCTTGTAGACCGACATGAGGCCCGCCGGGCTTATGTCGCCGGTAAAGTAGACCTTCGCGGGGACGCCTGTTTGACTCTTCGGCGTTTGGGCCGTGCTCCCTTGGGATTGAGTCTGGGCGTAAACCTTTTGGCCGCTGCGTCCCTGAAACAGGCCTACCGCGGCGCAGACCAGCATAATACCCAAAACGAACAGTCCGCTTGGTGTTTTGTGTTTCATCATGGGCTCCTTTGTTACTTCGCCTGCAACGTTTCGTGCAATTCCGCCACCTGTTTCATCCAGTGGGGAATATCGAGGTGCTGCGGACAGCGTTCCTTGCATTGCCCGCAGTCCATGCACTGTTTCGCCTGTTCTTCCTCCTTAAGCATTCCGTATTCCATGGTAAAGAGGAAATCCGCCATAGGGTGCTTTTCCGCGGCAAGCCGTGCACGGTTGTTATAGACCGCCAGGGCTTTGGGAATCTCCACGCCGGAGGGACAGTCCATACAGTAACGGCAGCTGGTGCAGGGGACGGCCAGGGTTTTCCGGTATGCGCCAAGGGCGTTTGCAATAACCCCGCGCTCGGTGTCCGTAAGGGGCGCAAAGGGGCTGAACGTCGCGATGTTGTCGGTAAGCTGCTCCAGGGTCGTCATGCCGCTTAACACCACCTGTACGCCGGAGAGGGACGCGGCGTAGCGGAGCGCCCATGACGCGGGAGAGGCTGCAGGCCGGGCCTCCTTAAAAATCCCCGCCGCTTCCGCTCCCAGGTTCGCAAGAGAACCGCCGCGCACCGGTTCCATGATATGTACCGGAATATGCTTTTGGGCAAGTATCTGGTACTGCCCTTTTGCGTCCTGGAGTTCCCAGTCAAGGTAGTTGAGCTGAATCTGTGCGAAGTCATAGGCATGTTCGTCCACGATTCTTTGCAGAAGTTCCGGCCTGTCGTGGAAGGAAAACCCCAGATGCCTGATACACCCGGCTTCCTTCTTTTTCTGCAGCTGTTCATACACCCGGCAGTCCTCAATGACCTTAAGGTAATTATGCCGTATACCGTGTACTAGATAGAAGTCGAAATAGTCCGTCCGGCACTTCTTGAGTTGTTCGGTAAAGATGCGCTCCACGTCCCCGGCATTCTGCAAGACCATGACCGGCATTTTGCTGGCCAGATAAAAGGAAGACCGCTCGTAGCGGGAAAGGGCTTCCCCTGCAAAGGGCTCCGACTGGCCGCCGTGATACATCCATGCGGTGTCAAAGTAGTTGACGCCCCCTGCCAGGGCCGCATCAAGCATCTTTCCGGCCTGTTCCCGGTCTATGTCCGCATTTCCGTTTTTACAGGGCAGCCGCATGAGCCCGAAACCGAGGAGAGAAACCTCGCCATTTCCAAAATTCCGCTTTTCCATTATCCGCTCCATGAATAAGGTATGTAGGTATAGCATAACCGAATAAGCGGCCCGGCTTCTATGCCTAATCGCACCTGTTTCCTGCCTCATGGAACCCTGCAGGGGATACTGCCCTGGCAGGCTTAGGGCTTTACCGGCGGGACGAAGCGGTACGGCCGGTCCTGTATCGCCGCAGGGTGGGGAAAACAGGGCCGCCGGCGGTATCCCGGGCGCTGCCGGAAAGGGCGGCAGCAATCTTCTTATGAGGAATACCTTTTTCCTCATAAGGGAAGATATTCCCCTTTGGAGGGATGATCCTCCCCTGCGGAGGGAAGAGGTTCCCCTTCAGAGGGATGATCCTCCCCCGCGGAGGGATGATGTTCCCCTTCAGAGGAAAGATCCTCCCCTTCGGAGGGATGAAGTTCCCCTCCAAAGGAAAGATATTCCCCTTCGGAGGGATGAAGCTCCCCTCCAAAGGAAAGATGCTCCCCTCCAGAGGAAAGATGCTCCCCTCCAGAGGGATGATCCTCCCCTTCGGAGGGATGATCCTCCCCTTCAGAGGGATGATGCTCCCCTGCGGAGGGAAGAGGTTCCCCTGCGGAGGGAAGATATTCCCCTCAGGAGAGATAATGTTCCCCTGCGGAGGAAACCGGTGGATCCGGGGAAGGAGCCAAGGCCCCCCGCAGAGCCGCCGCAGGGTGATCCTCAGGGAAGGCTTCCTTAGAAACGTAAGCCGTTCAAGTAAATTCCGATTCCGTAATCCTTAGCCCCATCCTGGTCGAACAGATGGGAGATTTTCAGGATTCCCTCCACGCTGAGGGTAAGCTGTTCCGGGAACATGGGAAGGAGGAAGGCGGAAAAAGTCAGTCCCAGGCGCAGTATGAGGGATTGGGTAAGCCGGTACTGCTCCCATAAGGGCTCACCGGCCGCGGGGTGCTCTCCTCCCCCATACTCGTAGAAGCCCCCGCGGTACGCCAGGGCGCTGAAGATCCGGTTAAAATAGCCCTGCCCCAGAGCCCGCTGTATCTCAAAGGAAAACAGTTTCGCTTCCGCTTCACCGCCGGCAAGCCATTTGAGCGCGTAGGCGATGCTGTTGTATTCCGCAGGGCACAGATCCCCTGCGTCGGAACTGGTGTAGAGCTTGGAAGTGCCGGCCAGGTTCAGGGTATGCTCGTCCCAGATACCGTAGAGGCGAAAGCGCAGCGGTACAAGCGGTTCAAAGGCAGCCTGCAGGGTGGCCTCAAAGCGAAAGGGGAAGGGTACGGCATAGCGCCCGTACAGGGCGAGGCTCAGACCCGAACCAAAGACTTCCCAGGAAAAACGGCTAAGCGTGGACAGGCCCATTCCCAGGGAAAAACCAGAACGGGGATCCTCATAGCTCCAGGTGTAGGCAGAGGAAGCCCCTCCCGTGTCGGGGGCCGCAAGGTGTATCCCCAGGCTGGGGAGCAGGGAGAACCGGAGCCCGCTTCGTATATCGTGCGTGGGGGCTGCGGAAAGACCAAACCCGGTTATGCGTACCGGCTCGGCCCACACCGTAGCGGACTTGTCTATATCATCCTGAAACCTAAAGCTTACGGGGATGCCCAGGTAGGTATTGGTCCACTGTATGTCATATACCCCCATCAAAGAACGGGCGTCAAAGGCCGCAGAGAGGCTTATGCTATTCATCTGTGCGGGGTCCCTCATCAGGCTGTATATCCCTGCGCCGTCAATGCTCAAGAAGGCCGCAGAACCGGCTTCCCGGTCCGCGGCGTTTATCCTGATGAGGGGGAAGGGCAGCCAGAATTGCAAGGGATTCAGGTAGCTCAGGGCGTGGTAGGTTTTTGGAGGGGAAAAGGACAGCCCCGGCGCGCGTGCCCCCTGGTGCCGGGCGGCCGGGCGGCTATGAGGGGGCTGTGCCCTGCCGCTTGCCGCAAGAAGCTCCTCCTCCTTCCAGGGTATAAGCGAAAGCACCGCGCCTTCTCCCCGCAGGGAATCCGGGGCTTCGGGGAAACGCAGCAGCGCGTCCCAGGTGGTAAAGGCGCCGCGATAGTACAGCGTTCCCCCTGCCATGACCGGCAGAAAGACCCCTCATGAAAGGTCCCTGTCGGAAAAAACCGCCTTAAGGGACCCGGTAAAGGAAGAGCGGGAAACATCAGGGGGTATGCCTATGCTTCCGAGCTTGTACATCCCCTGGTCGTGGTTAAATGAAAAGAGGAGCCGCCCCTCACAGGCCCCCAGGCCGCGCATATACTTCCACCGTTCCGCATCATCCCCGAGGCCGGATCGCAGGGTAAACACCCCCTTGGTGTCATAGTGGTAGAGGCACAGTTCCCGCCTCCCCTGTTTGACCGTGATAAAGGCGATCCAGGTATCGTCAATGGCCACGGGGTTGAGGTACACCCGTTCCGCGCTGCCCCGAAGGAGCACTTCTTCTTCCTGCTGTCCGGGTTTACCCGGCTTGGGCCGGTATACGATATGGCCGGTATGCCGGTCTGAAGCGATACCCAGCACCCCTTCCCGAAAGTACCGGGCTTCGTACAGCTTCTCCCAGGAACGGCCGGTTCTCCAGCCGGAATGGGCGTGGTATTCCCTCACCTCGGCATGGGCACGATTGCCGTCATAGCGGTAGGAAGACAGCAGCAGCCTTTTTCCGTCCTTTGATGCTTCCAGGTGGTAGCCGTAGGGGTCAGCATCGAAGCGGGCTTTGATTTTCTTGGTTTGCGGATCAAAGGACAGCACTTTTCTGGCGGTCTTATCCAGGAAAAAGACCGTGCCCCCTCCTGATGCCAGAGCGCCCAGCACGGTTTTTTTCCGGTAAAAGGTGCCCTGGTAGACCATACCGCCGGTGTTTTCCTCGATGGTATCCAGCCTGAAGGTTTCTTTGAATTCCTTCCATGCCTCCTCCAGAAAAGGCCGCTCATAGATCTGCTCAAAGAAGGAATACATGCCGCTTTTGTACAATCGAAAGGCAGGACGCCATTCCCGGCCCATAGCTTCCCAGAGCCGGGCGTACCGTTCCATGCCGTATTTTTCCTGAAGCCAGGCGGGAAAAAGGCCGCCGTAATGGTACCAGCTATTACCCGCAGGGGGGAGATCCTAGACGCCGGAAACTTGAAAGGGGCTTAAGAATTTGTTTTCATGCACCGCCTGTATGAGGGTTCCCCGTACCAGGGGATCCCGGGCCCTGCCTGAGCCGTCCAGGCTTTCAAAGCTGACCGCTGCCCCTTCTGCCATAAAGAGGGGGGCGTTCAAGGCCACCGGATACACCCAGCCGCCAAACACCCGGTGCAGTCCCTTAAAAAAGGGGCTTTTGCTGCTGAGGGAGAGGGCATGGGTCAGTTCATGGATGAACAGGCCTTCCAGCGTATTGGTAAAGCTGGTCCATTCCGGTTCCATCACCGTGTCAAAGAGCAGGATGCTGATAGCGGGGAGGGTCGTGGTCAAACCGTTAAACTGATCCGTATGGGGGCTGATGACCACCGGAATTCGAGCGGGATAGGATGTCTGTAAAAGCATGCTAACCCGGTCGTACAGGGCATCCGCAAAGCCCGCCAGGGTTTCCGCGGTCTTCGCGGATGCCTCAGGATAGATGAGGTCAAAGCGGGCGGTTCTTATGACCTTGAGCCCGGTAAAGGGTTTGAAATACTGGGCTTCCAAGGATACCGCGGAAAAAAGCAAGCCCAGGCAGCATATCCAAACCGCGGATTTTCCGCCTTTAAACCATGTCATTGTTACTCGCTCCATAGAGGTACTGTAACGCAGCATAAGGGGGAGGAATCTATCAGGATTTGGAACAGCCGCTACAGCCGCAGCCGCAAGGGGACTTACCCTTGCGGTAGGTACGAATGGTACTCACCAGGGCAAAGGTAATGACTCCCAAGACCACCGCACCGACAAGAATGGTAGAAAGATGTTCCGCAATAGAGGCACTCATGGCGTTTCCTCCGCGTAAGCTTCGCGTGAAGACGACTTACGGACCAGGAGGAAGATGATGAGCCCCAGGGCAGCGAACCCGAATACCGTACCCACCCCAAAGCCGCCCCCGGAAAAGAGCTTCCCCAGCTGGTAGATGATGAGGGCGATGGTATATGCGTAGATGGTCTGATACCCCAACGCGAACCAGGTCCACCGGGGGTTGTTCATCTCCCGTTTGATGGCGCCGATAGCGGCAAAACAGGGAGCGCACAGGAGGTTGAAGGCGAGGAAGGCATACGCGGAAAGTGCCGTAAAGTGGGCGGCAAAGGTGTCCCAGATTTCTGAGCCGTCCTCTGCGACTTCCGCGTATCCGTAGAGGACCCCCAAGGTACCTACCACGTTTTCCTTGGCCACCAGCCCGGTGATGGTGGCTACCGTGGCGCTCCAGGTTCCGAAGCCCAGGGGCGCGAAGATCCAGGCAATGCGTGCTGCCAGGCTTGCCAATAGCCCCTGATTAAGGTCTTCCACCATACCAAAGCCTGTATGGGTTATCCCAAAGCTCGAAAGGAACCAGATTCCCACTGCGGAGACGAGAATCACGGTCCCCGCCTTTTTCACAAAGGACTGGGCCCGTTCCCCCATACTCCGTAATACATTGGTGATGGTGGGAAGGTGGTAGGCGGGCAGCTCCATCACAAAGGGGGAAGGATCCCCTGCGAACAGCTTGGTTTTCTTGAGGATGAGCCCCGACACAATGATCGAGCAGATGCCCAGGAAGTACGCGCTGGGTGCCACCCACCACAGGCCTCCCAAAACCGCACCGGAGATGAGGGCGATGATGGGGAGCTTTGCCCCACAGGGCATGAACGTAGTGGTCATCACCGTCATACGCCGGTCCTGTTCGCCCTCTATGGTTCTGGAAGCCATGACTCCGGGAATGCCGCAGCCCGTACTTATCAACATGGGGATAAAACTCCGGCCTGAAAGCCCAAAGCGCCGGAAGATCCTATCCAGGATAAAGGCGATTCGGGCCATGTAGCCGCAGGCTTCCAGGGCAGCCAGAAAAAAGAAGAGGACCAGCATCTGCGGCACAAAGCCCAAGACCGCGCCCACCCCGCTGATGATCCCCTCCAGGATGAGACCGTTGAGCCACGGTGCAGTCCCTGCGGCCTGAAGCCATGTCCCTACCGCCACGGGGATCCCCGGCACCCAGACACCGAAGTCCTCTGGCGCAGGTTCCTCCGCCAGTGCCCCTGCTTCAAAGGCTTCCCGTGCTTCATGATAGGCGCCGCCCCCTGCCAGGTGCCAGCCGTCACCGAAAAGCCCCTCATTGGTCCAGTCGGTTACCCAGCTTCCCACCGTGCTTATGGAAACAAAATAGATGAGAAAGATCACCGCCCCAAAGATGGGCAGCGCGGCAAAGCGGTTGGTTACGACCCGGTCGATCTTGTCGGAGACGCTCAGTCGTTCCCGGGAATGTTTCTTGAGTACCTTGGGGAGCAATGCTGCAATATACCGGTACCGTTCCTCGGTGATGATGGTTTCCGCGTCATCTCCCAGGGCTTGTTCCGCTTCTTGGATAAGAAGCTCTGCCTCAGGAAGGCGCAGCTTTTCGGCAAACCGGGCGTCCCGCTCAAAGGTCTTGAGGGCACAAAAACGCCGCTGCTTCTGGGGGACCTGCCGCTCCAAGAGCGCACCGATTTCTTCCAGGGTTTTCTCCACGGGTGCGGAAAAACGGCAGGCCGTCGGGCTTTCCTGGCCGCGCTCGGCGGCCTTGACCGCGGCCTCCCCTGCTTCCTGCACTCCCCTGCCTTTTAAGGCGGACAGCGGCAGGACTTCACAACCCAGGATCTTCCCCAGCCTGGGGAGGTCGAGCACATCCCCGGTCTTCTCTACCACATCGATCATGTTGACTGCGGCTACCACGGGGATTCCCAGTTCCAGAAGCTGGGTAGTAAGAAAGAGGTTCCGTTCCAGGTTGGTCCCGTCGATGACATTGAGGATCACCTCAGGCTTTTCTTCCAAGAGGTAGTTCCTGGAGATGACCTCTTCCAGGGAATAGGGGGACAGGGAATAGATCCCCGGAAGGTCAATGACCCGCACCTCCTTATGGCCTTTGAGGCGGCCCTCTTTTTTCTCCACCGTAACCCCGGGCCAGTTTCCCACAAACTGGTTTGAACCGGTGAGGGCGTTAAACAAGGTGGTTTTACCGCAGTTGGGGTTGCCCGCCAGGGCGATTTTTATAGCTAGCATGGTTCTCCTTAGTGCACCCCTGCCCAAGGGTCAGGGTGTTCAGTGTATTTCGATAAGCGCTATGTCCGCTTTGCGAAGGCTCAGTTCATACCCCCGGACACGGACCTCCACGGGATCCCCCAGGGGAGCGACCTTGCGGACCAGGATCTCCGCGTCCCGGGTTATCCCCATATCCATGATCCGGCGTTTTACCGCACCCTGACCGTGGAGCTTCAGCACCCGGACGGTTTCCCCGGGTCTTACATCTTGTAAGGTTCGCATAGGATGTTCCTCTTATGATACCATGATCTTATTGGCCATTTCCCGGCTGATGGCGATCCGGGCATCTTTGACATGAACAATCAGGTTTCCGTTAATTTTGGAAACCACCGTAACCGCGCCACCCACGATAAAACCCAGGGTTTCCAGTCGTTTCTTCATATCCTCCCGGCCTCCAATTTTCTTGATTGAGGTGACTTCACCGGGGTTCACTAAGGCTAAGGGCATCAGAACCTACCTCCTCTCTATACATCTGTTACCATGTTCTAAGAATGTTACCAGGTCGTAACTAATAATACCCAAAACGCCCCTCAAGCGTCTACGTTGTTTCCCGGCCAAGGGGAATGTATGGTATCTTTGAGGGAATGTATCTTGCCTTTGAGGGAATGTATTTTGCCTTTAAGGGAATGTATTTTGCCTCTGAGGGAATGTATTTTCTTCTTGAGGGAATGTATTTTACAGGAAGGAGAAGGTATGTGGAGACACGAGGAACAGCGCAGGGATCTCAAAGCAGCGCTCACCGCGCTGGCCCTGGAGGCGGGCTTTGTGCGGGCCCGTATTCTTGCGCCGTTTAAGGCGCCCGCAGATGCACACAGGGGCGTCCCCGAATCCTATAAGGCCGGGGCTCCTTCCCTCCTTATGGCTGCCCTCGCCTATGGGAACCTGCATGAGACCCTGCCGGCTCCTGCGGATCAAGCCCTTGCCCGTATCGCACCCTTTGCCCGGCGGAACTATTACCGGGAAGGGGTAAAAGGGCTTCAAAAACTAGGAGCCGCCCTGCGTGCCCGGCATGGCGGCAGGAAATCCGATTTCCGTATCCTCTGCAATTCTCCGGTTCCTGAAAAACCCCTGGCCCAGCAGGCAGGGCTGGGCGTCCTGGGCAGGAACGGCCTGCTTATTACCCCTGAAGCCGGTTCCCTGGTCATTCTCGCGGCCATGACGCTGCCCTTTCCCTTGGAACCCGATGAGGCAGAAGCGGACCTCCGGGCGGGTAATCCCTTTCCCCGCTGCAAGCACTGCGACCCGGTATGCCCGCCCTGTGTGGCGGCCTGTCCTACGGGAGCCCTTCCCGGGGACGGCAGTCTGGACCCGAGCCGCTGTATCCAGTGGTATGCCTCCGGGCATGGGGCGGAGGTTCCCCCGGAGATTGCCCGGCACTGGGGGAAGCGGCTCTACGGGTGTACCGACTGTCAGGACGCCTGTGTCTATAACCGCATGCCCATTCCCGGGGTTCCCTCGGATGAAGGCCCGCTCCCGGCATATATGGATCCCCTGGAAATCGGGGCTTTAAGCGATGAGGCATTACAGGCCCGGTTTAAGGGAAGTGCGCTGGGGCTTTCCTGGCTTGGACCTGGGGGAATACGGCGTAATGCCCGGCTGGCCGCGCAGGGCAGATATGGCTTAGAGGGCACCGGTAATCGCTAAGATAGAGAGGGTGGTGGAAAGGATGGACAGTATCGTGGTAATAATGGGGCCCACTTGGTTAAACTTAGCCGTGAAGGTATTGATAGGCACGGAGATCATGGATTCCGGGGGTATGTACCCTTCAAGGGACAGGCTTTTATTGTTCATATCAAAGGCCTTAATGCCCCGGCCGTTATTCATAAGCTCGTCCCGGCCTCCTGCCAGGTTGATATAGTACTCTGCCCGCCTATCCGGTACATAGGGATACCGCCCCGGAGCTTTCACAGCCCCGCTCACCAGCACAAAGTATTGCCTGAAGGGAACGATAACGGTATCGCCGTTTTCCAGGGCCACGTCGTGGGAGAAATCGTTGTTATATAAGAAGGGGCGCAGGTCCACGGGGATCTGCTGTCCCTTGCGCAGGATATAGGTATTGGCCAGATCCGAGACCAGGGAGAAGCGGTCCCGGATGGTTCTCACCGCATTACCCAGGGTCTCCCCCTGATAGAAGGGGTATTCCATCTTTGAGGTGCCCTCGATCTCTCCGCTGGTTTCTTGTACCACGGTGGACCTTTCAGTGCTCATGCGGACCTGAGAAATAGCCCCTTCAAAGAAGGCAACCGGACGGTTGACTTCTTTATTCGCGATAAATACGCTATCCCGGTCCTCCAAGCTCACCAGAGCGGCTTCTTTATAGGAGACGAATTGGGTTTCTCCGGGGATGCCTTCGGGGGTATGGATCCGGGAGACCCGGATCAGGTCCTGATCCGCCTTGAGGGTGAAGCCGCCGCCGTAATAGGAGACCAGGGCTTCCAGGGATTCTTCCGGGAGCAGTTCATAGGTACCGGGCCGGAAGACCTCCCCGCTGAGGCTTACGATACGGCCTGCCGGGGGGATGTGGATCTTGTCTCCAGGCCGGACATAAGGGTCCTGGGAGAGATCCCCAAAGCGGTAGGCTAAAAAGAGATCATAGGTAAGGACCCTTCCCGAAGCAGAGCTTACCTGTACAAAGCGGGTGGAGGCCTTCTCCGTAACATTCGCGGTCAATGCGGATAAGCGGGTAAGCCCATCTACCGGCACAGTTCCGGCTATGCTGATTTCCCCGGTTACCAAGACCTCGAAACGCCCTATCTGGGTAAGGGTAAAGGCCGCCCCGGACATGGGGTAGTTTCGAGAAACCAGGTTTACCACCTCCGCCCGTAGTTGGAGGTAGGTTTTGCCGCGGCCGTTTAAGGTTCCCATGTTTTGTACTTTTAATTGATACCCCGCATCCAGGCTGAGGGGTGTGGTAACCGCCCCACCCAGGGCAGCGGCAAAATAGCTCAGGCTATAGACATCCCCGGGGGTGGCAGGATAATCCGCGGTAGAGAGCGCCAGCAGTAATCGGGCGGACATATTTTCAGGAGTACCTTGTCCAAGCCCCGCGGTTTCAGGACTTTGAGGACGTGCAGGAGTAGGTTGTTGCAGCGAAGAGCTTCCAGAAGTTCCTGAACTTCCCGATATTCCTAAACTTTGAGGAACTAACGGAACGATTCCCAGTAAACCAATAAACACGGAAATCCCTAAGCATGTACGAATAGCACTAGTACGCATATACCCTCATTACATTATTATAGTGCTTGTACGGTATAGAAAAAAACCTGTTTTGTCTATCATTATGAACTTATCCGGCCGAGCCTGTTCAAAGCCCGGAGGGCGGCGCTTGTATGCGCGCTTATCTTGCATCGGGTTGTACCCCTATACTAGGATACGCTATGAAGCATACCCTCGAAGCAGGAATAGCCTGCTTATGCGAAGCAGACCCGGATATGGCGGAGCTTTTTAAGGGGCGGACCACCGCAGTGATCGCCTTACTTGAACAGTATATCCACGAAATTGAACGGTTTAACCCGGTGTACCATCTGGTGAAAGTTCAGAACCCCCAGGAACTGGTGGTAAAGCACATCCTTGATTCCCTTGGCCCCTTGGGGCAGCTCCTTCGTTTGAGCCCAAGCCTGAGCGACGAGCCGGGGGAGCCCTTGCGTATTGCGGATGCAGGTTCCGGTGCGGGACTGCCGGGCATTCCCTTGGCCGTAAGTCTTGCGGGGAACGAACACTATGGGTTTACCCTGATTGAACGGATGGGAAGGCGGGCGGGCTTCCTCAGAAATACCCAGGCCATCCTGGGGCTTGCTCGCCTCAGGATTGCAGAAGGGGAGCTGGAAAGTGCTCCTCCAGGGCGCTTTCATCTGCTTACCTTCAGGGCCTTGCGGCCTTTGGATCCCCTGCTGCTTCACGCACTTTTCCGGCTTTTGGCGCCCGGAGGGGTCTTATTCGCCTACAAGGGCCGCGAGGCACGCATTAGCGCTGAGATGCGCCGGGTAGAACCCTTTATAGGGAGCTGGGAGCGAATCCCCCTTTCCATTCCCTTCCTTGAGGAAGAGCGGCATGTGGTGGTACTCAGGCCTCCTCCTCAAGAACTACCGGTACGCTGAAAGAGTTAAGAGTGCCCCTGTAGCCGCATTCATCCACAGGGCTTTTGAGACCGCAGGTGTGTTTTGAAATCCGTAAGAACCCTCCGGTATGTATTCTCCAAGCCCGCCCGGTCAAGAGGCATCCTATCCGTATTCCGGGCCATAATCGTGTGTTCCAGCCGGGCGTTGAGCAAATGAAATACCTGGCGTAGCTGTTCTTCCATCATGGCGACTCCCCGGGAATCGGGAGAACCAAAGGCAACCAGAAAAAGGGCGTATTTCGGTTTTCTTACGGGCTTTTGAATCCCCAAAGAGAATTTCGCTTCATAGTACTGTTGGGTACGGTCAAATACCGCCTTCAAAGGAGCGGGGAATCCCAGACAAAACACCGGAGAGGCCACCACTAACAGGTCCGCCTCTTGAAAGGCCCGGTCCAGGGGAAGAAAATCATCATAGGTGCAGCCTTGGGTGTGCTTACAATACCCGCAATGGATGCAGGGTTTAAGAGCAGCCTCATAGGCATGGATGATCTGCACCGGGGCCTCCGGCTTCATCTGAACGTGCCACTGCGCTACAAAACCATCCACCAGGCTTGCGGTTGCCCCCCGGGCACGGGGAGAACCCGTTAATACCAGGGCTTTTCTTGCTTCTGGGGTTTCTCCCATAGGTTCCTCTTAGGTCTCCCGGCTCACCGGCTTAGACATCTTCTGTATCCCTTCCCATAGGCCGTTGAGATAACAAACCCCCAAAGCCCGGTCATAGAGACCATAGCCCGGCATGGCTGTTTCTCCCCAGATGGCTCGACCGTGATCCGGCCGGATGGGACCGTCAAAGCCGGTATCGTAGAGGGCCTTCATGATGGCAAACATATCCAGAGAACCGTCTGCAGAAAGATGGGCACATTCCTCAAAATTACCGGGCCCGTTGTGCCGCAGATTCCGTACATGAGCGCAGTGGATCCGGCCTTTGAGGGCGTGGATAATGTCAGGAATGTCATTGGCAGGATTCGTACCCAGACTACCGGTACAGAGGGCTACCCCATTATAGGGATTATCCACCGTGGTGATGAGCCGTAAGAGTTGTTCCTTACAGCTCATGATCCGGGGAAGTCCAAATACCGGCCATGCAGGATCATCCGGGTGCATGGCCATCTTGATGCCGTACTGCTCGCAGGTAGGCAGGATGGCTTTAAGAAAATAGGTGAGATGGGCAAAGAGCTGTTCCCCATCAATGCCCTGGTAGTGCTCAAACAGCCTTTTAATATGGCTTAAGCGTTCCGGTTCCCAGCCTGCTAGGGTATACGCCTGGGATTGGGCCTGTATGGTCTTGAGCATGGTTTCAGGATCCATACGATCAATGATCGCTTGATCGTAGCTCATCGTCGTACTCCCGTCTCTTCGCATCTTGGCCAGGTCCGAACGGGTCCAATCAAAGATGGCCATGAAGTTATAGCAAACGAGAGCTATACCTGCTTCCCCTAAACGGCTCAGGGTGGCGATATAATGGTCTATATACTTGTCCCGTTCCGGTTCTCCTGTCTTGATAGCATCGTGGATATTGACGCTCTCAATTCCTGCCAGGGTAAGCCCAGCGGCTTCCACCTCGGCTTTCATGGTCGCGATGGCTTTTCGTTCCCATACATCCCCCGGCTGGGTTCCGTATAGGGTAGTAATAACCCCGGTTACCCCGGGGACTTGTCGAATCTGTGCTAAAGTAACAGAATCATAGCCGGTTCCAAACCAGCGCATCGTCATGTGCATACCATGAATATACTCAAAAGCCCTTCTTAGTCAAAAGATAAGGCGATCTTCTTGATAGAGGGGTCTCCTGAATCGATCAGCGCAAAGGCTTTGATGGCGTCTTCAAAGGGAATTACATGAGAAACCGCCCCTTCGATAGGGATCTTTCCTTCGTTATAAGCAGCAATAACTTCTTTAAATTTGTTGTTTTGCAATCGTGAACCGCGGACATCCAATTCCTTGGCGGTGATCTTGAACTGCTGTACCGGGGAAGGCTCATCCAGGAAGGCCATAGTGATGATCCGGCCCGCATTGCAGGTGAGGTCCGTAAGCAGGGGCAAAGAGCTGGGAAAACCTGCGGCGTCTATCGAAACCGTAGGACCCCAGGGAGTGTATTCCTTGAGCTTTGCAGGGAGATCTTCTTTTTTGGAGTTGATGACCGCGCTCACCCCCAGGGCCTTTGCTTCCTCAAGGCGCTCGTCCACCACATCCGAGACGATGATCCGGGCGCCGCTTAAACGGGCCGCCTTAATGAGGCTCTTGCCCAGGGCCCCGGCACCGAGGATGAACAGGATATCTTCCTTAGTGATCTCCGCACGGGAGCAGGACTGAAAGGCAATGCTCATAGGCTCGATCATCACCGCATCGGTAAAAGAAAGTGTGGGCGGCAAGAGGTGCAGGGCCTCTTCTCCTGCAACCAGATACTCCCGATAGCCTCCGTCAATGTGTACACCCCGCACCTTCAGCGTACAACAGATATTCGGCCTGCCTATTTTGCAGGGGTAACATTCACCACAGCTTACTATCTGATCCACAATGACAGGATCCCCCGGCTTTACCTTGGTAACATTCTTCCCGGTTTCGGCGACAACCCCCACTATCTCATGCCCCATGACCCGGGGATAGGTTGCTACCGGCGATGTGCCGTGGTAGATATGAACGTCGGACCCGCAGATTCCCGCGGCTTTCATCTTAACCAGCACATCTTTGGGCCCTTGGATCTTCGGTTCTTCCACCTCCTGCATCTTGAGGACCCGGGGTTTTTCCGTTAACAGTTGTTTCATATTTTCTCCATATATAAAAAGATCGGGTATTCTTTTTCAGGTCACCTAAAAAGACCCAGGATTGAGGGAACCGGTACCCTGGGCGTATAACCGGCAAACCATTTGAGGGGTACCATGACTATCTCGGGGACCAGGGTCATGACCGCCAGGAGCAGGCACTGGACAATGAAGTACGGCAAGGTAGGGACCAGGATTTCTTCCATTTTGACTTTACCCGTCGCACAGGCCACATTGAGTACCGGTCCTACCGGCGGGGTAAGGAGTCCCAGGACGTTTACCAGTACAAAGTTAATCCCAAAATAGACCGGATCGATTCCCGCTGCCCCCAGCAGGGGGATAAAAATCGGGGTCAGAATAAGAATCGTGGGAACCACGTCCATAGCGGTTCCGACCAGGAGGACCACCGCCATCAGCATGACGTTTAACAGGATAGGCCGGTCGGTCAATCCGCTCAAGGCAGCGGTGATCATCTGGGGCATACGGGCGATGGTCATGATATAGGCCGCAACCTGAGCTGCGGCAGCGAGGAACATCACCACGCTGGAGGTCTTCGCTGCTCCTATAAGGGCCTTGAATAGATCCTTCGGCTTGAGTTCCCGGTACACAAAGACGCCCACAATAAGGGCGTACACCACAGCCACAACCCCCGCTTCAGTGGCGGTAAACACGCCGCCCCGCAGACCCACGATGATGATCACCGGGAGGAGCAGGGCCCAAAGACCGCTCAAGAAGATCCCCAGGGTTTCTTTGAACGTCGGTTTCGGCGCGTTGGTTTTAATCCCGTCCTTACGGGAGATAAAGAACCAGCAAATGCTCATGATGAGGGTAAGGTATATCGCCGGCGCTATGCCTCCCAAGAAGAGGGATTTGATAGAAACCCCGGCGGCAACCCCATACACAATCATCGGTACCGAGGGAGGCATAATGGGGGCCACCATATTGCCCGCTGCTACAAGCCCCGCAGCTTTAGCCCGGTTGTACCCGGAATTGGCCATCATGGGGATGAGGATAGCCCCCAGAGCAGCGGTGCTTGCCACGGCGGAACCCACAAGGCTGGCGAACATAAGGCAGGCGAGAATAGTAACATACCCCAGGCCTCCCCGGAGGCGGCCGACAAAAATGTTACAAAAGTCTATGATTCGTTTGGTAAGGCCCCCGCGGTTCATCAGTTCCCCGGCGACCACAAAGAAGGGCAGAGCCATCATGGTAACGCTGTCCACCCCGCGCAACAACTGGGCAGCTACAATTTGCGGATTGGTAGCGGTCCCCCCCATGTGGAGCGCCGTGGCAGATGAGCCGAACAGCAGAGAAAAGGCAATAGGAAGCCCCAGCATCATTGAACCGCAAAGGTACACCAAAAATAAAATTATCAGAACCATTGTTTCCTCCTATTGTATACTTTCCTGCATTTGATCCACATCTGCGCTGTCCCGTATTTTAAGCAGCTCCGCCACCGGTATTTTCATGACAATGAGGCGGACTATATTCGTCAAGGCAATGATACCAATGGCGATACCGGTGATAAGTCCAGATGCATAAACCAGGAAGGTGGGAAAATGGGTGGCCACCCAGCGATCCCTTAGGTTTTGTACCATGAGCATCCAACTGCCCCGCGTCAGAATGACCATGAGCCAGATAACCCCGGCCTGTACCAGGAAGTAGATAAGTCGCTGGGCGATAAGCGGCACCCGGGAGAGAATACTGTCGATGATAAGGTGCTGGTTATCCCGCATAGCCCCAATAGAACCTAGGTATACCAGGTATATGAAACAGAGCCGGGCGATTTCCTCGGACCAGGCGAAACCCTTGCTGAACAGGTAGCGGAAAGCCACGTTCATAAAGACAAGGACTATCATTACCGCCAGAAAAAAGGCGATGAGAATTTCAACGCCTTTGAAAAGGGTATCCAAAACTTTTTTCACCAAGCCCCCCTTACTATGGATATGATGAGTGGTTAGTGGTTGACGTATCCCCGCCGTCCACTAACCACTTCCCGTTTTCTACTGGACCGCTTTGATCCGGTCGGTAAGGGGTTTTGCCCAGGCGTGCTCCACGAACAGTTTATCGGTAAGAGGCTGAATCATTTGAATGATCCGCTGCTGATCCTCGGCAGTGGTGGGCGTTACCGTTACTCCCTTGTCCTGGAGGAACTTGCGGTCGCTGTCCACACTCTTGATATAGTCATCCCAGGCTTTTGCCGCCGTAGCCTTTGCCGCGTCGCCGATGATCTTTTTCTGGTCCGCCGTAAGCTTGTCGTAGAAAGGCGCGCTGACAACGATCTCCAGAGTGGCGATGATGTGGTTGGTCTCGTAGAGGTACTTCTGCACTTCGTAGAAGGCTTCACTGATGACTGTTACCATGCCGTTGTCCTGTCCGTCAACAACGCCGGTTTCCAGGGCGCTGAAGAGTTCCCCCAAAGGGATAACCTGGGCGCTGGCCCCAAGGTTCTCGGCAATGCCTACGTGGATAGGATTGCTAGGCATACGGAACTTCTGGCCTTTAAAATCGTCCACAGAGGTAAGCTTTTTATTACTGGTAAAGGTCCGCGCGCTGTTCGGTCCCCAGGCCAGCATATACACGGTGGGAAATTTTTGATGGAATTCCGTGTTGATTTCCTCGGCAACGGGGCCTGTCCACACCTTCTTCGCATGGTTCAGGTCGCGGTACAGGAAAGGCCAGTCGGAAATCATCATGGTGGGGTATTCCTGGTTCATGGGAGTACCGACAATAGCAACTTCAATCGTACCGTTTCTTACCGCGTTCCACAGGTCGGCTTCGTTTCCGAGGGTCCCGGAATGGTAAATGTCCACCGTGATGGCACCCTTCGAGGCTTGCTCAATCTGGGGCTTGAACACGGAATCCAGAGCCGCCGCCATAGGATGCGTGGGTCCCCAGTTATCCCCAACCTTAATAGTTACCGGTTTCACCGTCGAAGCCCCGGTTGATCCTGTGGCTCCTTGGTCTTTAGTAGCGCCCGCAAAAAGACCACCCACTGCAGTAAAGCCTACCAAGAGTCCTACTGCCCACTGTTTTCTACATTTCATGGTTTCCTCCAAAAGAATGTAAAGATTTTGATAAGAAATATCATACCATTAGGCCAGGGCCTTGTCAAATCTTTTATAACAGCCGGTTGAACCGCAATGATAAGATCGTACTGCGTCCCTGAGGCTGCTTCCCGTGTAGTGAAGGGAGCGCTCCCGCAGGTCTGCCCCTTCCATCACAGGGCATTTCCCGGTTCCTCAAGGCTCTATGAAGTATCCGACTCATCGGCTATACTGGTCTTCCCATCATCTTGAGGAGACCACTATGAAAAAAGCAGGGGAATTGCTCTCATTTTTTTTTGATGACAAGACCCGGGATAGAGCCCAAGGGTATTCGGACATCTTCGCTTCCTGGGCTTCTGTGGTGAGCACCCAGAAGATCTCCGCTGCCGCGGCCCACTCCTGGGTTGTGGAATGTGAACGGCATATCCTCCTTATTGAGGCGGATCATCCCGGGTGGATTCAGCTTTTACAAACCAAACAGCGGGGACTGCTCCGGGAATTGCAGAGCCGGTTCCCAGAGATCACCGGGATTTCCTTCCGTTTGAGCCGTAAACCCAGGCCGGCTGTTCAGTATGCAGCGCCGGAGCCTCCCTCTGAGGAGGCGGAACCCCCGGGGGCAATCACCGAAAACCCGCTCCCTGAGCCAAAGTCCAGCCTCTATGATACCTTTGAGGATACGGAACTGCAAGCAATCCTCCGGCATCTGTACCAGGGTATTATGGCCCGTACCAAGATCCCCTAGGCGCCTATGCAAAGCCTCTATAGCCCCTGTACCCTCTGTCCCCGAAACTGCGGCGCCGACCGTTTAGGCGGCAGAACCGGGTATTGCCGAGAAACCGCGGCCCTCCGTATTGCCGCAGCCGCCATACACCGGGGAGAAGAGCCCCCCATTACCGGCAGCGGTGGTTCAGGCACGATCTTTATAAGCGGCTGTAACCTGGGCTGTAGCTTCTGCCAGAATTATCAGATCTCCCATGAAGGGATGGGGGCAGCCCTCTCCCTTGAAGCCTTTGCCCGGCTCTGCCTGGTCCTGCAAGGGGAGGGTGCAGAGAACATCAACCTGGTTACCGGAAGCCACGCAGTCCCTGCCCTGGCCGCAGGCATCACCGCAGCCCGAGCCCAGGGGCTCTCCATTCCGGTCCTCTGGAATTCTTCTGCCTATGAACTCCCCGAAAGCCTCTCCCTCATGGAAGCCGTACTGGACCTGTATCTGCCTGACCTTAAAACCCTGGACCCTGCCCTGGGAGCCCGTTTCTTTCATGCCCCGGATTATCCCTACTACGCGCAAAAGGCCATTCTGTGGATGCTGGAAAAGCGCCCCTTACGCTTCAATGAGGCGGGGCGCTTGGTTTCCGGGGTGCTGATTCGGCATTTAGTGCTGCCTGATTACCTGGAGTCCACCAGGGCCGTGCTGCAATGGTTTGCAGACAAGGCCCAGGGCAGGGCCCTGCTTTCGCTGATGATGCAGTACACCCCGGTACCCGCGTCTCCTTTGGGGCAGGGGCCCTCACAAAGCCCCGGCCCAGGAAGGCTGGACCGGTATGTACATACCCAGGAATATGAACAAGTCTTAGGGTGGCTGGATACCTTTGCCATTACCGAGGGCTTTTACCAGGAACTCCTTCCCGATACAGGCTGGCTCCCGGATTTTAGCCGGTTCCAGCCCTTCTCATCGGACTTATCCCGCTCGGTTTGGCATTGGAAAGAGGGATACGGCTCTAGAGCAGATCCTTAAACAGTTTTTCGAGTACCCCTTTGGTCTGGCCTCCGGACTTTTGCCGGAGGAGTTCCCCCTGCTTATACACGGCCATGACCGGCACCGATGTAATGCCGTGGCGTTCTACCAGATTGGGCTCTTCGTCTACGTTGATCTTGACCACTTTAAGGGTCCCTGCATAGTCTTTTGCCAGCTCATCTAAGACAGGGGCCATCATTCTACAGGGTCCGCACCAGGGCGCCCAAAACTCGACCAAGACCGGAATAGGAGACTGTAAGACTTCAGCTTCAAAGGTGGACTCGGTTATTGCTATACCATTACTCATGGAAACTCCTTAGCTCAGGAAGAAGCCCTGTAACGAGGCTTACCCCGGGGTTTCTCCCGCCTCCCGGGTAAAAAGGCTGTATCCAGGGGGACTTTTTAGAATATATAGAGAAGCGGGAAAAAAATCCACGCTTGTACCGAAGCCGGGGACCCTCTATAATGGGGCATCTATGAAAGCAGTTGAATTACTCGCCCCCGCAGGATCACCCCAGGCCTTGGATGCGGCGATTGGTGAAGGGGCAGACGCGGTCTACCTGGGACTCAAGCACTTCAATGCCCGTATGCGCAGCGCGAATTTTACCTATGCCCAATGCGAACAGGCCGTGCAGCGCCTGCACCGCATGGGCCGTAAGCTCTATGTTACGGTCAACACGGTTTTTGAACAGCGTGAAGCCGATAGGCTCTATCAGCTCTTGGGGTATTTGGCGGCGCTGGGTCCAGACGGGCTCATTGTCCAGGATCTCGGGCTCATCTCCATGGTCCGGCAGCACTTTCCTTCCTTAAAAATACACGCCTCTACCCAGATGAATATCGCTTCCAGCCGGGGGGTGAATGTCCTTTCTAAATACGGCGTTTCCCGGGTGGTGCTTGCCCGGGAACTGAGCCTCCAGGAAATCCGGGATATTCGCCTCCATACCAACGTGGAATTGGAGGTCTTTGTGCACGGCGCCCTGTGCGTGAGCGCCTCAGGGCTGTGCCTGTTCTCCAGTTTTCTGGGGGGCAAGTCTGCAAACCGGGGGCAGTGTACCCAGGGGTGCAGGCGCTATTTTAGACCCGACAGCCCGGGAGCAGATACGCTTCCCGGGGGCTATTATTTCAGCTCCGGGGACCTCCAGCTCTTTGAGCAGCTTCCCGGCTTAGCAGCCGCGGGGATCCATGCCTTCAAGATCGAGGGCAGGATGAAAAGCGCCGACTATGTGGGGACGGTGGTTTCCGCATACCGCCAGCTTATTGATGCGCTTTCCGGGAATGAGGAAGGGATCCGCCAGGCCCTGGAGCGGGGAAAAGCGATCTTGCGCACTGATTTTGCCCGGGAGAAGACGGTATTCTATGCCTTCTACGATACCCATGCCCAGGCAGAGCCGGTGGACTGGCTGCAGGCAACGCGAAGCGGCGGAACCGGCATTCCTTTGGGGGTTGTCCTCCAGGTGCAGGGCACGGGGCTTGAGCGGCGGGGCCTTATCCAGGCAGGTACGCTCATGCCCAGCCGGGGGGATGTGCTTCGCTTTCACCGGGGCGACGATACCCAGCGCCAATCCCACACGCTCCGGTTTGCAGAAGAAGCTCCCCAGGAAGGGCCGGGCATGGGGTGGATCTCCCTTCCTGAGGGCTTTGCAGAAGGTGATGAGGTCTACCTCATCTCTCCCAAGGCTAAAGCCAAGCGTTATGCCCCGGTGCTTCCCCAGGGCAGGGATACTTCCCGGCGTATGCCCGGTTGGGAGCAGGCCCCGCAGGTGAGCCTCCCTAAGGCTGCTCAGAGCAAGGAGGGGAAGCAGCCCTTTCCCCCGGGGCTCTATATCGGGGTTGACCGGATAGAAGACCTGTACCTCATCCAATCCTCACAGCCGGTGCGGGTTATGCTCCACTACAGCCTCAAGACCGCAGCGGCTCTTGGGGGCAGGCCCAAAACCCTGCCCTTTAGGCCTGAGGAGATCATCCTGGTCCTGGGCCCCTATTTCCCCCAAGCCCAGGAAGCGGCCCTTGAGCAGGCCATTGAGCGGCTCAGAGACCGGGGTTACACGCAGTTTGTGGTGAATAACCTGGGGCACTGGCCCTTTGTCCGAAGCGCCCGGAGGGGGGTGATTGCCGGGCCCTATCTGTACAGCTTTAACCGCTGGGCGCTGTCCTTTCTATCCACCTTAGGGCTGGAGTATGCCATAAGCCCCCTGGAGAACAACCGGCAGAACCTGGAACAGACCGTGGAAGCCCACCGGCGCTCCCGCATGTTTATCACCCTCTTCGCCTACCCTGTGCTGTTCCACATACGGGCGGACCTGGGGGTCCGCTATGAGGAACGGCACTTCCTTGACCGCCTGGACGAGGCCTTCACCCTTATCACCCGGCCTGAGGGCTCAAAGCTCATCCCGCAGAAGGCGTTTTCTCTTATTGATAAGCTGCCTTTTCTGAAAGCTGCGGGGTTTACGCGCTTCATCGTGGATCTCTCTGGCCCCCCCTTAAAAAAGGGGGATTATCAAGACCTCATGAGGGCCCTGAAGCAGGGGCGGCCCGTCCCCCATACGAGCCGGTTCAACTGGAAGAACGGCTTTTACCAAGAACCGCGCCCCGCGGGCCCGGTATAAGGGGTACATAAAAAGGCCGGTGGAGGGCTTCCACCGGCCTTGGGCACTGCGGAGCGCTAGGCAACTTCGTAGCCCGCTTCGACCACTGCGGTCTTGAGGGTCTCAAGACCCACCGCATCCGCATGGTCCACCACCGCGGCCTTTTCTTTCAGCTTGACTTTAGCTGACTTAACGCCGTTGATGGCTTCCAGGGCTTCCTTCACATGCTTCACGCAATGCTCACA
>JAITEL010000160.1 GCA_031282065.1 Treponema sp.
ATCTTGAGCGTGTAGGAGCCTGCGGCAAGGGACGGAACGCGGAATATGAGCTTCTTGGGCAGGTTCTCCGTTATTTTGTGCGTAAGCGGATGTTCCGTGCCGGCCTCATCAACAAAGAACACCCCCAGGCCGCTCTCGTCTTCCGGGGCTATCTTTATCTTGTCCCCGGTAACGAGGATGTCTTCGTCCGGCGTTATCGCGCCGTCGGTCTTACCGGTGGCGATGTCCGTAACCAGGGTGATGTAGCCGGCGGCCAGGGCCGAAGCTGCGCGGACAGGCGGGCGGGGGCGGTTGAGGAGGAGCCCCTCCGTCATTGCGAGCGCAGCGAAGCAATCCACTGCGGGGACTGCCCCCTCTGGATTGCTTCGGGCTTCGCCCTCGCAATGACGAAACCCCCGGATGTGCGCCCTGCCCGGTCTGGATTGCTTCGGGGCTGCGCCCCTCGCAATGTCCGCAGTGCGGAGGGTTGTACCCGCGGTGGAGACTTCGGCAATGAAGTCGTTTTGAACGTCTTGGGTGAGACGGTTCGGGGTGAGCCAGATTTTCCATACGGTTTCTTTAGCCATACGGTTTTCCTTTATTTCCTTAAAATTAACATACCAAAGGGCGCTTGCGGCCCTCAGGGGGTATCCGCAGGATAGGGCCAGAGCTTTCCGCCGGGGCCCTGAAGCAGATAGACCCTGGCCCCTGCTTCCTCCCGTTCTCCGGCTATCACCCCTTCGTGGAGGTGAATCTTGCCGCCGCCGCCGGGCAGGTCTACCGCATAAACCGGCAGTCCCAATCCTGAGAGGCGGCCCTTCACTTCCCGGTACAGGGCAAGCCCGGTTTTAAGGGGTACCCGGAAATGGGCGGTCCCCGGGGCCAGATCCAACTGGAACAGGTAGTAGGGCGTAAGGCCTAAATCAAGACATGCCCGGAAAAGAGCCGTCAAGACAGCGGCAGTATCATTGATGCCCCGAAGCAATACGGTCTGTACATGCACCGGAATCCCCTGGTCTACACAGGCCCTAAGCACTTCCTGAGCCGGTGCTGCCAGTTCCCGGGGGTGGTTGCTCTGTATCACCATACGCAGGGGCCGGAAGGCTTTTAAGAGGGCGATACTTTCCCCGGTGAGCCGGCCCGGCTGGGTAATGGGAACCCGGGTGCATATCCGCAGCAGGATACCCGGCCGGGCCTCCCGTAAGGCGCTGAAAAGCCCTGCCAAGAGCGCATCGGCGGCGACTAAGGGGTCGCCGCCGGAGATGAGGATCTCCCGAATCCCCGGGTGGGCCTTGAGATAGGCCAAGACAGGGCGGAGTTCCTCCCCGCGGATAAAGCCTTTCGGCTGGCCTATCCACCGGCGGCGGAAACAATAGCGGCAATACCCGGCACAGCTTCCTCCCGCAAGGAGCAGGGCCCTGTCGGGGTATTGGTGGATGAGCCGGGGCGAGGCTTTATGCAGGGCTTCCCCCAGGGGGTCTTGTAAGGCAAAGGGATCGGGCAGGGCTTCTGCCGGATGGGGAAGGAATTGCCGCCGTATGGGATCCCCGGGCTCTGGTCCGGCAAGGGACGCAAAATAGGGACTTACCTTAAAGGGGAGGCCTCCTGAGTGGGGGAGGCTTTCTATGAAGGAGGCCTCTGCCGCAGCAACCGAGCCTGCCAGAGGTGCCGGAAGATCCTTCCAAGAGGTGATGAAGACCTGGTTCATAACGGGAGCAAGGATACCCTAAGGGGCCCGCCCGCACAAGGTGCATTGCCGCAGCATACCCTGAGCCCCCCTTTGCGCCCGCAAGGAGCGGGCCGCCCCTTGCCCGGTTTCGTTGCACGCGCCCCTTCTGCGCCGCAAAGGGCTCCCCTCAAGGGAGGTTTTTTCCTCTGAAGGGGAACTCTTTCCCTCTGAAGGGGAACTCTTGCCCTCTGGAGGGGAACTTCTCCCCTCTGAAGGGGAGCTCTTTCCCTCCTGAGGGGAGCTTCTTCCCTCTGAAGGGGAGCTCTTTCCCTCTGAAGGGGAACTTCTCCCCTCTGAAGGGGAACTCTTTCCCTCCTCAAGGGAACTTCTTCCCTCTGGAGGAAAACTGCTTCCCCCGGGAAGGAGCCTCAGCTTGAGCTCAAAGGGCCGTGCGGGCCTGAGTGCTGAGCGTCCTCTTATAGGCCCGGTGCTTTTTGTCCCCTGGCTCCTCACTTTTTCTTAAAACGTACCTGGTATTTCTTGGCATTCCCATTAAAGTCCCGCTCCCAGATGAGGTCATGGTTAAAAAAATACAGCTGCACACTCGGACCGTCTGCAGGGATATTGCCAAAGAATCGGGTTGCTTTATGTTCATCAATGATTTTCGTTTTCCAATTGCTAAAGCATGCGTTTCCGGCAGCGTCGGCAATGAAGAGAAAGCCCTCATCATCAATGGCTATAGACAGCTCCCGGCCTGTCCATTCGTCCTTATATACCGCATCCCATTCATCCGCTTCCATGCCAAAAAGTACCGATGCGTCATACCCATAGGTTCCGGTAAACCTTTTCTGATAATCGTAGGTATACTTCATCACCGCTTCATTCAGGGTTTTTGCTATATAATCCATGAGCGCTCCGGCGCCCCCAGGATATGCGGGAAAACGGCTTTCATGATCGCTTGTACGCAATGACAGGGCATATAAGCGGCCGGCATACCCAAATAAAACCGAGAGGCAGTGCTCCCCATCGGAAAAACAATCCGCCGCCGGATCATAGCGGTCAACCGCAAAGCGGATGATCTCTTCCTGCACATAGGCAGTATGGATGACATTCACCTTTTGCACTATCAGCGCATGGTCTTCAAGGGCAATACGCAGGATATACTCACCGTAGGTATAGTAGCCGGCAATGCCGTTTTGTATATGCTCCCAGCGGCTTTGCGGGAAAACCCTTGCCTCCTCCGCGGGCGTTTCTTCGGCATGAGCGTCCCGCTCGCTTTCCCGTGCAGTCTCAAGCAGGGCATGGCTGATAGGGTTCATTCCTTTACATGAAAAACCCAGGGCCCATACCGCCATGATAAGCAGCCGCCTGTCCCCTCCCTCCCGGTAACCGGCTTTACCGTGTTTGAGCGCTCGTCATGCAGCAACGGCAGTTTCTGCATGAGTCCAGTATTAAAGGCTTTACGCTTCCTGTCAATCTTTGCGGAGAAGGCCTGCCCTTCCGCCGCCATACGGGGCTGCCCGGCGCATGGCGCCTTGTCAGGAGGCAGGGAGAACTCTTGCATAAAGCAGTATCCTTTGCTAGGCTTTTCCCTAGAGCACATACGTGAGCCCTTAGGTCTTTGCCCCAGGGAAGCGCGTGTACTGAGGAAGTACTATGATTGTGATGAAATTCGGGGGCAGTTCCCTGGCCAATGGAGCGCGCATCCGTCATGTGGCAGAGCTGGTACAGGGGGAACTCCGCCGAAAGCCGGTTCTGGTGGTATCTGCTATGGGAGACACCACGGATCAGCTCCTGGAAGCGGCTGCCGCGGCCCTGAAGACGGGCATCGTATCAATTGAGCGGATAAGCGCCCTGCACCAGCATACGATAGAGGAACTGAACCTGGATATGCCCGCCATTACGCCCCTCCTTGCGGAATTACAGATACTCCTGGTGGGTATATCCCTGGTTAAAGAACTGACCGGTAAGACCCAGGACTACCTGGTATCCTTTGGGGAACGGCTTGCGGCGCGCATTGTGGCGGCCTATTGCCGGTCTATCGGCATGGCGGCAAAGGCCCTGGATGCCTGGGAGGGCGGCTTTGTTTCGGATTCCCGTTTTACCGCTGCGGACCTGCTGCCGGAAAGCTGGGAGCGTATCCCTGAAAAGATCCTGCCCCTCCTGGATGAAGGGAGCCTGCCGGTACTCACCGGTTTCATAGCCCAGGACCCCAAAGGGGCTATCACCACCCTGGGACGAGGCGGTTCGGACCTTTCCGCCACGATGATTGCCGCGGCATGCCAGGCTGAGGAAGTGCAGATTTGGAAGGATGTGGATGGTATTCTCACCGCGGATCCCCGCATCGTCGCAGAAGCCCGGCCCGTGGAAGCGGTTACCTACGAGGAAGCCGCAGAGTTAGCCTATTTCGGTGCCCAGGTCCTGCACCCCCGTGCCATGCAGCCCTGTATGCGAACCCGGACCCCGGTCCGGGTAAAGAATTCCTACAACCCCGCCGCGGCCGGAACCCGGATTGTGGCTACCCTGGACAAGAAGCGGCCGGTCCTGGGGATTACCTCCCGAAACCACATAGCCTTGGTGGACATTGTATCCACCCGTATGCTCGGCCAGCCCGGATTTTTGGCAGAACTCTTTGCGGATTTTGCCAAACACGGCATTTCCGTGGATATGGTGGCTACCAGTGAAGTATCGGTCTCGGTAACCCTGGATGCTTCCTATGACCTGGAGCCCCTGAAAAAGGACTTAAGCCGTATTGCCGATGTGGAAATCAAGACCGGCAAAGCCATCGTTACCCTTATCGGGGATGTGGACAGATCCTCCCAGATCCTCCACCAGGCTTTTGGGGTTTGTGCGGCCCTGGGTATTCCGGTGCAGATGGTCTCTCATGGGGCAGGCAAGGTGAATATCAGTTTTATGGTCAACGATACCCAGAGTGTGGACGTGGTCCAGGGTTTACACAGGCACTTCTTCGGTGCACCGGTTCTTGAAGGAAGTACAGCATGCAGATAGCTATCATCGGCTACGGGAAAATGGGGAAACTGATAGAAGCCCACGCCCTGAGCCGCAATCACCACATCAGCGCCGTGGTGGATCCTTTTGCCGGGGAACGCAAAACCCCCTCAGGCGCGCCGGTTTTCAAGGGCCTTGGGGAAGGGGGAAACCTGGGCAACGCGGATGTGGCTATTGAATTTACCCGGCCTGATACGGCGGCAGCAAACATCACCGCTCTGGTGGAGCAGAAGATCCCTGTCCTGGCGGGTACTACCGGGTGGACCGACAGGCTCGAAGATCTTACCCGCATGGTGGAGAAAGCAGGGGCCTCTCTCCTGTGGGCTTCCAACTTTTCCCTGGGGGTGAACCTCTTCTACCGGATAGCGGCCTTCGCCGCGCATCTGGTGGATGCTTTCCCGGAATACGATGTAGGAGGCTGGGAGGCTCACCACAATCAAAAAGCAGACAGTCCCTCAGGAACCGCCAAGACCCTGCTGGACTGGATCCTTACCAATATGGAGCGCAAGAAGACTCCGGTCTGGGAAACCCTGCATAGACCGCCGGCTCCCGAGGAGATCCACTACCAGAGCCTGCGGGCCGGTTCCATGCCGGGGAGCCACACGGTGCTCTTTGATAGTCCTGCGGACACCATTGAGATTACCCATACTGCCCGCAACCGGGAGGGTTTGGCTTCCGGCGCTTTGCGTGCTGCCGAGTGGCTGGTGGAATGTCCTGGTCCCGGCAAACCAGCAGGAACCCCGCGGCCGGGGGTTTTCACCCTGGATTATGTATTGAAAGACCTTTTAGGTGTGTAAGGGAGTTTTTATGAATCTATTACAGGGGGCCTTCACGGCGCTTATTACCCCCATGAAAGAAGACGGTGCTGTAGACTATGACGGATTTCGGCGGCTTATCAATTTCCAGCTTGAGGGGGGTATTGACGGCCTGGTGCCTTTAGGAACCACCGGGGAAAGTCCCACCTTGGCAGAGGATGAAGAGGAAAAGCTGATTCGCCTTGCCGTAGCGGAAGTCAAAGGACGGGTCCCGCTCATCATTGGAACCGGTTCTAATGCCACCGCCTCGGCGGTGCATTACACCAAACGGGCCAAGGCTCTGGGCGTAGACGCGGCCTTAGTGGTAACCCCCTATTACAACAAACCCAACGACCAAGGGCTGATTCGGCACTTTGAGGCGGTGGCCAAGGCAGGGGAGGGACTTCCCCTGATTATCTACAACATCGCCTCTCGAACCGGGAGGAATATCAGTGCAGAGCTCATGGAACGGCTTGCCAAAATTCCTGAAATCATTGGGGTGAAGGAATCCTCCGGGGATATTAACCAGATGGGGGACATCATCCGCAGCTGTAAAGGGCAGGCAGGAGGGAAGCCCTTTACGGTGTTATCCGGGGATGATGCGCTGACCCTGCCCCTGCTTGCCTTAGGGGGAGACGGGGTGATTTCGGTTATTGCTAACCTGTTTCCCGGTAAGGTGGCTGCCCTGGTAAGGGCCGGTCTCAAGGGTCATGGGGAAGAAGCCCGGCGGCGGCACTACGAATTGCTGCCCTTTATCAAGGCGGCCTTTATCGAGACCAATCCCATTCCCATAAAGGCGGCCATGACCTGGGCAGGGCTTCCCGGCGGACCCACACGGCTTCCCCTGGGGCCTCTGTCCCTGAGCAGCGAGGGGCCACTGAGGGCGGCCATGGCTTTGGTAGAGCAGGCATAGGGAGCAAACCTCCGCTACACGTTGCCAGCCTTGGGTATGTTCTTGCGAAACGATAATATGATGCCGCCGCAAAGTCCTTATTCGGGCTGGCAAAACGTCGTAAATAATCGAAACGTTATACGACATTGCTTGGAACTTTTGTAAAAAGTATTGACAAAAGAAAATTTTTGAAGGTAGAATACAATGCATGAGGCATTTTTATACTGGAAGGGAGAAGGGAGAAATGAATACCTTGGATGAATTAAATGGATTGATTGAAGAAATTGACTCTGAAGTGAGCTCTAATCTCGATAATATCTCTGATAATAAGGGATACCACTATATAGAGTGGTGTGATTATCTAAAAAAAGTGAAATCTAGGTTGGAGATTAAAAGATATAAATTTGTCTTTATTGGACAAAAAGGAATAGGTAAAACCACAACAATTCTTGAAATGTTTGGGCTTTCAAAAAAAGAAGGGCTTAAAGGATTAGACAATAAATTTGTAGATTTGCTTTCCACTGCTTCAGGCGGTACAACAACCTGTGAGGTTGAAATATTTAAGAGTGATACTGATTATACTTACTTTCAAATAGAACCAATAGCAAATTCACTGTTTAACCAATATATTGACGATTTTTGTAGTTCTTACGATAATTCTGGTGAAAAATTTGATGATACTCAATATTTACCTACTGAAATAAATAGGTCTCTTCGTAATATGATCGGCTTAAAAAAAACGGATATTATTGCAATTAGAGAAACTTACAAGAGTAATGATGAGTTTAAACAAGAAATTCTTCGGCGGATTGATAGGGACAATAGAACTGAAACAATAATTAAGTGTAATGAGAAAGGTGGAAGTTATTTTATGGACTGCAAAGATAAATTTACCCAAATAAATTTATGTAAAATTCATAATGTCTTTTTGCCTTCAAAAATAAATCTGTATCTTACAAGAGATATAATGGATTTTGATAAATATCCAATTTTAAGTTCTATTGTAGATACAAGAGGAATAGATACGGTTGTAACTTCTGGTACAAATACCAATAAAATGAAGCGGAAGGATATTCTTAATTACATTGACAAAGACGAAAATAATTGTCTTTTCTTCTTTATTGATAATATCAAGCCAGCACCTTCTCAGAACATAACCGATCTCTTAAAGACCAGAATGACATCTGCAAATGCGTTTAGATTCTTTATACTTATAAATATTTTGGGAAATGAAGCAGAAGAAGTAATGACGGATGATGGAAAGGCAGAATCTGAAATTGTTGGTATTGAATATAAGAAAGATGATATACTCTCAAAGTTTAAGCAAATTAATATTCCATTTATAGATTTAAATTTAATATTTTTTAATGCAAGATTAAATAGACCTGAACGTGTGGTTATATTTGATAGTATAAATAATTCAATAAATACTCAGCGTGATTATGTTTATAAGATCTGTTCAGACATTAAGGTTGCATTTGAGAAAACAAAATATGATTTTGAAAACAATAAATATGCATTAATGAATTTTGAGCAACTGAAGGAATTGATAGAAAATATTAAAACTCCAAAGGATGTGTTTAACAATGTATTGATGAAATTTCTATCGGAACTACAGCCGATCCATCATGCTCGAATAGCCGCCATTAATCGTGTTCATGGTAAGTATTGGGCATTTGATTATTTTCATGAAATCAGTTTGGTCATTGAAAATATATTCGATAGCTATTTCTCAAATAACAAAGAAAAAATTGTTTCGAAAGTAAAAGAATTTCTGAATTATCGCAATGTTTCTGAATTGCATAAACTGAATTATAAAGTATTTCTTGATAAATTTGAAAATGATTATAATAAATACAGAAATGAGCTAAAAGATTCTTTGAAAGAAAAATTACAAAACTTTTTTAAGAATGAAACATGGGAAAAGGCCATTAATGAATATGGAATTGGGCCTGGATATAAAGACCGAGTATTGAGAATCTATACCAGCGTCCTTAATGAATTCGCAGAACAAAACGATGTAAAAAATAACTATGATAAAGAGTGGTGGAAAATTATCAATGAAAATTCTCTTTCATAATATAGTGTATTAATATCTTTTGAAATATTAGTTATAAAATTTGTTATTAGTTTATTCTTTCGTTCCATTAATGCAGTTGCATTCTTTTGAAATCAATACTACAAATTCAATGTTTCTGTTTGATTCGGCTTAAGAATATATAAATGTGGCGATATTGTTGATTTTAACTTTTTTCCTGGATTAAAATTGATATTCTTGTCAAGTATATTTTTATACCTTCCAATAAACTTTTAGTACCGGCAACGCTACAACGCAATAAACTACTCTTGCCATGATTCTTTTTAATATCAATACAACCATCACCACTAATAACGCCGGCGATAAATCAGGGGTAAAAATCAGGAAGCAATGCTTGTGGAAATAGTGCTATAGAGGTTTTTCTTGGAACAACGCCATACTTAGCCAAATCTTTTTGCACTTTCGCAGATATAAATTCTAAACGGTATTGTTCATTTGAAGTAATTACTTTTTTTATAGTATCTTTGTCAAAATATGATGTACTTGGTTTATGACACTTCAAGGGAATGTCGGTTTCAATTTCCTTTCTAAATAATTCAAGAACATCAATGTCTTTGCCGTTTAACTTTAACCCAATTTTATTTTCCCTGCACCGCTCTTAATTCGCGGTGCAAGGTTTCAACAATTTCTTGATTGTTTTTTCCCAAGATGAACAAATTAACCAATTCTTTACCTCGATTTTTCACTATAACAGTAGAATCTTTCTTGATTCTTTGAGCAAGATGATGAGTAGATCTCCTGCAGGGCCCAAAGCCGTTACTGTAAAGGTAATGTTCTGGACTTATTGTTATAAATGCAGATATAATATACGAAAAACTTTACGAGGGGGAAGGTATGGTAGCGGTAGCATTAAAATGCCCATTTTGCGCAAGTGAGGATGTCCG
>JAITEL010000175.1 GCA_031282065.1 Treponema sp.
CCCAGACTTTCCTTCAGCCGGTCCGCTTCTTCCTTCGTGATCTCCATGTGTCCCCTCCCTTGGGTACTTCATAGTATCACACCTTTGCGTGGAGAGGTTTTTAAATGACGTTGCCCTGCTTTTGGTTTAATGCTATTGACTTCTAGAGTAATTGGATGACCAGACAGAACATCAAGAAGGCTTTTAGGCCGGAATATCAAGCATTTCCGCTTCCACAGGCAGCTTTCCCAGGCTGATTTGGCTGAAAAAGCCGAAATTTCCATCACGTTTGTCAGTAATATCGAGCGGGGATTGAAGTACCCCAAGGCGCAGGTCCTCGGTCAAATCGCCATAGGGCTTACTGTCAAGGTTTGGGAACTCTTCAAAAGCGATAGTGCCCCTGAGGAGAGCAGGGATTGGGTTAACCGGCTGACTTCCTATATGAAGACACAGGTGATTCAGGCAATGGATGAGGTGATTGTACAGTATAGGGGAGCTTCCGGCTTTTAGCATGAAAAAACGGAGGGACACTCCCGGTTTTTCCAGTACCGGCTTGCGGAACTGATGGGTACGTCCGCCCGTTATACCGGCATGTGAGGGCTGCAAGAAAAGACCTGCCCTCTTTTTGCCTTTACGTCCTGTCTCAAGGAGCGTGCAAAAAATCGAGCGCTACCTGGCACAGACAGCTGGCAGCGATGCTCAGTACCGAATCATCCCATTGAAAATAGGGACTATGATGGATAACCGGCGTCTCACCTTTGGCTATCCCCACAAAGAAAAACGAAGCCTTCACTTCTTGTGCAATATAGGCAAAGTCTTCCCCGCCCATGTTCGCCTGGGCTGCTTCCATAACATTTTGCGGCCCCAGAATCTTTTCCGCTGCCCTGCGTACCAGCTCCGTAGCAGCAGGATCATTAATGAGCGGAGGAAAGCGTTTATGAAGCTCCAAGGTATAGGACCCACCGGCAGCCAGGGTAATGCCCTGGAGTATCCTGTCCATTTCCTGGGGGATAAAATCCCGTAGTTCCTGGCTGAAAGTCCTGATGGTCCCTCTCATCTGTACTTCCTGGGGAATTACATTATAGGTCTCCCCTCCGTGTATCCTGCATATCGAAACTACCGCAGGGTCCAGGGGATTCTTACGGCGGCTTACGATGGTTTGAAACTGCTGGATAACCTGGGCGGCCATGAGCACCGGATCCACCACCAGGTGGGGCAGTGCGCCGTGGCCTCCGCGGCCTATGAGGGTAATACGAAATTCGTCGGGGGCCGCCATGACCGGTCCGCTTTTGACCCATACCATGCCCTCAGGGGTTTGCCCCCACAGATGGCAACCGAAAGCCCCATCAACCCGGGGGTTCTCCAGAATACCTGCCTGGATCATCCTTTGAGCGCCCCCCACGGTTTCTTCCGCAGGCTGGAACATCAGCTTTATGGTACCGGGAATATGGTCCTGCAATTCAGAAAGGGCCATAGCCGCCATGAGCAGCCCGGCGGTATGCCCGTCGTGTCCGCAGGCGTGCATGATGCCCGGACGCTTTGATTGGTATGCCACATCCGCAGCCTCCTGTACGGCCAGGGCATCCATATCCGCCCGCAAGAGCACGGTTTTGCCTGCCTGTTTTCCCCGGATAATACCCAGCACCCCGTTTCCCGCGATGCCCTGGCGGGTTTCAATCCCGTATTCCCGCAGGGTGTCTGCCACCAAGCGTGCAGTTTCCACCTCGTGTTCAGAAAGCTCTGGGTATTGATGCAGGTGATGCCGAAGGGCCACCCCTTTGGGGTAGAACTTTTCTATACGCTGCTTGATAATATCAGAAAACATGGTTCCTCCGTCTGGTGTAAACTCCAGGCTCATCCCAGGTGAGACGCAGCAGCTAGGGTCTGTATGGCCACACCGCTGACCCGGTAGCTGGTCCATTCCTTCAAGGGAAGCGCCCCTTGACGCAGGTAAAACCCGATAGCAGGCTCATTCCAATTCAGACAGGCCCACTCAAGGCGGCCGCAGTTCCGTTCTACCGCTAAGCCTGCAATAAAGGAGAGCAAGGCTTTTCCGATTCCCCGCCCCCGCAGTTCCGGTTTAACAAATAAGTCTTCTATATATATACCCGGTTTTCCCAGGAAGGTGGAGAAGGTATGAAAGAACAGGGCAAACCCTGCGGGAAGCCCTGAGTATTCACCGATGATTACCTCTCCCTTCTTTTCCTCAAAGAGGTAGTGCCTGAGCTCTTCCTCAGTGGCCTTAAGCTGATCCTCCAGGTGCTCATAGGCTGCCAAGTCCCGGATAAACTGGAGTATGAGGGAACTGTCTTGGGGTTCCGCAACGCCCACTCGGATCGGTCCATGATGCAGTTCATTCATAGGCTCAAGCGCATCCGCTAAGTCCTGAGCAGACCCCAGCTCAGTGCGGTATACTTCTCTCGTTTTCATAAAACGGTAAAACCCCCTCTGGTTTATAGATTTCGATACGGCTGTTCATCAGTATACCACCTTTTCTCTTCCCTGTGGATATTTTAAGGAGATTTCCCCAGGGCGTCGTCCGGGCCCGGTTTTGAGGCAGCCGGGAGTCCCGGTAAAAAGATCAAGCGTTTTGGTAAAAAGATCAAGCGTTTTGGCAAGGAGATCAAGCGTTTTTCTAAGGAGATACGGGAGATTTTGCAAGGAGATCAAGCGTTTTTATACCAGCCTGAGGTCGATACCTGCGGTACCATGCTTGACTGCGCTCGCCCCGGCTTTCACCTCCGCACCTCTTTAGCATAGTACCCTCAACTGCCTAAGACCGCATCAATGTTTGCTAAGGCCCGGTCCCTAAGCACCGCAATCAGTTCCCCGGTACGGAGGAGAGGGCTGCGGTGCTGTATCGTAGCGGCTAAGGGAAGCAAGGTATTGAGGATACGGCCCTGCTCCTGGCTAAGCCCCTGCAGATAGGCTTGGACCGTTCCTGCAAAAGGCGGAAGGCCGGAGACGTTTTTCCGGTATACCCCAAGGAAGTCCCGGGCCGGCAGGGAAGCACTGAAGGGACGCCCCTTGCTGCTACGGAGACTGCCTGCCTGCCTTGGCCGTATATGCAGCGGTGCGCCCAGGCCCTCTACCGGGATAACCCGGGATCTCAGAAAAGCGGTTTTTTCTTCCAGAAGCCTGCGGTAGCGGCTTAAGGTCGGGGTCTCATAATACCAGGCATCCCCCCGGGGGATCCGGGTGAGTTCAGGGCTTCGGTACAGAAAGGCCGACCACAAGGTTTCCAGCGGCGCAAGGCGGGTTTGCCGGGCATCGAAAAAGGCGTACAGATAGGTTCCCCGGGCATAGCTATGCCCCAGGGGGTAGGCAAAGTCCGCACCGTATAATTCCACCTGTTCCGCTCCCAGGCAGTCCGCCAGGGACAAGGCCGCGTAGGTAACATTACCCCCGGAGGTATCTACCAAAGGCAGGTACCGCCACTGCCGGGCAACATAGCGGGTCAGAGGATGGCCCCCGGAAAAGAAGCGGGGATTCCTGGTCCGGGAGGCCACTACCGGAGGGCTGGCCAAGTCCAGGTACAGGGGTATATGCCCGGGCAGTCCCTGCATAAAGTGGTAATAGCTGATATGTTGCGCATCAATGGAAACCACCGCATCCGGTACCAGGCCGGCGTACAGCACACTGGGGAGGCTCGTATCAGTGGCTATGAGGAAGCAGTCCCGCCGCTTTCTGGCCAAGCCGGGAAGCTGCATGTCTAAGGAAGGCCCGGCAGCGCAGAGAGCCACATGATTGAGGGACGGCAGGGGGTCTGGCTCCGGTTTCAGCCTGAGGAGGTTGCGCAGGATGTTGGAAAACCACCGCTCCCCAAAATGCGCTTGTACCGAATAATCCCCGGAGATCCCCTGAATGGCCGCGTTAATCCCCTCACCGGCAGCGCTGAACTGCTGAGGATCCCCATCGATCCGGACCCGCAGGGGTATGACCTGGATACCACGGTAGAGAACCGGCTGATAGTGTTGAAGGATATACCCTTCAAGCTGCTCAGGCTTAGGATCCACCAGGATATGAAGCCGCAGATCCTCCCACAGTGCAAGGTATGATTTGGAAGCGAGTAATTCCACGATGCTCTGAATATCGTAGTCTATGACCAGCACATGCTGAATATCTTCCCGTTCCAAGGCCGCCCTCAGGGCAAAGCCTCCGCCTAAGCCGAAAAAAACCAAAAACCCGGCCTCTTTGACGGTACTGATGAGCCTTTGCCCCTCTCGTACCGGATCCACCAGGGAGTGCAAGGGACGAAGCGCCCCTGATGGAGCGGCAAGGGCAGGGATAAGCTCTCCTGAACGAGCGCGCACAAACCTATAACGGGGGGGCCGGCTTGGGGCTGCGGCAAGCCGGGCACGCAAGCCCGGCTCCCGTGCCCCCAGGGCATGCAGATTAGCCTCCAAAAACCTGTCCATGATTTCTCCTGCGCGCCCGCTCGTAAGGCTCAAGGAGGCTCGTGATGAGGGGGCACAGGCTTTGGGCAGTAGGGGCCTCTGTTCCTGCATCAGGAACCAGGAGGGACGCTAATTCTCCTGAGAGCCTGGAGCCGATATGGGGGTCTTGCAAGGCTTTGCACAGGAGCGCCCTTCCCTGTTTAACCGGATTACCCTGCCAGGGAAGCTCTCGGATCCGCCACAGCGGAAGGTCCCCTGGAGGGGACGCAAGAGGGCCTTCTTTGAGGGTCTCAAACACCGGATGATTGCTTCCCAAGGGGTAAAGCCGCCCAGGATAGGCCCCCAGGTGTTCCCTGAACCAGGCGGCGTAAATGGCATGACTCCCGCCGGCCAGCATGTCCCGGGAACGGGTAAAGCTCTGGCTGTACACCGGCTTGAGCCGGGAAGCCCCTTCTTCCAGGAGCCGGTCAAAAGCATAGGGCCGGACATGGGTTCGTATATCCTTATGGGCCAGATCCATACCTGCCAGGTAGATGCTCCCCTGGGTGAGGATAAAGGCGAGGTCCAGGGCCGAAGCGCTGACGGTTCCCCGTTGGGGAAGGCGGATAAAGGGTATTCCCAGGCCCTGTAAGATCAGATCCTGCCAAAGGCTCCCATCACTTATGGGCAGAAGGGCCAGGGAACCGCATTGGGAGGGAAGGGCCGCACTAAGGCTTGCGGCAAGCGCCGGGGCAGCCTCCATACCCCGAAGGCAGGCATACAGGTGGAAACAGGCCCAGCCGCCGCCGTCGGTGCTGATGACGAGGTCAGGCCGGATTCCGCGCCAGTACAGGGCCTGCACTGCGGAGGAAACCCCCAGGATCATATGGGGACTTTGGCGCTGCAAGGCGCGGATGAGGGGTACGGCGTCTTCCAAGCTCGGCCCCGCAGCGGTGATGATCACCGGTACTGAGCCGGCCTTATCCTGTACCAGTACCCGGCGAAGCAGCATGAGATTTTTGAAAAAATTCTTGAACCATCGGCGGCCAAAGGTCCGGGTGGTCCGCATATTCCCATCAATCCGCTTGATGAAATCCACGGTTTCCCTCAAGAGCCAACGGTAACGCTCCCCATAGGCTGCTAAGGCGGGCCGCCATTGGATGATCCGGATAGCTGCGGCCAAGGTATCGGGGATTTCCTGTTCCAGAAATGCCTGCAAGGGGACACCGGTTTCCGGGCTCCAGCGTAGTACCGGGCTCTCCTTTGCTGCGCTGGGCGCCTTGAGGGCTTGCACATGGAGGGCGATGATCCGCGCCGCGGGAAACTGCTGGTGCAGGGGAGGAACTACGTATTCATTTCCCGGTTCAATAAGGATGAAGTAACGAATACCTGGGGACAAATCCAGGGAATGGAGGTATTTTTCCGCTTCCCCTTGCGGATTATACCGGGAATGGAGGGGCGGCATTGGCTCGATCTTTCCCCTGTCTTCCCCGGGAAGATATTCAGCGAGCATAGGAGGTATAGGATCGCAGTAAAGCTTCCAGATTTTCAGGAGTATCCGCTTCAAAAGTTACTACTGTACGGAGGCGCAAACTGCGGGAAAGCCGGTGGGCGAGTAATTCCCGGTCCACCGGCTTTTGAAACAGCACCAAAAGGTAGTCCCCGGATATGGGGATGAGAGAACCTAAGGAGGCTAAGACCGGAAGCACCTGAGCCGCATCACCGGATAGGGCAAAGAGGACACCCTGGACCGTACTTTGAGGAGGCTTGTGAGTATAGAACCGGCGTATCTCCTCTGGTACGTCTAGGGCAAGGGATTCAGGAGGCTTCCTTTCCGCGCTTGCTTGGCTTAGGGCTTGTTGCTCAGGCAGTGGTGTTTCACCTGGGGCGCTTCTCTCAGGAGTACCCGGTGCTTCAGGTGCAGGTTCAAACCCGGCCTTCTCAGAAGCCCCTTGAGGCACTTTCCCGGTATTAAGCCAGGTCTTAGGGAGCGCACACAGCACCTCTCTAATATCCAAGAGGAGCCGTGCCATCATAGGGGGATTAAAGGGAGTATCCCCGGACTGACCTGCCTGTGAGTGTACGATTTCCTCGGCTAAGAGCAGGATATACCGACAGGGCTGCTCGTCGTCTAAGGGAAAGGCCCATATAAGCGCATGGGACTCAATAGAGGTGATGGAAAGCAACTCTGGGGAGCCGATGTTATAGTAGTCCTTGCGCTGCGCCGGATATGCTAAGGGTACAAGCCCGCTTAACTCAGGGGGAAACCGTTCTGCGGGTATGAGGGTTCTGTCTATCCCCAAGCCTACGGAAGCGTAACCCATATACATACCGTCGGTCAGGTACAGGCAAATACCGCACTGAAACGAACCATAGGTTTTAAGGAGGCTCAAGGTCGTATAGGGGGTGGTTCCTTTTTCAGCGATTCTGAGGATTCGATCCCGTAGCTTTTTCCCCTTATCATCCAGTTTGAAGGCATATGTGGACAGAGCTTTACCTAAAAGCCCCATATTAGCTGATTCCTAGTTCATTGCAAAGTTTTTGGTAGGGATCAAAGTAATCAGATTCAGCAAATTCGCCGATTTTATCCTCTGGGAGGGATTCTAAGAGCTGATCCATAAAGGTAAGGACGTTTTTCATTTCCTGTTTCAGGTTAAAGGGCTTAGGGACTTGCGTCTCACCGGAAAACGTCGAGGCTTCCAGGTCTTTCTCCTCACGCTCAGGAGCTCCCGAGGAGGAACCTGGAGGTCTGTCATCAGGAGGTTCATCTTCATCCCCATCTTTAATCTTGGCCAGGTCTTCAGGGTCTATAAGGGATTCAATCATATCAAAGGCATAGTCAATTTCTTCTTCATCCTCACTCTCCAATTCAATGGGTATATCCTTCATCGATCCATTTTCGATAAATAAATCATCCATTAAAAAGACTTCCCCTGAGGGGTCTGCCGACTTGGTATCTGCCGTATCAGCATGAGAAGCATCTTTATGCCCTCCATCCTCATCCGGTAATACCAAAGGGCTTTCTTCCTTTTTATCAAGAACCTGTTTACCGGAACTATGCTCCAGCAGAGCTGCTTCCTTACACACATCATCTGCCCCATACTCAGGCTCCTCGTCAATCAGGGTAACTTCGATGCCTTGAGCCAATGGGGCCGTATCGGTATATTCTGGGCTTACGGCTTTGGTGATAAGGACGGCACTTTGGAAGATATTCGTAAGCTCATCCCCGGTAATAGTAACTTTTTCATCCTCTTCGCCACCCTCGGCCTTCTGAGGCTCAAGCGTTGCTGCTGCGGTTTCTCTTCGGATTACCAGCTCTTTGAGGGCAGACACCTCATGCCGTATCGTGGTTAATTCTTCCAGAATGTTCCTTAATACTTGCAATCCTGCCTCTGCGTCAAGGGCGTACATGGAGGGCACGGGAGGAGCTTCCTGGGGAGTATCAGGTATGGCCGGTGATTGCTCTTGAGAAAGCCCTGCATCCCAGCGCTGAGGCCCTGCTGCATCAACCGGAGGAACGGAGACCGCAAGAAAATCCTCAATAACTATATCCTGTGACAGTTCATCAAATAACTCGTCGGTAAGGGTAATAGGCTCAACAAAACTCTCTTCCCCAGAAACCCCGATGAACCTATCGTCAATCGACGTCTCATCCATCTTTTCTATGCTTTCTCTCTGGATAAAATCCTGCTGCTCGGTGGTAAGCTCAGGTTCTGTCGATTCCAGGCTGAAGGTATTATAGGTTTGCAAAGCCGACTCTTCTTCACTCAATGCTTCCGGCTCATTCGGGAAATTGAGCATATCCGAAATATCCGGTATAGGGTCTGAAATGGCCTGGGACTCGCTTTTTACCCATACACCATAGGTATCCAGTTCCTGAGTTGACTCATGCTTTTCTGAATAATTACTCGTATAGACGTCCCTGGGTTTCTCACTTGTCATAACCGCTCCCGCAGGATAAACATACCTGAACCGTAGTTTTTGGCTATTCGGCTACGTATCCTGCTAGCTTTCATTATCGGTTATGAGCACGGATTCTTGAGATACCAGCAGCCTTGCTACAGGGAAGATTCCTCAAGAATAAGGAGCAAGAATCCGTAATTATAGGTAATGGGATCCGTAAAATATCTCATTCCCATCTGGGTTGGGGTTTTTGTTTATACTTTATTCTCAATAATACGGGGGCCCGTAGGTGTATTAGCCTATAATCAACTCAGTCGAGAACATGATAATCTTTCGGAAAACATGGAATCCTTAAAACGGATCAATAAAGAACTAGAAATGACCAGAGATGCCCTCATGTATGATAAAGAGACCATCGCGATTTATGCCCGGGATCTGGGGTATAGTGCGAGAAATGAACGGTTTATCAGGATTGTAGGGCTGGAAGGCACCAAGAAACCCCGTATTGAAGCAGGGGAAGTCCTCATCGCAGTGGAGCCCCGGTATGTTTCCGATACCACCATCAAAATCGTGGCATTTTCTATTGGAGCCGGCCTTTTTTTGTGTATGTGGATCCCGGATTTCTTAGAGAACAAGCAAAACCGCCGCAGGAACAGGAAAACCAGCAGACCCTATGCTGAAGGGCCTGAGGCAACAGGCCCCCAGGCTGAGGAGGCTCCTTTTTATAGAAGAGAACGGTACTCCTCAGAGTATCCGCCGCCGCCGGGTAGTCATTTCTGAGCGGACTGGTCCCGTCCCGTATATGCAGGAGCCCCGGCGGGTTTATGCTGACTGCTTGAACTATAACCGAGCCTTGGGGTATCATGCCTTTTTAAGGAGTAGATACCCCATGATAGAAGTTCAGGGACTCACCAAACGATACGGCCCAGTGGAAGCAGTACGAGGGGTCTCTTTTACCGTAGGTACGGAGCAAGTCCTCGGTTTCCTTGGCCCCAACGGCGCTGGGAAGACCACCATCATGAAGATCCTCACAGGATACCATTTCCCTTCAGCAGGAAGCGCACGGGTAGCGGGTATTTCCGTCCAGGAGCAGCCCGTGGAAGTGAAAAAACGCATCGGTTACCTGCCTGAAAGCGTTCCCCTCTATGGGGACCTCACGGTAGATGAATACCTTTCCTTTATAGCCGATGCCCGGCTTATTCCTCAGGATGCCCGCAAAAAAGCCATACAGAGCAGCCTTGCGGCCTGCGGCTTGGAACAGGTGGCGGGAAAACCTATTGAAACCCTCTCCAAAGGGTATAAACAGCGGGTTGGCCTGGCCCAAGCCATAGTCCACGATCCCCCCATACTCATCCTGGATGAACCCACCTCAGGCTTGGATCCCAACCAGATCATCGAAATCCGTAATCTCATCAAAGCACTGGGCAAACGAAAGACCGTGATCCTTTCCACCCATATTTTGCAGGAAGTGGAAGCGGTCTGTTCTCAGGTGCTCATTATCAACGAGGGCCGCATTGCCGCCCAAGGGACGCCCGAGGAAATCGCCGGAACCCTGAAAGGGACGGATACCTGGGAATTAACCCTGAAAGGGGCGGCCCTCCCGGAGATCACCGAAAAGGTACGGCGCTTTACCGGGACCAGCGCCGCGCTCAGCCTTACCGAAGGGGGCGTCCCTGGTACGGTGTACCTGCGTTTTACCCTGAACAGGGATGCGGAACCCATAGACGGAGAGGGGATCTTCGACTGGGCTGTGGCCGAGGGCCTTAAGATCCTCCAGATGAACCAGAAAAAACTCAGCCTGGAAGACATCTTCGTAAAACTCACCGGTGAGGAGGGGGCGCCATGATACATTCCGGCGTAGCACAGCAACCTAAGGGGGCTTTCCTCGCCTTAGTGCGGAAAGAACTCTATTCCTACAGCATTTCCCCGTTCTTTTATGGCGTCACCGTGTTTTTTCTCCTTTTTGTGTCTATATGGCTCTTTTACGTGCAGCGGTTCTTTACCTTAAATACCGCCTCCCTGCGGCCTTTTTTTGCGGCCTTTCCCCTGGGCTTTGTGCTGGTGATACCCGCGCTTACCATGAAAAGCTGGGCCGAAGAACGAAAGCTCGGCAGCATAGAGTTGCTGCTCACCATGCCCTTTTCCGAATGGGACCTGGTCCTGGGCAAGTTCATCCCTTCCTTTGCCGTACTGGCCCTTATCATGGGCTTGACCATCCCGGTGCCCTTGAGCCTGCTCCCCCTGGGGGACTTTGACGGCGGGACTATCCTGGGAGAATACGCAGGAGCCCTGCTTTTGGGAGCCAGTGCCACGAGTTTGGGGCTCTTACTCTCCTGTGTATCCAGAAACCAGGCCGGCTCCTTTTTGGGGAGTGCGGTGGTCCTCCTTATTATGATGTTTATCAATCAGACTACCATGACCCTAAACCTTCCTCCCCTCATAGCGGAGGGGATCAACTTCTTTTCCCTGTCCTTTCATTTTGAGACCTTTTCCAAGGGCATCATTGATACCAGGGATGTGGCCTTCTTCGTCTTGACCACGGTGCTTTTCCTGTTTCTGAACACCCGGGTCCTCATATTGAGGAAATGGAGGTAAGGGATGACTAAGCAGGAAGTACGGATTATCACGGCCTTGAGCGTGCTTGCCCTGGTGCTGGGGCTTTTGCTCAGCCGCCGCCTGTGGTTCAGGATAGACTTGACCCGGAACCATGCCTATACCATTGCCGATGTTTCCCGCAAGCTCTATACGGAAATCCCCGACCAGATACGCATCACCTATTACCTTTCGGATAAACTTGCGGCCATGCATCCGGTCCCTGGGGAGATCGAAGACCTGCTACGGGAATACGCCGCCTATGCTCGCGGCAAGATCCGCTTCACCCGGCGGGATCCTGCCAAGACCGGGCTAGAGCAGGCTGTGGAGCAAATGGGTATACAAGCCCAGCAGATCCAGACTGTGGAACGGGACCAGGCCAGCGTTGCCACGGTGTATACCGGTATAGCCATTGAGTACCTGGACGAGGTTGAGGTATTACCGGTGGTCTTTTCCCTGGAAACCTTGGAATACGATTTGACCTCCCGGATCCGTTCCCTGGTGCGGGGGCAGGATAGGGAAATCGGGGTTATCGTGGGAGATACCTATCGCCAGTGGAACCAGGATTATCAGTACCTCAACCAGAGCCTTGCCCAATCCGGTTTCAGGGTACAGCTTATCACCGGCGGGGATGCTATCCCCGATACCCTGCCGGTCCTGTTCGTACTGGGAGGCGCAGAGGACTTGGATGATTGGGCCCTGTACCGCATAGACCGGTATATTCAGGGAGGCGGTAAGGTGCTCTTTGCCCTGGAAAGTGTGTTTGTCGATACCCAGGGCAATCTGAATGCCCGGGTGATGATTGATGAGGGGATACTGTCTATGGTTTCATGGTACGGCGCTACGGTAAAACCTGAGATGGTCTTGGATCGCACCGCCTTACCCCTGCAATACCAGACCCAAAGCCCCAGCGGGGCCATCCAGGTGCACCTGATCCGCTACCCCCATTGGATAGGGGTTTTGCCAGAAAACGCCAACAAGCAGCATCCCCTGGGCGCCCAGTTCGGCGGGGTGGATCTCTTCTGGCCCAGTCCCATTGAACTCAATCCCCCCCAAGAGATACGCGGGGAGCCCCTTTTTACCAGTTCCCCCGAGGCATGGTTGCAGACCAAGGACTTTGCAGCGGATCCCGTTGCCGGGGCCTTTCTGTTTGAACAGGAAGCAGCGGATACCAAGGGGATCAAGGTATTGGGGGCTGCCCTTTCCGGCACCTTCCCCAGCTACTTTGGGAATCAGCCCAAGCCGCTGCGGGAGGGGAGCACTGAGGAATTGCCGGATATGCCCTCAGAACCCAGGGAATCCCGGATCATCGTGATTGGGGATACGGATATAGCCTCGAACTACACCCGGGGGGATCCGCGGAACTTCGACTTTCTGGTCAAAGCCGCATCCTGGCTGGGGAACGACGATGATATCATCGGTATTCGCAACCGGGAGAGCCTGGGAGGGCGGCTGGATAAGATAGTCCTGGAGGAGAAACGGCTCCTGGCTATGGTGCTTGCCCGGATTATCAATGTGGTGCTGGTACCCTTGGCCGTCGTGGTGGCGGGAGTCTGTGTTGCCTGGAAACGGCGTTCCCGGATAAGGAGGAGCTTACATAATGGTCTATAAAAAGAAAGTGCTTGTTCTTGCATCGTTGGTGGGGGCCTTGGCGCTGCTCTATGCAGGGACGTGGATATTTGAACCTGAACGGGTCAATTCCCGGAATGCCGCGTTCCAATGGCTGGACCCTAAGCGGCTTGATGAGGTGGACCAGATAGAACTATCCGACCCTTCAAAGGAGCCCCTGAAGCTCATACGAAAGGAAAGAGTATGGTTCGTTTCCCGGGATGATGGGGAGTACCCCGCAAAGCAAGGGCGGATCGAGGATTTCTTACGGGCCCTTTCCACCAAGGGAAGCTACCCGGTAAGGGGAAGGGAAAGCGCTTCCCATGAACGGCTGGGGCTTACCGAAGAGGCCGCCTCCCGTATCCTCCTTCGAGGAGGGGCTGCCGCCTATCCTTTGCTGGATCTCCTGGTAGGGTCCCGGGATCCTACGGGGCGGGAGATAAACGTAAGAAAACAGGGCCAGGCAGAGGTCCGTTCAGGGAATGACACCCTTTCCGGCTACCTCTCCGGTTCCAACACCGCCTGGTATGATTTGCGCCTGTTCCCGGATGCGGAAAGCGCCGGTCTGGGGCTGGATTCGGTCCAGCGCCTCACGGTGTATCCCCCGGCTCCCTCCCCGGAGGAAGCCCCAGAGTCCGGCGCGGGGGACGGGCCCTTTAGCCTGAGCAGATCCCAGGGGACCTGGATTATTGAAGGGGCCACGGTGCAGGAACTGGATACCCAGCGGGTGGAGTCTTATATACGGTCTATTGTGGATGCCGAAGGGGAAGATTTTATCCCTGCTCCTGAAGACCTACAGGAAGAGGACTTTAGCCAGGGCCGGATCACCTTGGAACTGGGAAACGGTCAAACTCTGAGTATCCGCATAGGCCCTGCCTCAGCAGCAAACCAGCGCGGAGCGCTCGTTTCGACCCGGCCTTTTGTCTATGCCTTGGCGGAATGGACGGTGAACCGGCTTTTCAGGAGGGCTTCGTATTTTGAGAAGCCATAAAAGCCCGGTATTTCTCAGGATCGCTTCTAAAGGCCACAATAGGGGCGGAAGCATCTTCCCGGGCTTTTTCGAGGGCCTGGCCGGCTTCCAGCATGAGCCGGTCTGCATTGATGAAGCGGCCCGCCCGGGAACTCATGCCTATATACAGGTTCCCTTGATTCCTGCTGAATTCGGGGTATTTGCTTAAGACCTGCCGGTGGAATTCGCCGGATTTGGCCAGCCCCTGATCCAGGGTAATATCCGGCAGGATCAGGGCTATGCCCCAGGGGGCTTTTTCAAAGATGAGGTCCGGCAGGATGAAAAAACGGATGACCTCATCAATGACCAAGGGGTATAAGATATCCATCTGGTCCTTAGCCTTCAAAGTCATAATCAGAAACACCATATCCTGTTCAAAAAAAGCGCAGTGGTGCAGCTCCGAGGAAAGCCTGTCCCGGATAGCCGACTCTTCCCCTATGCGTTTGCTAAAGAGGTCCTGCACTTCCTCCTCCGAGGGAGGGGGAGCAACCGAAGCCCCTGATCTGAGAGCCGGTTCAGGCTCTTTGGGGGGGGTAAAGGAGGCATCTTGTTTCTCCTGGACCGGCTCGGACCGATGCTTATCCCGAGGGGAGCTTTCTTTTTTTGCCGGAGCAGGACCAGGCTTAGGAGCGGTTTTCACCGCAGGAGGGTAGGAGCGGGCCGGGAAGAATTGCAGGATGAAGCTCAGACAGGCTATGCCGAAGACTGCGGTAATCACAAACAGGGTGTGTTTTAAGATGGTAATGATCCGGCCATAATCAATGGTGCTGTAGACCGCGCTGATGTAGACGTTCCGCATGGCAGGAATCTGCAAGGCTTCAATAAAGGGCTTTTTGGAGATGCCGAACTGGGGCTTAAAGTGGGGGACATCCCCGGTCCAGCTCACGGTCTCTCCCTTAAAGCGCTCGAAGGAGTAGTTCCCGGCACGTCCTGCGGAAAGAATCACCCCCTGGAGGGTCTTGGAGGCATTCAGGGCTTTGAGGATATTCTCTTTAAAGGCTTCGGTGAAGCCCGCGCTTCCTTCGGTAGCGGAAACATCGGCAAGATTGAAGAATTCTTTTTCTGCCAAAGTCCGGCGATCCCTCATACCGGTATAGAGGCGGAATCCCGAAAATCCGACAGCCGCGGTGTAGATACCTATACATACCCAGGCAATGATATGAGGATGTATCGCAAATTGAATCCCTGATTTAGGTTTAGGGCTGGGTATCGCGGCGCTTGCAGTAGAAGCATGATTTTGCCACATACGTCTATTATCGGTTAAGAGAAGCTTACGTTTAGTTCTTTCCTTCCCTATCGGGGCTTTGAACCGGTATGTGCTTTAGGGCGATCCAGAGTGTGGGTTGCGGAAAATGATGAAATACCTATCACGCCGGAATCCGGGTCATTAGATGCGCTGATAGAACGAGTTGTCCGGGCAATATCCTCATGACCGATTACGGAGAAAAGGCAGCAAACCTATAGGCATATCTGGAAGGAATCCGCTATGCTGGTTTTATGACACTTAGGAAAAGAGCCCTCCCCCAGGGCTGGTATCCCCAGGATGAGGAAGAGATCCGCCGGTTTCTAAGCCCCTTTTCCCCGCAGGCCCGGAAAGCCCGTGCAGCCCTGGCTCCCCATGCAGGCTGGGCCTATTCAGGGGCCATAGCCGCTACTGCCGTAAGTGCCCTGGATTCACAGGCCGATACGGTGGTGATCATCGGAGGCCACCTTCCCGCAGGCTTACCGCCCCTGTTTGCGGAGGAGGATTGGGTGGACAGCCCCTTGGGGACTATGGAGATGGACCGGGAACTGCGGTCTTTGCTGAGAAAGGAGCTTCAGCACAAGCATTTCCGCCGGGGAACTGCTGCCGACCGGTATCAGGATAATACGGTGGAGGTCCTGGTTCCCCTGGTCCGCTATTTCTTTCCCCAATCCTGGCTCTTGTGGCTGAGGCTTCCTGCGGAAATGGCCTCTTTTGAGGCAGGAAGCGTCCTGTTTCATGCGGGAAAAGCCCTGAACCGCGATATGGTGGTACTCGGTTCCAGTGATTTGACCCATTACGGGGAGCATTATGATTTTTCCCCTATGGGTACCGGGAAGAAGGCCCTGGACTGGGTACGGGAGGTCAATGACCGGCAGTTTATCGAGAGTCTTTTGGAGGGGAAGGCCGAAAGGATTTTGGAACGGGCCTTGGAGGATAGATCCGCCTGCTGTATGGGAGCGGTTCTGGCGACGCTCGGCTTTGCCCAAGCTGCGGGTGCGGGGTCTGGGGAGCTTTTGGCCTACGGTACCAGTGCCGACGCAAGCGGTCCCGGCGGGGAAGTACCGGGTTCCTTTGTAGGCTATGCTGCCCTAATCTGGCCCCCCCGCCAGCGGGTTTAACGCCCATGACGGGCAGTGGTAATAAGGAAGCGAAGCGCCCCTTGCCTCCAGATGAGCGATGAGCAGGACGCACTTCCGGGGGATGACGGGGACTTTCGTCATTGCAAGGGCGTAGCCAGAAGCAATCCAGACAGGGCTCTCCACGCACTGGATTCCTTCGCTCCGCTCGCAATGACGGAGACTCCGCCGCAATGACGGGGCAGGGCCCCCTTCATATAAAAAAGCCGAAGGTCCGCCTCGTTCCCCCCACCAGCGCGTTTACGGGGGCTTTCCTCATTGCAAGGGCGTAGCCAGAAGCAATCCAGACAGGGCTCTCCGCTCAGTGGATTGCTTCGCTGCGCTCGCAATGACGGAGACTCCGCCGCCATGACGGGGCGGGGCCCCCTTCATACACAAAAGCCGAAGGTCCGGCTCGTTCTGCCCACCAGCGCGTTTACGGGGACTTTCGTCATTGCGAGGGCGAAGCCAGAAGCAATCCAGACAGGGCTCTCCGCTCAGTGGATTGCTTCGCTGCGCTCGCAATGACGGAGACTCCGCCGC
>JAITEL010000119.1 GCA_031282065.1 Treponema sp.
ACGATTCTCACGGGCAGCAAGACCGTCTATTTGTACCTCACCATCACCCCCTTCTAGTTGTCGGTCTTTCGCTTTTCGATCGTTCTCCTATGGGTTTACACGAGGGTATAATTGCGTAAAATTATTTGATTTATCAACCGTTTATGGAATTACAATCATTCTGGAATATCTTTTTATAAGAAGTGTGCCAGTTTTACACAAAGTGAATATAATAATCGGCTGTATATTTTTTCTCAGAATATCAAACTATTTTATAGAAAATATAAAATTATATAAAATACTGGCATGGCTGGAAAAATATCAGTTTATCGTATATGCCATTCATGGTATAATAATACCGCAACTGTTGAAGATATACATAAGAACAGTTCCATTAAATGGTGTATATATATTATTGGGATATTTCTTTATGATAATATTTGGTGTTTTTGTTTCATTGGTTTTTGGAATAATACTAAAGAAATTATTCCCAAAATTATATGGAATATTAACAGGGGGAAGAATATAAAAGCAAAAATTACTGCGCATAATGAGACTGTCGAATAAGTCGGTCTTGGAAAGGGATATATCCCCCTCATGGCCCGGTCAGATCTATCAGCAGCGTTTTTTATCTATGCCTCGAATCCGTCCCCCCTTCCACTACCGCATCCTCAAGCGGCTCTTCCTCCCCGTTCCGCTCCCAAACGATTCCGCCGCCACTATCACTTGATTCGCTCTGTCCGCTATCGCTATCCCGTTGTAGCCCTGAATATACCCGTGCGCTCCCTTGACCTTCGCACTCTCCTTGTCCGTTATGTTCGATTTTACCGCTTGCCCCGTGCCCTTCCTCCACCGTCTTGAGAAACGTATCTCTGTCTCCCGTTTCTTCTCTATCCGCTTAAGATGCCGTCTCTGATATTCCTCGCCGTACACGTATGAAAAGGCCGCTCCCGATATGTCCGTCTCCTCCCCGCCCTGTTTGTCCACCTGAACTTGCAGCCCTCGTATCTTTCCCTTCAGCCCTTCAAGACCGGGCTTCTTCTTCCCCAACTCCTCAAGCGTTCGTGACTACTCCTTGGCAGCGTTGGACGACAGAAGGAACAGTCCTTGAGATTTATCAAAGTATTTATAGCGGGGCATGATGGATGAAGTATAACATAATTGTTGTCTTTTGAATACTTTTCCGACAGTCTCAACAGGAGACTTTCACGCAGGCGTGTTGTGATTGAACCTATCAATGGCAGGGGTATATAAATTCATTTCTTTTCCTTTTCATCTTCACTTGACGAAACTAATCAATTAGTTTATATTAAATACAGTTAGCGTATAAAGGAACTTATGGAAGGCAAAAAACGGAACTTGACCGAAGACGCTGTACTGACCGCCGTAGTGGAGATAACAGAAAAACAGGGGTTTGAATCCCTGAGCATACGGGACCTGGCGGAAAACCCGCGCGGATGCCCTGCAAAAAATCGCCCGCGCTTATCGCTGTTTCGCGCAATCCCGCCCTGAATTGTACAAGGCGTTTATCGCCTGTCCGTCTTTTGACGACGCCGGTATCGAGGAAGCGAAACAGGCGGTGGCCCACACGTTCTATCAGGCGCTTGAACCGTATTCTTTGGATTACGAAGGGAAGGTGCATTTTACCCGCTGTTTCAGGAGCGCCCTGCACGGCTTTGTCAGTCTGGAAAGCGTGGGATCTTTTAAAAACACTGTAGCGGTTGAAACAAGTTTTGATATGATGATAGAAAATCATCTTACGTTCCTTAACAACTTAGCACCGGAAAAACATTAAAATAACCTCGTATGAGGCTGTTATATAATATTGTGCGTATCCTCCTCCGTAACGAGGATACGCACAAGGAGAAAGAAATGAGAAAAAAATTGGCATCGGTGGTGTTTGCGGCTTTTATGCTGGCTGCTTTTGTCTGCACTGCCGGGGCAGAAGACACTTGGAAAAGAGGTGGGTATACCGGGCCCTCATCGATCAGTGTCAGCAAGGCAAAGGAAGTAAAAAATATACCCCATGATACCGATGTGGTGCTGGAAGGGAAAATTGAGCGCTATCTTGGCAACGAGAAGTACCAGTTTAACGACGGGTCGGACACGATAATCCTTGAAATAGACCATGAGGTATGGAATGGGCTGGAAGTGGGATCCGATGATATGGTTATACTCTACGGGGAGGTTGACAGGAAGTTTCGACGGTTTGAAGTTGAAGTGGAAAGGATAGAAAAGAAACAGAGTTAAACGGCATTTGAGATTGTCTGTCCAAGCCACGGCAACCCGGTGGAAAAAGGGGCGGCCTTGACCCAATGCATAGGAGTACGGCGAGTATGAGCGACGCCGGGATACAAGCTGCCGGTAAGAAATTCGAGATGATGACCACCGCGCCGGTGGAGCGGCTCGTGGTGAAGCAGGCTATCCCTGCGGTTATCATTATGATGGTATCCGCGATGTACAACATGGCGGATACCTATTTTGTCAGTTCCCTCGGCACAAGCGCCGTCGCCGCCGTGGGGGTAAGTTTTTCCCTCATGAATATTATTCAGGCGGCGGGCTTCTTCTTCGGACACGGATCGGGTAATTTCATCTCCCGCGCCTTAGGAGCGCAAAATGCAGGAGACGCCGGGAAGATGGCCGCCACGGGTTTCTTTTCGGCGTTTATCGCGGGTGTGATGATTGCCGTTTTTGGTACGGTGTTCCTCGACCCGCTCGCCCGGCTTCTCGGTTCCACCGGCACGATTCTGCCCTATGCCCGTGATTACCTCCGCTTTATCCTCCTGGCCGCGCCGTTTATGGTTTCAAGCCTCATGCTGAACAACCTCTTGCGCTATCAGGGGAGCGCGGCTTTCGGCATGATCGGCATGGTTTCCGGCGCGGTGATAAACATCTGCCTTGACCCGCTGTTTATTTTCGTGTTCCATCTCGGCGTCAAAGGCGCCGCGCTTGCCACGATGATAAGTCAAACTACAAGCTGTGTTCTGCTTTTTGTGGTGGGCTGTTCCAGAGGGGGAAACGTGAGGATTGTGCCGCGCAACTTTTCGCCGTCCCCGGCAAAATACAAGGAAATGCTTCGCGGGGGCAGTCCTTCGCTGCTGCGGCAGGCTGTGGCGAGTCTTTCGGCGGTTCTGCTCAACCATGCGGCGGGAGCTTACGGGGACGCGGTTATCGCCGCCGTCTCCATTGTAAGCCGGGTCTTTCTTTTTTCGAGCGCGGCCATCATCGGGTTTGGGCAGGGCTTTCAGCCGGTGTGCGGCTTTAATTACGGAGCGAAACGCTACGACCGGGTAAAGAAAGCCTTCTGGTTCTGTCTCCGTCTTTCAACCGTACTGCTCGTCATCCTCGCGGCGGCGTGTTTTGTGTTCGCTCCGGATATTATCGCCTTTTTCCGCAAGGACGACCCTCAGGTTATCAGCGTGGGCGCTCTGGCGCTCCGGGCGCAGTGTTTCAGTTTTCCGCTGGTAGGCTGGATACTCCTCGTGGGCTTCATGCTCCAGACCATGGGAAAAGGCGTTCCCGCAAGCGTCCTTGCTTTCTCGCGGCAGGGTCTCTTTCTCATTCCCCTGCTCTTCCTCCTCGTTCCCCCTCTGGGCGTGCTGGGGATACAGATATGCACACCCATCGCGGACTTCCTCACCTTTCTTTTGGCCCTGCCCCTGGGGATACATGCCCTGCGCAAGGATTTGGGCTAAGGGGTGGAACATACGGCTGTATAATATTTTTTGTAAATATGTTTTTATATCGTTTGATGTGAAAAAATATGAAATATAAAATATGGATGTAAATATTATAGAGAATAAACTTTCTCCACATTGTTTGTTTTTTATATAATGCGCTATTGTACTAATATATAATAACACAAAAAAATGTATGAATATTACCATGATATAACCAAAAATAACTTTTGGGGTTTTGTAATTTTTTATTTCATATCCCTTTCCCATACAAATGATTTCTTTGGAATAAGTCCCCATAAATACTCGCTTAAATCTTACCGTTTTTATTATTTTATCAACTTATTTTACAGACAAATTGTAGCCCCCACGCCCACGACTTAAGCCCGCAAGTCCACGGCTCAAACCCGCGACCGCACGGCTCAAACACGCACGCTCACGGCTTAAGCCCCGAAGCCCACGGCTCAAACACGCAAACCCGCGGCTCAAACACGCGCCCTCACGGCTTAAGCCCCGAAGCCCGCGGCTCAAACACGCGCCCTCACGGCTTAAGCCCCGAAGCCCGCGGCTCAAACCCGCAAGCCCACGGCTCAAGCCCGCACGCTCACGGCTCAAACACGCGCCCTCACGGCTCAAACCCCGAAGCCCACGGCTCAAACACGCAAACCCGCGGCTCAAACCCGCACGCCCACGGCTCAAACCCCGAAGCCCACGGCTCAAACACGCAAACCCGCGGCTTAAGCCCGCAAACCCACGGCTCAAACCCGCACGCTCACGGCTTAAACCCGCGCCCCCACGGCTTAAGCCCCCACGCCCGCGGCTCAAACACGCAAACCCACGGCTCAAACCCGCATGCTCACGGCTCAAACCCGCAAGTCCACGGCTCAAACACGCAAACCCGCGGCTTAAGCCCGCACGCTTACGGCTCAAACCCCGAAGCCCACGGCTCAAGCCCGCACGCTCATGGCTTAAACCCGCGCCCTCACGGCTCAAACCCGCAAACCCACGGCTCAAACCCGCACGCCCACGGCTTAAGCCCCGAAGCCCACGGCTCAAACACGCGCCCTCACGGCTTAAGCCCCCACGCCCACGGCTTAAACCCGCACGCTCACGGCTTAAACCCGCACGCTCACGGCTTAAGCCCCCACGCCCACGGCTCAAACCCCGAAGCCCACGGCTTAAGCCCGCGACTTCACGGCTCAAACCCTAAGCGCCGGTGTGGAACATTCCTCCAGCGAATATTTCCCGCTTGACCACAGGCGGCACAAACGCCAAAGGTATACCGGCCACAGGGAAAAACGGGGAACAGACCGCGGTATGTGAGCTTGCGTGCAACGGGGTTTTCCAGGGAATGAAGACCCGGGCCCGCTTCATCAGGAAACCTTTCCTCCTCTTGCCGCCTTTGACCCTGCCCGGCGGCCCCCATACGCTGACGGTTCACCACTCACCACTCTGAGCGCGGTCAAAAGGGTATCCATCATTATCTTCCCGTTAAAGCCTTGCCCAGCGCCTGGGCAACCCGCGGTTGAATCCTCGTATCCAGGGCTGTTCTTGATGTAACCTGCGGCATGGCGCAAATGGCCTCAGTTTTATCCTGCACATAGTAATAGGCAAGGGGATTTTGGCTTATAGCAGCCATACAAAGCTCTTCGGTTTGCTTTTTCACAAATTGCAGCGCAAGACCATTGGTACTTACCGCAGCCATGCAAAGCTCTTCGGTTTGCTTTTCTATAAATTGCAGCGCAAAGCCATTTTGTTTTACCGCTTCAAGATAAAACTCTTCGCTGGTATCTTTTATATATTGCAGGGCCTTTCCATTTTGTTTCACCGCTTCAAGACAGAGTTCTCTCGTTTGTGCCATATCCATAATGGATAATCCGTTTTCACGAACAGCCGCAAGCTTTTCCTCATAGGATAGTGCGTCATGTATCACCATACCTGCTCCTCCTTAGCTTTAATAGGTTTTTTCTCTATATACTAAAAAAAGGGCCTTCCAGGTTTCACCCAAGAAACGCTGCGGCCCCTTCCTGCGCTATCAGCCTAAACCGGTTTTTCGCCGGGTATACACATCGTAGAACACCGCCAACAGGAGTATCAGGGCCTTGACCACGTACTGCCAGTCAGAACCAATGTTCATCAGGGACATCCCGTTGTTGATAGCGCTCATCACCAGGCCCCCTACAATAACCCCCACCACCGTGCCTATGCCCCCGGATGCAGAGACGCCGCCTATGTAACAGGCCGCAATGGCATCCAGTTCAAAGAGGTTCCCTGCCTGGGGAAGGGCCGAGTTCATGTACCCCGTGGAAACCATCCCGGCAAGACCTGAGAGCAGGCCCATGATACAAAACACCAGAAAGGTGATAAGCTCGGCATTGATGCCCGAAAGCTTAGCGGACCGGGCATTGCCCCCCACGGCATAGATAAACCTCCCCAGTACCGTGTTCTTCATCATAAAGTGGAAGATAAGCACCGTGATTCCCAGCACTACCACCACCGTGGGAAGCCCCCGGTAGGTGGCAAAGCGCTGGCTGAGACCCAGTACCAGAAGGCCTATGAGGATCAGTTTGCCCAGGAACAGCGCCCGGGGACTCACCTCGAACTGATTCTGTATGTTTCTTTGGCGGGATATACAGGCGCCCAGCACATAGAGGGCAAAGACCAGGACCCCCACCAGCAGCGCGGTGAGATGGACGCTCCCTATCTGCAATGCCTTGCTGTCCAGCATACCCGATGCAAGCTGCTTATACCCGTCATCTTTCAGCCCTATGGGATTCACATGGGTGATGATATAGGTGAGTCCCCGGAATAAGAGCATCCCCGCCAAGGTAACAATGAAGGCCGGTATTTTCAGATAGGCAATCCAAAAGCCCTGGAAGGCGCCTATGGCAAGGCCCACCACCAAGGCGGAGAGCAGGCTTGCCCCCATACCGATACCGGTATTGTAGACCATAGCGCTGATAGCCCCCACAAAGGCGCAGACCGAACCCACCGAAAGGTCGATTCCGCCTATGATGATGACCTGCACCATTCCCACCGCGAGGATGAGGACATAGCTGTATTGGATAAAAATATTGGTAAAGTTACGGGAATTGAGGTTCGTACCCTTGGTCAAGATCGCAAACACCACCATAATCAGCGCCAGCATAAGGAACATGGAATAGTTCCGAATGTTATTCTTGATGAGGCCCGCCATGTCCACCCCTTGGCCGGCCTTTTCCATCGCGTTATCGCTCATATATGCTCCTTTATGGGTAAGCCCGAAGCCGCGGCGCTTCCGGCGCCCTGCTCAACCAGGGCGATTTGCATGATTTTTTCCTGGGTTGCCTCATCGTGCATGAGCATACCCTTGATTTTTCCTTCGTTCATAATGTAGATGCGGTCCGCCATGCCCAGCGCTTCGGGTAATTCGGAGCTTACCATGATGACGCTCTTCCCCCGCCCCACAAGCTCGCTGAGGATGCCGTAGATCTCCGACTTGGCCCCCACATCTATGCCCCGGGTAGGTTCATCCACGATGAAGATGTCCGGGTCCGCCAGGAGGGTACGGCTTAATACCACCTTCTGCTGATTCCCCCCCGAGAGGTTTCGGGTAAGCTGGTTGACAGAAGGGGTCTTGATCCGCAGCTCTTTGCGGTATTTTTCCGCTTCCTCGATCTCCTGCTGGGTGGAAACCAGCCCCAGGCGGGAGAGCTTTTCTAAAGAAGAAATGGAAATATTGGTTTTAATGTCCTGAATCAGGATGAGGCCCAGGCTTTTGCGATCTTCCGAAACATAGCCCAAACCCGCATCAATAGCCGCCTTGGCGCTGTTAAGGACCAGGGGCTTCCCCTTAATGGTCAAGGTCCCTTCGCTGCGGGACCCGTAGGATTTACCGTAAATACTCATCATAAGCTCGGTACGGCCTGCCCCCATAGGGCCGCAGAACGCGAGGATTTCACCCCGGCGAAGATAAAAGGACGCCCTGTCCACCACTTTAATCGAGTGGTACTCAGGATGATACACGGTCCAGTTCTTCACTTCCATGATTATTTCACCGGGCCGGGTCTTCCGCAGGGGAAAACGGCATGTCAGGTCCCGGCCTACCATATCCTTGATGATCATCCCTTCGGTAAGCTTATCCGCCTTCACGTCAAAGGCGGCAATGGACTTCCCGTCCCGCAGGACCGTTACGGTATCCGCCACCTTGAGCACTTCATTGAGCTTATGGGAGATCATCAGCGACGTAATGCCCTGGCCTTTGAATTCAAGCATGAGATCCAAAAGCTTCGCGCTTTCATCATCATTCAAAGAAGAGGTGGGTTCATCCAGGATCAAGAGCTCCACCTGTTTGGAGAGGGCCCGGGCGATTTCCACCAGCTGCTGCTTACCCACCCCCAGCTTACTCACGATAGTAGCGGGGTTTTCATGCAGCCCCACCCGGTCCAGGTACTGCTTTGAGGCCCGGATATAGCGGTTCCAGGGGATGATGCCGAAGCGGGTTTTCATGTGCCCGAGAAAAATGTTTTCGTAAATCGCAAGATACGGACTAAGGGCTAATTCCTGATGAATGATGGCAAGCCCCTCTTTTTCACTGTCTTTGACGCTGTGATAATTGGTCTCTTGTCCCTTGTAGAAGACCTTGCCCTGGTAGGAGCCTTTGGGGTACACCCCGCTGATAACACTCATCAAGGTGGACTTTCCTGCGCCGTTCTCCCCGCATAGGGAATGGATTTCCCCTTTTTTTACTTTCAGATTGACCGTATCCAAGGCCCGCACCCCGGGAAAGTCTTTGGTCAGATTTTCAATCTCAAGAATATAATCACCCATAATCTCCGCTTCCCTGCATACAAAGCACACTGGGGAGCGCCGTCTCCGGTGAGGCTTCGCTCCCCAGCTCCCGTGCGGGGACGAGTCCCCGCACCGCTCTAGTGCTTCTTCTGGCTTATTTAAGACGCGCTGCTTCGTCGGGAGTGAAATGCCCCGCATCCAGGGGAACCTGCCAGTTACTCTGGGTAATAATAACCGGTTCCAGGAGGTAGGCTTTCACCCGTTTCTTGCCCGTATCCCCAATGCTTGCAAGGTCCCCTGAGGCGAGGGTCGCGCCGGGAATGGAAGGGGCCTGGCCTTTGACGATCTGATCTGCCAAGAGGACCGCGGCTTCCGCAAGCTTGGCGGTATCCTTGAATACGGTCATGTACTGCTGGCCGTTTTTGATGGATAAGACCGAATCCGCTTCCGCATCCTGCCCGGTAACCACCGGGAGTTTGCCGTCGGCATACTTGGCATCCGAAAGACAGGCTTCGATGATGGCCCGGGCCAAGGTATCATTCGGAGCCAGGATGCCGTCAAGAACCACATTGGCCGCATCGTTGTTGAGGAGGTTCTCCATCCTGGTCTTGGCCACCGGGGCCAGCCAGTTTTCCGTGGCAATACGCTGGAAGTTGGCGTTATCCGCGGAGGTCTCAGGATAAGGACCGATGACTTTAAGCACCCCGCTCTTGATATAGGGGTTGAGCACGCTCATGGCCCCGTCAAAGAAGAACTTGGCGTTGTTGTCTGTGGGAGAACCCGCAAAAAGGGTGATGTACTTGGGAGCATCCGCGCCGGCCTCTTTGAGCTTAAGAGCGGTTTCAAGTCCCTGTCCCTGGAACTGGCCTACCTTGTAGTTATTAAAGGTGATGTAGTAGTCATAGTCCGCGGAGTTCATGATGAGCCTATCATAGGCAATGACCACCACCTGATCCTGAGCAGCGTCGGTAATGGCGGAGCTGACCCCGTCATTAACGTTACCGACGATCAGCACTTTGGCGCCATTGGTCAAAAAGTTCTGGATCTGCTGGTTCTGCCGGTTCTGGTCCGCGTCGCCGTAGGCCACTTCCGCCCGGTACCCCAGCCTTTCCAATGCGGCCTTAAGATTGGCCCCGTCTTTCTGCCAGCGCTGGACGTGGGTCTCAGGCATAGCAATGCCCACCAAGAGGGACTGAGCGCTGCTTGCACCGGCTCCCCCTTGACCGCCGCTTGCACCGGCTCCCGGCTGACTGCCGCCTTTGGCAAATCCCAGGGAACCGATAGCCACCAGAACGATGAGTATCATACTCAACTTCTTCATATATTTCCTCCTAAGAAAATAAAAGATACCCTTATTATCCCTGATACCTTTTCATTTGTAAACCCTGCCTTTGAAGCCGGCCATGCGCAAGGGCAGGGCCATTCCAGAACCTGCCGGAACCCCTTCCTGCCCGGTCCTAACGCTTCCCTTAGCTGGGGCGAGGCCTGCCGCGTACCGGTTTACGGCTTTCCCCAGGCGGCGCAGTTCCTCATCCTGGGGCCTCCCCTGTCCGGGGAAGACCGGCGTATCTCCCCCTCACCAGAGGGGTGCCCGAGATACAGGCCGGGCCCCCGCAGGTGCAGCCGCGTTGATTCAATGGCTTTGAGCTGGTATCCTATCCCTATGGTCGGTATCATTACACCTCACAGGTTTACCGGAAGCCTCAGAATTCCGGCTTCCAAGTCCCACACCATCCGGCGCCTCCTTATGGCGGCATTAGGGGAGGGGCTTTCTGAAATTGAATATCCCCTGGATTCCCTGGATGCCCGTTCCTGTTTGGAAGTCTGCCGGGCCCTGGGCGCGTCCATTGAAGAAGTCCCTTCCCTTAGGGCAGAGCCCCAGGCGGTAGCCCGCTGGCAGGTCCGCGGCATCGGGGCCGGAGCAGCCGGCGGCAGCTTCAAGGCCCCGCCTCAAGCCCTGGATGTAGGGAATTCCGGCACCAGCCTTTTTTTAGCCCTGGCTGCTGCTGCCCTGGGTACACAACCCATACGCTTTACCGGGGATGCCCAGATCCGCCGCCGCAGTGCGGCTCCGCTCCTTAAGGCCCTCTCAGGCCTGGGTATTCAGGTCTCCTCTGCCCCTCAAGGCTGCGCGCCTATCACCGTACAAGGTCCCTGGAAAGGAGGACGGGTCTCCCTGCCCTGTCCCACAAGCCAGTACCTTTCCGCCCTGCTCTTGGCCGCTCCCCTGGCTCCTTCAGGAACCTGTACGGAAATTGAGGTGCCCCTGCTCAACGAAAAGCCCTATATTGCCATGACCCTTGCCTATCTGGATGCTCAACAGGCGGCCTACGAAGCTGCCCCGGATTATTCCTGGTTCCGTATCCGCGGCGGGGCTTCCTACCGGCCTTTGAACGGCCCGGTACCCGGGGATTTTTCCTCTGCAGCCTTTCCCTCCTGCGCCGCGGCGATTACCGGCGGCCCCCTGGAGCTCCTGGGGCTTGATCCGCAGGACACCCAAGGGGATAAAGCCTTCTTCACCATGCTCAGTGAGCTCGGCGCAGAAGTGCACTGGGAAGAACAAGGGGATACCCATCTTGTCCGGGTTTCGCGCTCAGGTCCGCTTAAAGCAGGCACCTTTGACCTCAATGCCACCCCGGATCTCGTACCCGTCATGGCGGTCATCGCGGCCTATGCCGAAGGGCAAAGCGCCTTAGTTAATGTGGCTCACGCCCGGATCAAGGAAACCGACCGGATAGCGGTGATGGCCCTGGAGCTGGGGAAGCTCGGGGTATGGACTGAAGAACGTCCCGACGGCCTTCTTATCCGGGGAGGGGCCCCTTCATCAGGGGGGTTTCCCCTGCTGCGGAGCGCTCCGGTAGAAGGCCATGGGGATCACCGGGTGGTGATGGCCCTGGCGGTAGCTGCCCTGGGAGCCGAAGGCCCGGTGGAAATCAACGGGATCGAAGCTGCGGACGTAACCTATCCGGGTTTCCTCTCCCTCTTACGCAATACGACTCTCCCCTAGCAGTACCACCGGCATAGGCTCATGCGTATTATCATAGTCGGCGCAGGTCTCGTGGGAACCCAATTAAGCCAGAGCCTCATTGAGGAAAAACACGACGTTTCCCTTATCGAATCCCATGAAGAGCGGGCCCGCCATGCTTCAAACCGTCTGGATTGCCTGGTAGTCCACGATGAAGGGAACAGCCTCAGCGCCTTGGCCGAGGCGGGTATTGCCAAAGCCGATGCCCTGGTCTGCGTTACCGGTTCTGATGAGGTAAACATGCTCATCTGCGGCCTTGCCTCTTCCCGTTATCCGCATCTGCTCAAGATAGCCCGGGTGCGAAACGACGAGTATATACGGCTGAACCGTTCCGAGGAAAGGATCTTGGGCATCGACCGCTTCGTGCACCCTGATGTGGAAGCTGCCCGCTCTGTCTTAAACGCCATTGAACACGGCGCCATCGGGGATATCCTCGCCTTTGCCAACACCTCCTACCAACTCGGCTCCACCGACATTGCCCCGGGGAGCGCCTTTGACGGACTGCCCCTCACGCATTTTCGTTCCCTCATACCGGGGGAAAGCCTGGTTACCCTCCTTGAACGCCAGGGGGAGAGCATACTTCCCAGCGGGGTAACGGTCCTTGGCAAAGGAGACCGCATCCATGTGCTTGCCAAAGAAAAAGAGCTGCATGCGGTCTTTGCCTGCGCCGGCCGTTCTGAAGAGATCCTGAGAAAAATAGGCATAGTCGGCGGCGGACGGGTGGGGGCCCTCATCGCCGAAGGCTTGCTCTACCCGGAGCAGGACCGCAGCCGGAAAGCGGGCCTTGCTGCTGAAAGCAGCCCGCGGAGTGCAGGAAAACCGAAAAAAGGGCCTTCCCGCTTCTCTTTTCTGAAGCGGCTGTTCCCCAAGCGTATACGGCAGGTGATCCTCATTGAGCAGGACTATGGACTGTGCAAAGAGCTAGCTGCCCGTTTCCCCGAGGCCCTCATCCTCAATGAAGACATTTCCGATGAAAGTTTCGTTGTCGAAGAGCGGATCACCGACCTTGACCTCATCGTAACCGCCACCGGTCATCAAGAGCTCAACATAATCACCGCGCTCTACCTTAAATCCCGGGGGGTTCGCCGGGCAGTGGCCCTGGTTAGCGGAGCCGGCTATGGGACCATAGCCCGGCAGCTTGGGGTTGATGTGGTGATCCCCATGAAATCCGTAGTGGTGGATTCTATCCGCTCCCATCTTATGGGGCCGGGGGTTAAGGGGATTCACCGCATTGGAGATGGCAGCATCGGTATCATCGAGCTTGAAATCGAAAAAGGCGCGCCGGTGGCGGATAAGCCCATCACCATGTTTCGCCTGTCTGCCGGCGGGCTTTTGCTCTTGGTCAACCGGGGGGGAAACTCCTTTATTCCCAAAGGGGATTACCGCTTCCAAGTCGGGGATCACATCATCCTTATCGCCAAAAACGGGAGTGAAAAGGAAATCGAAAAGCTCTTTGGTACGCCTTTATGAAGGGGCATCATGGCTGAGGCATTCTTGCCTTCAAAAGCCAGGCCCCCGCAAGCGCTTCCCGGGAACCACGTCTAGGCTAGGGTATCCCTAGGGGGCCCGGTGGCCATAAGACGCAGCTTACCTTGACTAAAAAGGCCCCTAACCCTATAGTTGCAAGCGTTAGATACGGGTTGCCGTGGGAACTAGGTTTACATTTGTACGTTGTATAGGGAATAGGAGAGATTAGTATGGAAAAAATTGCCAGTTTTCAAGTGGATCATCTTCGCTTAAAGCCGGGCGTGTTTGTTTCTCGCAAGGATCGGTTCGGGGCTTTAGTCCTCACCACCTTTGATCTCCGTTTTAAGGAGCCGAATAAGGAGCCGGTGCTGGATATGCCAGCCTTGCATACCATTGAACACCTGGGAGCCACCTTTCTGCGTTCCCATAAGGAGTGGGGAAACCGGGTGGTATACTTCGGCCCTATGGGATGCCGAACCGGTTTTTATCTCATTCTGGAAGGGGACTTGGATTCTTCAGAGATCCTGCCCTTGCTGCAAGAAATGCTGAATTGGATCCTCCGGTTTGAGGGAGCCATCCCTGGGGCTGCTCCGGCAGAATGTGGAAACTGGCGGGAGCAAAACCTGGATATGGCGCAATGGGAAGTTCGGCGATATGCGGCAATGGTGGAGCATCCGGCTGCGGAAAATCTCAATTATCCTGCATAAGGGTTTGACCATGAGCGCTTTTCAAAAAGCAGGAAGTGCTGGAGCAGGCTAATTCATTACAAAAATAGTAATACTTAAGCCGAAACCCTTGACCCTGAGGGGAAATTTGGGTACCTTAAAATTACTGATGATACGGTATTATATGCCTTTTCATCACCGACATACAAAGTGTTTTTGCTGTTAGCATCTTAGTTGAATAATAATCGTATTATCAGTTTGCCTCCCGGGTTTCCTCACCTCCTTTTCCCGGGGGGTTTTATTTTTTACCAAATGGGTATGGTGCTGGCCTATGCCGGGTAGGGGTAGTATTAACCGGAAGGAAGCAAAAACCGGGTATATGAAGATAGGGGATGAGACCAAAGAAAGAGAGACCCTTGCTTTTTCGGCCCTGATTCGGGGCCGCGTCCAGGGGGTCGGATTTCGGTATTCCGCCATCCATGAGGCCCGGCGCCTGGGTCTTTCAGGATGGGTACGGAATAGAAGCGATGGGGCAGTGGAGGTCTGGTCTGAAGGGCCTCTGGAAAAACAGACCCCTTTTCTTACCTGGCTTCACCGAGGGCCGCCAGGCGCCCGGGTGGATTCGCTCCGTTATGAACCTCGCACACCCACCGGCAGATACCAAAACTTCTCCATCCGATGGTAAGCTGCTCAAGCCAGAGGGCGTATCCCAACAGGGAAGGGGCGGGGTTTCTCCCTGTTCCACAGGCTGCCGGTAAGCCTGGGGGGAGCTTAATAGGAAGCCCTATGCAGTTTCAAAAGGTGCAAAATACCGGATGAGGGTAGGGGCATCCCCGTGGAGGTGAGTATCTCCAACGGTACAGGTCCATCGTAAGTTCCGCTCCCCTCTACAGAAGCTCTATCATTGTGCCGATAGAAAAAAAGGAGCATGGTTAAGAAAAAATGGGTTTTGTAAAACCATTGAGTATGGTGCTATTCTTGCATGGTTGTTTTCTTGTTCCCCTTTCCGGTGCAACTATCAGTTTTCTCGTTATAGAGACCGGACTCCCCGCAAACAGGCCGGTGCAGGAATTTTCACGGCTCTGGGAGAGCACCCTGATGGATGTATGTTTTGAGGCAGGTCATATCGTAAGCAATGCTCCTATTATGCAGATCACGGCTCCATCCAAAGGAACCTTTCCCGATGAAGCCCAAGGGGAGTTCAAGGAGGCCATCGCAGGGGGCTCTGACTTTTTTATCCTGGCCCTGCTGGAGTATCAGGGTATGACCGCGGGCGCTCCCCAAAGACCGCAATCGATCTCCCTCAAACTTTTTAGTACCAAGCCGTATCGCTGTGTGGTGGAACAACAATACCCGAAAGCCCGAGGGCTCTCTGCATCTGAAGAACTGCTGGAGGTCAGAAAAGCGGCAAAGGCCCTCCTGGCTCATTTAGGAAGCTGAGGAGCGCCGCTCTTGCGTGTATTGTTTGAAATCCCCGGTATGCTCTTCTACAGGATAGGGCAGGTTTAAAATACCTTGAAGGATGGTCCTATGAAATATATGAAACAAAAGCGGTTTCTGGGGTGTATGCTCAGCGTGTGTATCCTTGTACTGAACGCCTCCGAATGGGAAGGAAGCATCTGGGAAGGAAATGCGGTGGTAGCTTCTCAGGGGGATCTGCCTGCAGAAGGACTCTATGTGGCCACCAATGTATTCCCCCGAAATACGGTGGTGTATATTACCAATCTGGAAACGGAAAAAACCATTCCCGTTACGGTTGCCGCCAGTTTAAACAACCCGGGGCTTTTGGTCGCCCTTACCAGGGAAGCTGCCCAGGCCATAGGCCTGCCCATAGGGGCCCTGGGCAGGATCAAGATGATACAGCCTTCAGACCCGGAAGCCTTCTCCCAATACCTTGCGCAGATTGCGCAAAATACCGAAGGCGCGCCTTCTGATGCAGCCCTGCAAAGCAGCGGCCCGAAGGAGGGCAGTGCTGAAAGCACGCTTCCTGAGAAACCCGCCCCTGCTTCGGGGACGCCCATCGGGTCTGCAAGTCAGGATGCAGCCCCCCCGGAAGAGGCCTCCCCCAAGGATGCTATAGGCATCCCCGATGCCTATAAACCCGGTACGCCTGCGGAATTCCGGGCGGATGAGGGAAGCCCTCCTGAGCCTGAGCTGCTGGTGTTCCCTGGGGCAGAACCGGGAGCCTCGGGAACGAATCAACCGGAGATTAGCCCCTTCCCTGAAACTGCTGAAGAGCCCCGGGTAAGCATTGCTGAAAAACCGGAAGAACGGCTGGAACAGACGGAAACCTATTGGCCCGGCGCGGTCATTAGCAAGGAACCGGAACCCGGGGCCGGAGAGGAAGCATCGGGCAGGGAGCCGGGGGAAGCAGGGCCCCTGGGCCTTCTTTCTCAAGAGCAGCCTGCCGGAGAAACCGGAGCCTCCGGCAGCAGCACGGACATTCCCGATGTGCATCACCCGCAAGCCCTCCCCCCGGACGGTTCCGATAAGGGGGCTGTCAGCATACAGGAAAAACCCGCCTTGGAAGACAGCGTCGTAACGCCGGAAACCCATTTGCCCCTCCCGGCCTCCCCTCTTGCCCGAGAGGAGGCCCCCCTTACGATCCTTGAAAAGCCGAATCCTGAAGCAGTGGCCCAGGCCGAAGAGACCGGGCCGCTTGAAGGGCCCCGTTATAATACGGAGGCATACCGTCTCCGGCTGACTCCCGCAGAGGAGCGGCCTCCTGCGGAGCAGGGAACTATCACGCTTCCGGCAGAAGCGGAAATAGCCCCCATTGCCAGGCCCGCTCAGTCCGAGCCCGGTATAGACCCAAACGCCATCATTGATGCCATCGCCCTTCCCGTGGAGGAGGCCCCTGCAGACCGGGAAGTGGCGCCCGTCATACCTTCCATCCCCCCGCCTGCTCAAAGCGCCATCTCCCCCCGTGAGTTTTCGGTTCCGGTGATTAGCCGCCTGGAAAGGGGTAAGTATTACCTCCAATTGGGAGCCTACCATCAAGCCGAACTGGTAGAGCCTGAGCTGTCCAAGATAGGAGGCGCCTATCCCTTAGCCGTTGAACATTCGGGAAGCCCGGATGAGCCCCTGTACCGGATTCTCCTGGGCCCCATAAACCTGGGAGAGAGCGGCGCGCTCTTGCAGCGTTTCAAGCGTATTGGATACCCTGACGCCTTTGTGAGATTAGGTACCTAGGGAGCGCTGAGGTTCCGGCAGGCGTGAAGAGCGGGATATCCGAGTAAAGCATACCGCGCGTACACCCCGGTGCGCCGCCGCCACACCTGGGTGTGAAAGTTCCAAACCTGGGTGTGAAAGTTCCACACCTGGGTAGGGAAGTTTCAAACCTGGGTGGGGAAGTTTCAAACCTGGGTGGGGAAGCTTTACACTCGGATTTGGAAGTGCTATACTCGTCTTAGCTGGTGCCAAACCTGGGTTTGGCACGGGTACATATATGGGGAACACCATAAGGAGGTGTATATGGCTGATTGGATACCCACACGGGAACAGAATTTCCTCGACTTATGCACAAAATGGAAGGAGGAACTATCGGATCCGGCGAAAGCAGCTGCTTTCGCTTGGGAGCAGCCGCAGCTTACCGCGGTTTCGGGCAAGATAGACGGCTTTTTGGATGCCCGCCGTGCATACGAGGCGGATGACTCATCGGTAAACCGGCTGGCTAAGGACGAAGCCAAGGAAGCGGCCATTGGCGCCATGCGGGATTTTGCCAATGCGTCCATTCGGTTTAATAAAAACATGAACGCCGCTCAAAAACTGGTCTTCGGCATACGGCCGGAGGATAAAACCATGACCAGCCACGGGACGCCCGCCAGCCGGCCGGACACGGTGGTGGAAAACACGGTGAATCATTTTGAGCATAAGGTGAAAGCCTTAAACCCCGAAACCGGGCGCAGTACGAAGCCCGCGGATGCCTATGGGGTGCGCTATGCCTGGCAGGTAGGCGGGGAAAAACCTGCGTCTGCTTCGGCCCTGCCCAAATCGAAATTCAACCGGAAAACGACCTTGGTCATCAGCCACACGGAAGCGGACAAGGGCACGCCTGCCTATTACGCCACCTGTTACGAAAACAGCAAGGGCGACCAGGGAAAGTGGTCCCCTATCGTTGAAGCCTTCATCGGTTAAGCCGGGTTGGGGAAAGCCTAAGCCCCCCCGTATGGTTTTTCGACCATGCGGGGGGGCTTGATTTCTCCAGGGGAACTTACTAAGGTAGCCCTATGCTGGTGTATGCGGATAAAAGCTTTGCGCAGCCTCTCACAACCCTTACGGCCTTCAATAACGCGGAAATGCTCGCCGCGTTTGAGGCCATAGATGCCTATAAAGACCGCTTCTTTCTCCTGGGGTATATACGCTATGAGGCCAAGGATGTGTTTGCCGGCCTTCCGGTGGAACAGGACCTGCCGCTGCTGTATTTTGAGGTGTTTGACCGCTATGAACCTTACACCCCCAAGAAGGCCGCTCCGGTGGCGCTGGACATAAAGCCGGCCCTTTCTTTTGAGGAATATGCGGCGGCCCTGGAGGAAATCCGGGAGGAGATTGCCCAGGGCAATACCTACGAAGTGAATTACACCTGTGATTTTCATGTCCGCCCTTACCGGCAGACCGATCCCTTTGCCCTCTACGAGTACCTTCTTACCCGGCAGCAAACCCCCTACAACTGCTTCATCCAAAACGACTATGATACGGTCCTCTCCTTTTCCCCGGAGCTGTTCTTTGAACTGCGCGCTGCGCCGGGCCATCCGGGAGGGCATATCCGCACCAAACCCATGAAGGGGACCTGCCCCCGGGGGAAAAGCCCCGAAGAAGACCGGGAGCTCCGGGACTTCCTGCAAAAGGATGTGAAGAACCGGGCGGAAAATGTGATGATTGTGGACCTGCTGAGAAACGACCTGGGCAGGATAGCCAAAACCGGTTCGGTGCAGGTGTCTCAGCTCTTCAGCATAGAAACCCACCCCACCGTGCACCAGATGACCTCCCAGATTGAAGCGGATCTGCCGGAAGGCACCTCGTTATACGGGATTTTTAAGGCCCTGTTTCCCTGCGGTTCCATCACCGGGGCCCCCAAGATCAGCACCATGCGTATCATCGACCGCCTGGAACAGGGGAAACGGCATATCTATTGCGGCGCCATCGGCTTTATCAGCCCCGGGCAGATGACCTTCAGTGTGCCTATCAGAATTCTCCAGGGATCCCGTACCCAGGGGGATTTCATATACCGGGCAGGAGGGGCGATTGTGTGGGATTCGCGTATTCAGGATGAATGGAAGGAGACCCTGACGAAAACCAGGTTTCTCAGCGGGGCTTTTCTGCTCATTGAAACCATGAAGGTGGAACAGGGGCGTATCCTGTTTAAGGAGGAACACCTTAGGCGCTTAGCCCGGTCGGCCCGGCACTTTGGCTTTGCCTTTGATGAAACCCTCTGGTCTTTAGAGCCTGCCCAAGAGGGGATCCTCCGGGTGCTCCTGGATAAGCAGGGACAGCGCAGCCTGGAATATAAAGCCCTCCTTCCCCCCCGCAGCACCCGGGTGCGGATTTCCTCGGTGCAGGTGGACAGCCGGGAGGACTTTCTCTACCACAAGACCAGCTATAGACCCTACTTTCAGCTGAGCTATGAGGCCCTGTATGATGAACTCTTTTTTAATGAGCGGGGGGAACTCACCGAAGGTTCCCGCAGCAATGTGGTCCTCGAAATCCAGGGGCGCCGGTATACGCCTCCGGTATGCTGCGGGCTTTTGCAGGGCATTTACCGCCAGGCCATGCTGGACCGGGGGGAATGTCATGAAAAAATACTGTACCGACCGGATCTTACGCAGGCAGAACACATCTATTGCGTGAATTCCGTGCGGGGCCTTCAGGAGGTTACCCTGGTATGAGGGCGCAGGTCGTTTTAATTGATAACTACGATTCCTTCACCTACAACATAGTCCAGTACCTGGAAGAAATGGGCGTGAGCGTGCAGGTCTTTGAAAACGACCGCGTGAGCCTTGAGGCCTTGCAGGTCCTGGACTTTGAGGCCCTGGTCCTTTCTCCGGGTGCAGGAAACCCCGAAGGGGCCGGTATATGCCTTGCGGTGATAGGGGCCTTTTACCGGCACAAGAAGATCCTGGGGATATGCCTGGGGCACCAATGTATCGCCCGCTTTTTCGGCGCTCAGGTGGTCCGGGCGAAAGAACCCATGCACGGTAAGGTGAGCCCTCTGTTTTTTGAGGCCGGTGAAGGGCTGTTTGCCGGGATTCCCCAGGGATTCCCGGCTACCCGCTACCATTCCCTGGTGGTGGATCCTGCAAGCCTCCCTGAGGATCTCCTGCAGATTGCCCGGACCCAAGAGGGGGTCATCATGGCCTTAAAACACCGGCGCTACCCGGTATACGGCGTGCAGTTTCACCCGGAAGCCATACTCACCGGCTACGGCAAACAGTTACTGCACAATTTCATGTACCTTGCCGAGCGGCCTATGCCTCAGCCGCAGGCAGAAGCATAGTCGCCGCATGGCCGGGCTAAACACCAGGGATCCCCAGACCTTCTGGCGGGACTATGCAGCGCGGCTGGGAGAACAGGTCTTCGCCTATGCCCTGGGACGGTACATCCGGGGCTGGGAGGGCTTTGACCGGCCCCTGTGGGGGCTGCTCATCGCCACAAGCCGGGGCTTTCGCTTCCACCATTTTCCCCATGAAAGCTGGATGGAGGCCCTGTCCCGGACGACCCTGGGCGGGGAGGCTCCCCAAGAGCGGCTCATCTTCATTCCCCAGGAACGGCTTATTGCCGTGGAACTGAGGGAGGAGCGGTCCTGGTGGAAAAAGCTGCTCACCCCTCAGTCGCCCCTCCTGGTGATCCGTTACCAGGACGATGCAGGAGAGCCGCGGGAATTGCTTGCGGAAACCGAGAAAAAAGCCCAGGCCATCCTGCAGGCCCTGGACCCGCAGCAGAGGACCCCATGAGGAGCGAGGAAGAGGTGGATGCCATACTCCTGGCTTCGGGGTTCTCCAAGCGGTTCGGCCCTGCCAATAAACTTTTGGTCCCCTTTCGGGGGAAAGCCCTTGCCCGGCATACCCTGGACCTGGTATGCACCTTGGGATGGTTTCGCCGTATTTTCTTTGTCGCGGCAGATGCCCAGGTGCAGGCTCTCGCCGAGGGCTTACCGCTCAGGCTCATTCAGAATGAGCACCCCGAACAAGGGCAGCGTGAAAGCATACGCCGGGGGCTTAGTGCCTCCCACGGGAGGTACTACCTGTTTTTTCCCTGCGATCAGCCCCTGCTTGATGCGGATACGGTCCGCAGCGTGCTGGACCTGCGAAGGCCGGGGTGCATTGTGCAGCCTGCCTTTAAGGGGACGCCCGGTACGCCGGTACTTTTTTCTGCGGCCTTTCGGGAGGAACTGCTTGCCTTAGGACCAGGGGAACATCCCCGGGATATTAAACACCGGCACCCTGAAGCAGTGCTTACCGCAGCGCTCAAGGACGGTTTAGCCCTCAAGGACATCGATGATCCCCGCATGCTCAAGCTCCTGATGGACTCCTCCATACCCACTGATGCGCTTAAGCGCCCGAATACGAGAGGGTAAAAAACGTCGGTTTTGCAGGTTTGTAAGGACAAGGTATGCTGCGATGCGAGGAAAGGGACTTGAACCCTTATGCCAAAGGCACCAGATTCTAAGTCTGGCGTGTCTACCAATTTCACCACCCTCGCATGGTTATATATTCGAGGAAACTATAGCTTATGAGCGGCGCTCTGTCAATGAGGCAACGCGGGAGCTTGCACCATAGCCCACAGCCGGTTATAGTAAAGCAAGAACGGTTGAGGTGGAATATGCGCTGTCCCCATTGCGGTGCTGTTGACGACAAGGTAATCGAATCCCGGACCCTAGCCAACGGCGAAGCAGTGCGTCGCCGCCGGGAATGTAACCATTGCGGGCTCCGGTTTACCAGTTATGAGCGGATTGAAGAAAAACAGTTCATGATCATCAAACGGGACTACCGCCGGGAACCCTTTGACAGGCGGAAGATTGAGAAAGGGGTCCAGCGGGCCTTGGAAAAACGGCCTATCTCCCAGATGAGCATAGAACGGCTGGTCAACGAAATCGAAGATGCCGCAGCCATGATCGGGAAGGTAAACCACGAAATTGAAAGCGCAGTCATTGGGGATTTGGTATTGGAAAAGCTCAGTGCTCTGGATAAGGTGGCGTATATCCGTTTTGCTTCGGTGTATCGGCATTTTGAGGATATGGATGAATTTGTCAAGGAAATACAAAAACTGGGATGGAATTCCTAGACCAAGCCCTCCCGGATCGCAGGACGGCTTGCGGGGCAGAGGCGGCAGTGCAGATGGATCCCTCTGAACATATCGAGAGTACAGGCCGCAGGCAAAGACCCCTGAAAGCTGAACAAAAGGTTCCCCTCGCCCGGTTTCTCGATCTTGCCGGGGATTACCTGCGGGACGGCTACAGCTACTCCCCAAAGACCTATACCTTTACCGATGATTCCCCAGCCTCTCCCTCTGCGGAAGTTGAGCGTACAGATGTGCCATCCCCGGCTGATTCCTTGGAAGCGGAAATCCAGCATTGCCGGAATTGTCTTCTGCATACCCACCGAATCAAGACCGTTCCCGGAGAAGGGGTAGCCCGGCCTTTGGTGCTGGTCATTGGGGAAGGGCCTGGTGCGGATGAAGACGCCTCAGGCCGGCCCTTTGTAGGAAAAGCAGGGCAGCTCTTGGACCGTATGCTTGCAGCAGTGGACCTGTCCCGGGAAAGGAACTGCTTCATTACCAATATGGTAAAATGCCGGCCTCCGCATAACCGGGATCCCCTGCCCGAGGAAATCGCAGCCTGCGCGTCGTTCCTGGACCGGCAGCTTGCCCTGCTTAAGCCCCGGATGCTTTTCTGCCTGGGCCGGGTGGCGCTTCAGGCTTTGATCCATACGGATGCAGGTATCGGGAAGCTCCGGGGACAGCTCACCACCTACCAGGGTATTCCCCTCCTGGGAACCTACCATCCGAGCGCGCTCTTACGGGATGTATCCCTCAAAAGGCCGGCCTGGGAAGACTTAAAGAGCCTGCGGAACCACTTGGATGCTTTGGATACCAGAGAAGCCTAATGGCCGCAGTACCCCCTGTCCGCTATGTGGATATGGTCTTTGATCTCCCCCTGCATCAGGTCTTCACCTACCAGATAGACCCAAAGGGAGCATCCGCCTTTGGTAAGCGGGTCATGGCCCCCTTCGGCAGACACGAGTGCCTGGGTTACATCATAGAGGAACGCGCCGAGGCCCCCCAGGGTCTGGCTCCAGAAGCGATTAAGACCGTCCGCCGGGTGGTAGACAGCGCACCCCTATTCGACCGGGAGGGCCTGGCCCTGGCGCAATGGATAGCCGGGTACTACCTCTGTAGCCTCGGCCAAGCCCTGGCGGTGATGATTCCCTCAGGCCGACGGACCGGAACCTATTCCACCTTTGCGGATATTGAGGATGAAATGACCCAAAGGTTCCCGGAACTTTCCCCGGAACAGCAGGCTGCCCTGGCAAGTATCCTCGCATCTTTTCAGGAAGCTCCCCTCAAGGCGGTTCCTTCCGCGGCTGCCGGCTGCCGGCTCTTGTACCTCTATGGCATCACGGGATCAGGAAAGACCGAGGTATTCCTGCGGGCTGCAGAGCAGGTGCTCCAAGCAGGGAAGTCGGTGATCTACCTGGTACCGGAAATCTCCCTAACCCATCAGACCGTAGAGGCCATAAGGAGCCGTTTCGGCTCAATCGCCGCCACCCTTCATTCAGGCATGAGCCCCAGTGCACGGCTTACCGAATGGGTGCGGATCCAGAGCGGGGAGATCCGCATCGTGGTGGGACCGCGGAGCGCGGTGTTTGCGCCGGTGCGAGACTTGGGGCTTATCATCATGGATGAAGAACAAGATGGCTCATACAAATCAGGAAATACCCCCCGGTACCATGCCCGGCAAGTGGCTATGCACCGCTGTTCTGTTACCGGTTCCTGCCTGGTCATGGGCTCTGCCACCCCTTCGGTAGAGGCATGGAAGCTCATGGAGGAAGGGACCATCCGGCGGCTGAGCTTGACCCGCCGGCTTGCCGGGGGAAGCCTGCCGGCAATAGAACAGGTGAGCCTTGCCCATACCCAAGGCTGCCTCACCAGGGAATTAAAAGATGAAATCCGTAAAACCGCCCAGATGGGCAGGCAAAGCATCCTCTTTTTAAACCGCCGAGGCTTCGCCTATTTCTATCATTGCCGTGCCTGCGGTTATGAACTCACCTGCCGGCATTGCTCGGTATCCCTCACCTACCACAAGAGTAAAGGCCGGGCGATCTGCCATTACTGCGGGTACCAGACCCCTCCCCCCAAGGCCTGTCCTCAGTGCGGTTCCTTGGAAGCGGGGTATACCGGTTTTGGTACCGAGCTTATTGAAGAGGAGGTCCGCCGGACTTTCCCGGACCTGCGGATTTACCGGGCTGATGCAGATACCACCAGCCGGAAGGGGAGTCTTGAAGAAACCCTGACCCTGTTCAAAGCCGGGAGTTTCGACATACTCCTGGGGACCCAGATGGTTGCCAAGGGACTCAATTTTCCCGCAGTCCGTCTGGTAGGGGTCATCTCCGCGGATACCGGCCTCCACCTGCCGGATTTCCGGGCTGCGGAACGGACCTTTTCCCTGATTGTCCAGGTTGCAGGCCGGGCAGGGCGGTACTTCCCGGACGGCAGGGTCATTGTTCAGACGCTGCGGCCTCAGGACCCGATCATCATCCGCGCCTGCACCCTGGATTTGGAAGGCTTCTATGCCGCGGAATTGGCCCAACGGAAGGTCTTGGGCTTTCCTCCCTATACCCGGCTTATCCGTTTCACCATCCGGTCTAAGGAAGAAAGCAGGGCAGACAGGGCTATAGAGAACCTCGCCACCCTGGCATCGCTCCTGCTTCCTGCCCATGCGGATATGTTAGGCCCTGCGGAATGTCCCATCGGTATTATCGGGGGGAATTACCGCCGGCAGCTCATCTTACGGGGCCCCTCTATGAGGGACCTCCACCAGGCAGCCCGCACCATACTCACCCGCTATGAAACCGGTAAAGACAGCCGGGTCTATCTGGAAGTTGATGTAGACCCGGTGAGCCTCTTGTAAACCCAGCCACCGGTTTACCAATTGGAGAGATAGGGCAAGAGCTTTTCCTGCCATGCTTCTGCTTTGGAGATACAGGCTTTGACGCCTTTGTACTGGAGAGTCTCTTGTATCGTTTCTAGATGATCTGAGGTAAGGACGATAATGGGCCCTGTATAGGAAGAGGCACAGATACGCTTAATCAACTCCTCCCCGTCCATATCGGAAAGGGACATACCGGTAATGACCAGCGAAACATCCCCCTGCTTAATTGCTTCTAGGGCATCGGCTCCGTGGGAAAAAGAGGTTCCCAGAAACCCCTGTTCCGCCAGAAATACTTTCATTAAGGTCCTGAAAAAATCGCTATTATCTACATGAATAATGGCTTTCATAACTGCTCCTTCAAATGTTGCTATATACGACGAGACTTTACCCTACCATACGGCATTATCCTGATTATGGCTACTCAGGCTTTGGTTTCTGATGTCTCAGGCTGAGGACTCTGCCTACCCATGCAGGGATCCCGCTTAGAAGCAGGGCAAAGGGTACTACCAGAGCCTGGCTTACCTGATTCTGCTGATAAAACCCGGGGAAGCACTTAATCACCATGGAGAGGATGCCTCCGAAAAGCACCACGCTCCACAGGGTCTTCAACAGGTGTTCGGCCCGAACACGTTTCTTCGCCTCCTTCCCAAAGGCCAGGATGAAGCCCAGGGGTATGGCCCCTAACAGCAGGGGATGTACAAAGAGGATATTGCTGTTATGGTAGGTATAATCATGGTTGGTGAAAAAGCTCATAAAGAACAGCAGAGAACCGGCTATCCCAAAGAAGAGCCCCAGCGCACTCTGACTCAAACCCCCCAGCAGCCGGTATAGGCGAGGCCGGGATCTTCCTAAGCCCTGGATCAGCCCCATAAGCCCGGCAATAAGCACGCCCGCCAGGAGGGAGCGGATCCACTGCCTCGGAGGAGCGTCTAAAACCGCAGGGCGGTTTACCGCCCGGTTACGCACCTCCACCGAAGCAACCAGCGGGCGTTCCTTCCCTTCACGGTCATGGTACTGGAAATCCGCAATCCGCATGCCTATCTCTGCGGGGAGAAACATCTCTTCCCAGATGGTGATGGGGGTATCAATATCCTGTCCCATCAAGAAGTTAAGGAGCCAGTCAAAAAATGGGGAGAACCAGGTATGCCGGCGCACATGCTGACGCAGGGTATAACGGCCGGGGGCTTCCTTAAACCGTTCCTTGAATTGCCCATCCGTGGCAAGATCCAGGATGTCCCGAATCCGGGTGGCACAGTTATCCCGGAAATGGTGGTAATAATAATCCCGGTTTTCCGGGAGGACGTTGGTTTCCACAAAGCGCTGGATTTCCGCTCGTTTTTCCGCGGGCAGATCCAGGGTATAGATGCTTACATCCCGGTTCGTTCTGATGTAGGCCCTGATATTCGCCTCGGCAGGGGATGCGCCGCAGCTATAGAGGAGGCGGCCAAAGGCAAAATTAACAAAGAAGTGGTCCTTATCAAAAGAAAACAAGCCGTAATCATAGAACCGGGCCTTGCCGGTGATCCCGTCTTCAATGATAAGGGCGATATGGCCCCACCAAAAATACAGTTCATCCCCCGGCCCCATCACCGCGATCTTCAGGGTCAGGTGGTCTCCGCGGCTCATAGCCTGGCTGTTTTGGGCGCTGAGGAAAGGACCGGAACCCAGGAGAACCCCCAAGAGCGCGAGCATAAACAGGCCCGGTATAGGATGGTTCAAACGATGCTTCTGATAGGCGTTACCCGGCACAATATACTCCTTATACGGTAAAGTGGACTTTGCCCCGTTCGGTAGACACCGTTAAGCGACCCGTCCTGAGTTAAACATATCAGGGGCCACATAGTCAAGCGCCGAATGCAAGCGGACCCGATTATAATAGGCCTCGATG